>JBAYJI010000011.1:0-21893 GCA_041665205.1 Minisyncoccota bacterium | reverse complement strand
GCCGCCACGAAGCGTGTCGACGGGAAGTCATTCCCCGCATGATATCACCTATTTAATATGATTCCTCTTCCGCCTCCTCTTCGAGAACGAGGCTCTCAGCCTCGTTCTCGATAAGGCTCTCGTCGAAGATATCGTCGTCCATCATATGGATATATGTACCAAAAAATTTTATTCGCGCAAGTATTTCTCGCTCGGGTTGTGGATTAGTGCCGCGTGAGGCCGGAGGAGAGGGCGGTAATACCGATCGCGATCGCGTCGAGCTCGTCGTCGAGGCGCTTCTTCGGAGGGAGGGAGAGGAGGCGGGGGATCATCATCGCGATCGAGGCCTTCGTGGCCCCGCCATGGCCCGTGACGGCGAGCTTCACCTGCTGAGGTGAGCACTCTATGACCGGGAGAGAGGCGAGGCCCGCGGCAGCGAGGACGGTGCCGCGGGCCTCGGCGACACCGAGTGCGGTCTTCTTGTTCACGCTGAAGAAGAGTGTCTCGATCGCAAGCGCGTCGGGGGCGTAGTCGCGTATCGCATCCGTCACCGCTTGCGAGACTTCTGCGAGACGGTCTTCGCGCGCACCCTTCTCTGGCTGTACGCATCCGCTCATGAGGAGCGTAGGGCGCGACGGATCTCCTTCGATAATGGCGATGCCGAGCCGGTCGTACCCCGGGTCAATCGCCAGTATCCTCATAGCCGCGCGCATTGGTGAAGACTTGCTGGACGTCTTCGTGTTCATCGAGCGCTTCGAGAATAGCGCCGAGCTTCTCTTCGTCAGGACCGGCGACATCGATAAGCGGCTCGTTCGGGAGGTAGTTGACGCCCACCTTGGTGAAGGCCCAGCTTGCGGCACCGGGGGCGGCGAGCTCGACCCCTTGGAGTACGAGCAGATGCTTTATCTCTTGTATCGTGCGGTTCTTGTTGTCGGTGAGTGCCTCGACAAGGATCGCGACGCCGCCCGGCCCGTACGCCTCGTAGACCACCGTGATAAGTTCTCCAGAATCCTTTGAAGCGCCCTTCGCGATTGCGCGTTCGATATTGTCCTTAGGCATGTTCGCCGCCTTGGCGCGGCTAATCGCGACGGCGAGACCGGGGGCAGAGAGGATACCGTTCGCCTTCTTCGACTCCATCGCAATCAGGCGCGCGTAGCGCGAGAAGACACGGCTCCTTGCTGAGTCGGTGACAGCCTTTTGGCGTTTTATCTGAGACCACTTACTGTGTCCGGACATAGTTAGAACATAGCACCAGGCTTCTCTCCGTTCAAATACGCACGGCCGCTTTGAGTGAGGATACGCCCGCGGGGGGAGCGCTCGATAAAGCCGAGGCGGAGCAGGTAGGGCTCGTAGACGTGCTCGACGGTGTCAGCGTCTTCGTGGAGCGCAGCAGCAAGCGCCTGGACGCCTGCCGGCCCGCCGCGGAAGCTCTTCAGGAGCGTCTCGAGATAGCGGCGGTCGTCCTTGGTGAGTCCGTGCAGGTCGATACCGAAGAGCTCACACGCCTCGTCGCAGAGCTTTGCCGAGAGCGGGCGCTCGTGCACCTGTGAGAAGTCGCGCACGCGCTTCAGGAGTGCGTTCGCAACGCGCGGGGTCGCACGACTTCTCGCGGCGATGCGTTCGACAACCTCTTGGGGGGCGTCGAGGTCGAGGAGAAGGGCCGAGCGGCGGATAATGTCGCGCAGGTCGTCGTCGCTGTAGAAGTCGAGTTGGTAGGTACCGCCGCCGAAGCGCGAGCGTAAGGGGCCAGAGAGCTCCGCCACGCGCGTCGTCGCGCCGACAAGGGTAAAGGGAGGGAGTGCGAGCTCGACCGTGCGCGCCGAGGGACCCTTCCCGAGGATGATGTCGAGGTGCCCAGACTCGAGCGCGGGGTAGAGGAGCTCTTCAATCTTGCGCGAGAGGCGATGGATCTCGTCGATAAAGAGAACCGTGTTCGGCTCGAGATTGGTGAGGATAGCCGCGAGGTCGCCTGCGCGTTCGATCGCAACGCCCGAGGTGCTCTTCAAGGGCGACTCGAGTGTCGCCGCGACAAGGTGGGCGAGTGTCGTCTTGCCGACACCTGGCGGGCCGTAGAAGAGGATATGTTCGGGCATGCTCCCGCGCTTTTTTGCCGCATCAATCGAGATCCGGACGTTCGCTTTTACCTGCTTTTGGCCGACATAGTCGTCCCAGCGAGCAGGCCGCAGTGCCGCATCGAGCGAGCTTGCGAGCGGGAGCAGGGCTTCGAGGGGGGTTGACATAAAAATCGTATAATGCTAGCATTCTATCACAGTTTCCTGCGCCCAGCATTCGCCACAAGGGTGGCAAAAGCTGCCGCATACGTGTTCCCTTATCCTGTCCATACTCCTCTAGGCAAGGCTTGACGGCTTCGGGCGTTTCCCCAAGGACTCTTTGGTTCCGCGACTTCGGTCGTGTTGCTGTAGAAATCCTCAGGTGTCTCGTCCACCCGGCATTTATGCCGGTTTTGCCTTGAGGAATATGGACGGGATTTGTTCTTTCAACAACCAACCGAGGAGGTCAAAATGCCAGAGATTCAACCCCTTTCAGTCGATGAAAAAAGTCTGTGCTCCGACTTGGTTGTCGGGAAAACAACTTGTCCTTACTGTAGTGCAGAGGACATCAAGGTCGTGAATGACGATGGGTCTAAGGGTGACCCAGAGTCTCACTACTTCGAGAATCACTACCCTCAACGCGACAGCAGGAGGAAATATCTCTGCGACGCAAGCGGAAAGATGCTCAGCGATTTCAAACCCTAACGCGCCCGACAGGAATCACCCGATGATTCTGTCGGGCGATTTCTTTTTGTACTCGCGTAATCTCAATGTTCGTTAAGTCTAACGACCGTTAGAGATAACGAACAATATCTATGACCAAACTTGGTCCTATAGGACCAAGTTTGAGGATAGTCGAAGTAGATTATGTGCGAGGGAGGTCGACGGCACCGGCGGCTTCGGAGAAGTAAGAAAGCCCGGTTCCTTATGCCGGGCTTTCGCGATTGATATTGGGGCGTCAACGGGAAAAGTAGTTGAGAGCCGTCGCACAGTAGGCACTGAACTTTTCCAGATCGGCACATTCGATAATCACCTTGCCGAACACGTCAGAAAAGCTCTCGAACCGGATGTTGTTTCTCCAGCCCAACCCCTGTAACAGCAACGGACCCATACGATCTCGACGTGTCTCCGACGAGATAATCGGCCCACCGAAGAATTCGGGAAGATCTCCTGTGGTGAGGTACGTTTCTATCCTGCCCGGAGTGGCGAACGGTATCTCAAGCAACTCATGACTATGGTAGTCACGGGCCACCAACCAGAGAGAGCTGGGCCGCAAGGCGACGGCCACGTGTGAATCGTTCCTCCCGCCATCATCTCCTGGTGAGATATAACTGCCGGCGAAGAAGGTGATTTCTCCCTCGCTGCCAGGGATGAAATTGGGGCTCGTGTTAGTCAGGTATGTCGCGCGTAGCTCGCCTTCGACCCGGATGAGTTCCTGGATGTCAGGCGTCTGCGCGAAGGCGATAATCCTTTGGGCGCCGATGACGGCCGCCCGGAGATTCGCTTTGAAGCGTTTGCTCGCCAAGAACTCGCTGTACGCCACTTTTTGTTGCCACGCTTTTTCTGCGTTTTGCTGCTGACGCAGGGCGCGCGCCTGGGCGTTGATGGCAGAGGTGAGGTTCGCCCGCAGGCCCCCAATGATTTCTTGGGCGTTCGGCGCGGGGATGCTGCGTACTGCAGACCGCTGTGCGTTCATGCTGATCTCCTTTGGAGGTTATGGGTGTCTCAGATCGTCAACGAAAGGTTCGTCTGCGGGCACAATATACCCGCATAGAGACAAGTCAATCGCACTGTCGTGCGAAACCCGGGGGGTGCTACTAGTAGCTCACCATTACAGGTGGTGATTTAATAGTCGGGTTTTCTTTCAAGAGCCGCGCGGGAGGTCGACGGTAGTGGCGACTTCAGCGAGAGAGGTGATGCCGGAGAGTGCCTTCACGATACCGTCTTGTGCCATCGTGAGGTAACCCTGTGTGTTCGCGAGTTTCGCTATTTCATTTTCAGGCGGGCTGTCGCGCAAGAAGTGTGCGAGCCCGTCGTCCATAAAGATCGCTTCATAGAGGCCGATACGCCCCTTGTAGCCAGTCTCGTCGGGGCTCTCTGGAGCGGGTTCCCAGACGGTCTCAATCTTTTCAGGTATGAGCGACTTGTCGGTGAGCGGTTCAAATACCTTTGCAATCATTCTCTTCTCATCGTCCGTAAGGGGGCGCTCTTTCTTTTTGTCAGGATCAAGGGTGCGCAAGAGGCGTTGCGCCATCGAGACGGTGACTGCCGAGCCAAATGACTTCGGGTCAGCGCCGAGGTCGGCGAGACGGGGGAAGGTGCCCGCGGCATTGTTCGTGTGCAAGGTCGAGAAGACGTAGTGGCCGGTAAGCGCTGCCTGGATAGCGATGTCGGCAGTCTCGCCGTCGCGGATCTCGCCGACCATAATGATGTCCGGGTCTTGGCGCACGATCGAGCGGAGCCCTTCGGCAAAGGTATATTTCTCTCCCTCGACTTGCGTCTGCACGATACCCTCGAGGTGGTACTCGATCGGATCTTCGATCGTGATGATCTTTATCTCGGGGCTGTGGATCTCGGTGAGGAACGAGTAGAGTGTGGTCGTCTTACCGCTCCCGGTCGGCCCAGTGGTGAGCAGCATGCCGTTTGGCCGGCGGATCTCTCGCTCAAGGCGAGCGAGGAGCTTCGGGTGGATGCCAAGCTCCCGGTACGAGACCCTTGTCGTCTCAGGGTCGAGGATACGCATCACGATCGACTCGCCGTATTTGCCGGGGATAAACGAAGCACGTATCTCGATCGTGTTTTGGTCACGTGTCACCGAGAAGCGTCCGTCTTGTGCGCGGTTGATAATGTTGAGCTTCACCCCCGAGAGCAGCTTGATGCGCGAGTTGATCTGATGGTAGGTCGGCGGGTCGAAGGTGTACGCGTCGGAGAGGAGTCCGTCGATGCGCAGGCGCAGGAGCGTCTTCTCTTCTCCTGGTTCGAAGTGGATGTCAGAAGCGCGGAGCGCGAACGCACCGGCGAGGATCGTCTCGAAGATGCGCGACACACGCTCGTTCGACTTCAGCTCGACGGTGGCATCGATCTCGTCGCGGAGAGCGCTCTTCGTGGCCCCTTGTTCGGCGAGCTTCGCGAGGGTTTGAGGAGAGACGGTGAGCATCCCCGCGCGCGACTGGGTAGCGAAGGAGAGATCGCCATAGCGAGAGAGCACCTTGTCGAGGCTCTTCTTCGAGACCAGATATTTCTGGAGCGAGAACCCGCGTTCGGCGAGGTCCTGCTCAAGCTTCGCGAGGGTAGGGTTGTTTGGGTTGTGGACAGCGAGCGAGAGCGTCTTCGCGACCTTGGCGAAGCCTGCGGCGTCGGCGAGTCGCGCGGCCTCTTCGGGGATAATGCGGAGGGCTTCGTTGTCGATCTCTTTAAGCGAGAGGTCGACGTAGGTCATGCCGTATTTCTCTGAGAGGATGCGTGCGACGTCCTCTTCTTCGCGCTCGCGCACCTGGGCGAGCTTCGCGTCTGCGCCAGTCGGATTAAAAGGCAGATCCATACGCTGCATCATACCACCCAAGATATACGCGAAAGGGCAGGACTTGACAAATCAGCATATATAGTAGTATAATATACCCAGACCGTCGGTTTTAGACGGTACCCAACCAACCAAGGAGGTACCAATGAAGACGCTCGTCCCCGCTCTTTTTATTCTCACCATCCTCAGTGGATGTACTGGGATGCCGGTGGTGCACTATGTGGTGCCGCCGACGTACTCGCCGTACTACATCCCCGCACCGCCCCCGACGCCGCCGGCACCCGTGCCGCCCGGTGGAATTGCCCAACCAGTGCCCCTGGCGCCGGTACAGGCCGCCGTGGTATGCGCCCCTCCGGCGCAACTGGTGTGGAATGGGGGACAGGCAGTCTGTGTCGCACCCCAACCGTCGTCATCGCTGACGATTATCCACACGGTCCCGGTGTTTAACCCGTATCCGTATTATGGGTCACAAAGCCTCTACCTCTGCATCAAGTGCAGGAGGTAGGGGTGAGGGACATCTCCCAACCCGCGCCTGTCTCCTTGAGACAGGCGCTTTCTCGTTTTCAGCGGTACAATTACCACCTATGGAGAAGGTAGTCCACAACCTCGCCGAGCTTGAAGAAGAGGCCAAGCGCTTCGTCAGTGCCCTCACGCCGAGCGCCACCGGTGCGACACTCGTCACGCTCTCGGGCGAGCTCGGAGCGGGAAAGACTGCCTTTACCAAGACGGTCGCGTGGGCGCTCGGCGTTGCCGAGCGTGTCACGAGCCCTACCTTCGTACTCGAAAAGGTCTATCTCCTTTCACCCGAACTTGGACATCGGATGTCCAAGTTTAAAAAGTTAGTGCATATCGACGCCTACCGGCTCGAAAGCGGGAGCGAGCTCGCCGCACTCGGCTTCGACGAGCTGATGCAAGACGCGGGTAATCTGGTCTTGCTCGAATGGCCGGAGAAGGTGGCGGACGCGCTCCCCGAGCCGAGCGTGCGGATTGCTTTTGTAGCAGAGACAGACGGCTCGCGCACCATCATTTATGGCTAAAGGAGCATCAGCAAAGAAACGTATCGTGCTCCTCGACACGCACGCGATTATTCATCGCGCCTATCACGCGCTCCCTGACTTCACGGGCCCGACGGGTGCCCCTACGGGCGCGCTCTACGGTCTCGTCACGATGCTCCTCAAGATTATTGCCGATCTGAAGCCGGACTATATCGCTGCGTGCTACGACCTGCCCAAACCGACTATTCGTCACGAGGCCTACGCCGACTACAAAGGCACACGGGTAAAGACAGACGATGCGCTCGCGCTCCAGCTCGGGGAGTCGCACAAGGTGTTTGAGGCATTCTCGATCCCGATGTACTCGAAGGAGGGGTTCGAGGCCGACGACCTGCTTGGGACGATTGCGCACGAATTGAAGGGAGAAAAGGAGGTCGATGTGATTATCGCTTCGGGCGACATGGACACGCTCCAGCTCGTCGACGACAAACGTGTGTGCGTCTACACCTTGAAGAAGGGTATCAACGACACGATCCTCTATGACGAGAAGGCGGTCGTCGAACGGTTCGGATTCCTCCCCGCTCTTATCCCTGACTGGAAAGGGCTCCGTGGCGACCCCTCTGACAATATCAAGGGTGTCCCGGGCATCGGCGAGAAGACGGCGACTGAGCTTATCACCGGCTTCGGCTCGATTGAGAAGATCTATGCAGCGCTCAAAAAGGGCGACGAGGCCTTCTTGAAGAAGGGCATCAAGGCGCGCATGATTGGCCTCTTGCGGGAGCACGAAGAGGAGGCGCGTTTCTCGAAGTCGCTCGCCACTATCCGGCTCGATGCACCAATCGCCTTCACCCTTCCCGAGCGAGGGTGGCGAGAGAATGTCGATGTACAGAAGATGTTCGCCATGTGCGACGAGTTCGGCTTCAGGACGCTCAAGGAACGGATACGCAAAATACTCGGCGTCCCGGCGCGATTTGATGAATCTCTGGGTCCGCATACAACGGATGATGAACATGAGAGCGCCGCGCCAGAGCCTTCACAAATCGCGCCGGGACGCCTCGCTGAAGCGGGTGCGATGCTCTGGCTCATCTCGTCTGAATTTACGAACCCGTCGCAGGACGACATCCTCGCCTTCACAAAAGAGCGGGAGTTCGATGCGGCGTATGTGGAGCTCGAGAAGCAACTCGCCTCGCTTGGTCGGGTGCGCACCGTCTATGAAGAGATAGAGAAGCCGCTTATCCCGGTGATCGCCAAGATGGAGGAGCGCGGGATCCTCGTCGACCCCGCGGTGCTTCGCGACCTCGCGAAGAAGTACAGCGCCGAACTGAAGGTTATCGAACAGAAGATCTATACGGCCGCCGGGCACGAGTTTAATGTCAGTTCGCCGAAGCAGCTCGGCGAGGTGCTCTTCGACGAGTTGCAGATTATCCCCGAGAAACAGAAGAAGACCGCGGGCGGCCAGCGCTCTACGCGCGAGAGCGAGCTCGAGAAGATTCGCGGAGAACACCCAGTCGTGAGCGACATCCTCGAATATCGTGAACTCAAGAAGCTCCTCTCGACCTATATTGAGAATCTCCCGCCGCTGCTCGACGACGAGAATCGCCTCCATGCGCGATTTATCCAGACAGGTGCGGTCACCGGCCGCATGGCCTCGCAAGATCCGAATCTCCAGAATATCCCACTCCACTCTAAGAGAGGGCAGATGATCCGGCACGCATTCGTCGCGACAAGGGGCTACACGCTCCTCGCGCTCGACTATTCGCAAGTGGAGCTGCGGCTCGCGGCGATTCTCTCGGGCGACCCTAAGCTCTGCGAGATATTCCGAAGTGGTCGCGACGTGCACCGAGAGGTCGCCGCGCAAGTGTTCCACGTCGCACCTGAGGCGGTTGACCTCGAGATGCGTCGGAGAGCGAAGGTGATCAACTTCGGCATCCTCTACGGCATGGGGGTGAACGCGCTTCGCGCACAGCTCGGGTCGACGACTGCCGAGGCGCATCAGTATCTCGAAGAATATTTCAGTACCTTCAAGACGCTCTCAGAGTATCTTGAGAGCACGCGCGGCTTCGCAAGGAAAAACGGCTACACAGAGACGCTTTTCGGTCGTCGCCGCCAGTTCCCCGAGATGAAGTCGTCCTTGCCGTATGTGCGCGCGCAGGCCGAGCGTATGGCAATCAACGCGCCAATCCAGGGGACCTCTGCAGACATCATCAAGCTCGCGATGGTGCGCATCGATCAGATGTTGGAGAAAGAAGGATCGACAACCGATGCGTACCTGCTGCTGCAGGTGCATGACGAACTCGTCTACGAGATCCGCAATGCGCGTGTTGGTGAGCTCGGTGCGAAGATACAAGAGATTATGGAGTCTGCGCTCGAAGGCAAAGAGACTCATGGCGTACCGATCACTGCGACGCTGAAGCAGGGTGATGACTGGGGCTCGATGCACACGTAAGTATGTTGTACCTCTTTCATGGGACCGACATCGAGAAGACTCGCACAAAGGCGTTTGAGTGGGTAGCGGCGGCAAGAAAGAAAGAGCCGAACCTCGCGTATGTGCGCCTCGCGCGCGAAGAGCTCACGAGCGCCGCACTCGAAGACGCGGCGCTCTCGGGCGGGCTCTTCGTCTCGCGGCTCTTGGTACTCATCGACGACCCATTCCCGAGAAAGAGAGGGGCAGACGAGGAGGGGATTGATGATGAAGAGGATCCGGGGGGAGAGTTTGAAGCGCATATCGACGCGCTCGTTGCCTCTGACAACGCGATCATTATCCTCGCACCCAAGCTCAATGCGCTGAAGGCGAAGAAGCTCGCGGCGAAGGCGAAGGTTGTATACACGTACGATTTATCGATGCGGGCGAGCAAGCCCACGCGAGGCTTTAACAGCGGCCTTGTCGACGCGCTCGGTGCCCGTTCGCGAGAAAAACTTTGGTTAGAAATCAATCGTGCACTCGCTGCGGGCGACGCGCCCGAGATGCTCCACGGCCTCTTGCACTGGAAGGCGCGCGATCTGATGGAGAAAGGCGCTCGTGCCTGGAAGCCGCACGAAGCGCGGGCGCTCTCGCTTGCCCTTATCGAACTGCTCCAGAACTCTCGTCGAGGAGGTTTGGATTTGTCGCTCTCTCTCGAGCGCTTCGCGCTCGAGGTATAATCGGATCATGGAAGATCAAAGACCAAAGGTGGGAGTAGGAGTGATTATTAAAAAAGACGGGAAAGTTTTATTTGGGAAACGGAGGGGGGCACACGGAGAAGGTACGTGGTCGCTCCCTGGCGGTCATTTGGAATTTGGAGAGACGTTAGAGACGTGTGCCCGACGTGAGGTTGAGGAAGAAACCGGTATTGAGATTAAAAATATAAAGTCAGCGACCTTTACTAATGATATTTTCGAGAAAGAACAGAAACATTACATAACCGCCTATGTGACTGCCGACTATTCCGCTGGCGAAGTGAAGATAATGGAGCCGGACAAATGTGATGAGTGGAGGTGGGTTAATTGGGATGCACTGCCCGAACCGCTTTTTATACCTATCAGCAATCTGCTCACGCAGGGATATTCACCTTTTTGATTTTGTATATTTGTCGAGCCGGTTCCGGCTCGTCGCGATCGCAATGTAAACAAAAGCCGGGCCAGGGAAACCTAGTCCGGCTGCGTACTCCTCCAGAACTGCCTTGCGCTATTTCTGTCGGGAGGTCTCGGTCCCATCTTGGAGCTCGGCAACCTTGACGAATACGGGAGCCAGAGCGATGGGCTTACCGGCCGTATCGTATGCCTGATTGCCGAGCCGTTTCGTCTTGTACGGTATGTTTTTCCAGTCGGAGGTGTGGGGCACTACGTTGCACAAGAACATCTCGTCCGACCGAAGCTCAGGGTGAACGTCGTTGAATCGCAGCTCCATGTCTAGGACGTCGCGCAGCTGGCGGAGTTGTCCCTCAATAGAGAGGACGGCATCTCCAACGATGCTGCGCTCATCGTACAGTCCGTCGACAACGGCCTTACGAAGTTTCGCAACGTACTGCTCGATCCTCTCGATGTTGTTTACCGCTAGGGGGATAATCCCGCAGACGCATTTCATGACAGATCTCCTCTGAAGGGTGAAAGGGCATTCGACCGCACAGTAGCACAAGAGTGTATTCTTTGCCTCCGATAGCTGAGAAGCGCACCCGGGGGCGTGGCGCTCGAGGGTACCAGGGCCTATCCCTAATGAAGGAGCCCCGAGTGTTTCGGGGTGATAAAAGGAGGTGACACATGGAAAATGTGGAGCTTGAAGAACGGCGGCTGACCGAACAACTCGAAGTCCTTCGACCCGAAGTAGGGAAGAGAAGGCAGAGATTCTTCATCGCAAGTGGAGTGGTCCTTGCCGGCTTGTTCGTCTTGATGTTGTTCAAATCGCTGAAGCCAGACGACCTGACGCTCATGGAGGCGTACGGAGCACTCCCGCTCATGCTCTGTCTCGTGTGTATGGCGGGGATGCTCGCCCTTGGTTGTGCCCTCGAAGCAGTCGAGAACCGCGCGCGAGAAGTAGTATGGAAGATACGCGGTCTCTACGAGATCGGCGGGTAAAGGGCAAAATCGGCCGCGTAGCGCGGCCGATTTATTTTGTGTGCCCCCTGGGGGATGATCCCAGAACCTCCGCCTTAAAAGGGCGTTGCTCTGCCAGTTGAGCTAGGGGCACGTATTTGTATTTCTACCACTTGCCACCCCTTTCTTCTAGTAGCTAAACGCATCCACCGTTTTACCGGTTACGTCGAGGAGCTTCACGAGCTCGCGCTGTGTGCGCCACATCGAGTTCGTGCGGCCGAGGTAGATGCGCCACGTGTTGCCCTTGAAGTCAGGGTCGTTACGGTGCGCCTCCACACAGCCGTTATAGTTTAGATATTTCACGACGAAGCTCTGGCACACACCCGACACGCTCACCGGCGGCGAGAGCGTCACTTGGCAGCGGGGCAGCTTATTCACGTAGTTGATACACGCCTCATCGCGGATATAGCCGGCTCCATAGAAGGCAGACAGTTCGTCTGATGGGGTGGGGCAGTTCTGGGGCAAGGACGGAGAGAAATTTTGGAAGGTAGCGAAGTAGCCGATGCACTTGTTCTCGCGGAAGGAGGCGCCGATAGGCGATTGTCCGGAGATAATCATCGCGCGGTCGCCTGGAGCGAGCACGATATCCTGCACTGCATTTATCGTGCCGCTCGCAGGGACCTCGGTCCCCTTGGGGATGTTCACAGAGTTGCCGGTCGCGTCGCTTGCGAGCGACCACTCAGAGAGATTGACCGGGACACTCCCGCTCGAGGGCACGCTTATCTCGAGGTACTCGTTCTTCGGGTCTGCCGAGCCAGCACCAGAGATGTAGTGATTCATCGAGACTATCCCGCGGAAGGGAGACGGTGTCCCGAAGGTGCTGCCGCCGGCAAAGGTGGGGAGTGAAGATCCGGAGCCGCTCGACGCGCTCCCGTCTGAGGAGCCCAGCAGCGAGACGTCTGAACCGCCGATACCAAAGGGCGCTCGCGGGAGCGAGAGATAGGTACCGCCGCCGAGTGCGCCCGGCTCAGCGAGGCGCGGACCGGTAAAGGCGATCGGGTGCAAGGGGCCGCCCGTTGCGATCCAGATAAGGAAGATGAAGACGAAGACGCCTATGAAAAACCATGCATCGTGCATATCACCCATGGGAATATAGTAGCAGGCACTAGGCGCTAGGCGCTAGCAAGGGATGTGATTCTAGAGCCTAATGCCTAAAGCCTAGTTTCTCGAGCTCTTCACGGACGACCTGTGCGTCGCTCCACGGGACTCGGGTGCCGTGCGCTCCCATAATAAAGGGGTCGGTTCCCTTACCGCTTATCAAGACCGCGTCACCCTCTTTAGCCGCAGCGAGTGCTGCGCGTATCGCTTCGCGCCGATCCATAATAATCTCTGGCGTGCGCGCCATCCCGAGAGCCATGGCCTCGACGATAGCGCGCGGATCTTCGTCGTAGGGGTCTTCGTTGGTGAGGATTACCTTCTCGCAGGTTTCATCGGCGATACGGCCCATCTCTGGCCGCTTCCAGGTGTCGCGCCCGCCGCCGGTATTCCCGAGCACACAGATTTTCTTGTGGCTGGGGAAGGCGCTGTAGAGCGCTTTAAGCGAGTCGGGCGTGTGTGCGTAGTCGACGACCGCAATAAAGTTCTGTCCCGCTTCGATTCGCTCGACACGACCGCTGATGTGCGAGATCTCGCGCAGAGCCTTTGCACACGTCGGGAGCGGCACACCAAGCGACTCAGCGGCCTTTATTGCAGCGAGCGCGTTCAAGATATTGAATGTCCCGGGGAGAGCGAGTGAGAAGTCAGTCTCCTTGTACGAAAAGGAGACTCCGCGTTCGCTCGCCTGCACCTGCTTCGCATCGGCAAGAGAGAAGGGGATACTCTGCTCGACCGGGAGAGCGAGAAAGCGTGCTCCGTATGGGTCGTCTGCGTGAGCGATGATCGAACGAGGGCGCTTTATCGAGCGGAGGAGCGCACGAGCGATAGTAAACTTCGCGCGGAAATAGTTCTCCATCGAGCCATGTGACTCGACGTGCTCCTTCTGCAGGTTAGTGAAGACGAGTGCGTCGAGCTCGAGGCCGCGGTGTCGGTACTGGAGCGCTGCCTCGCTCGTGATCTCGACCACGGCGTGGGTGCACTTCTTCGCACGCGCCTCAGCAAGAAACTTTTGAACGAAGCCGCGGCCAGGGAGCGTCATCTTGAAGAGGTTCGGGCGCGACTCGGTACCGATAACGAAACGGATCGTGCCGGCAAGCGCGGTCGTGTACCCAGTCGCCGTGAGTATCGCGTAGAGCATTTCTGCTACCGACGACTTGCCCTTCGTACCGGTCACGCCAATCACCGTGAGACTTCTCGAAGGGAATCGGTACAGCGGTGTCGAGAGCATCGCGAGCGTGTAGTGGTACGGTGCGAGCAGTGTCCGGCGCAGGTGCATCATGAGTGAGCAGAGAGCGCGGCCTTGAGTCGGGCATCTTTCCCGGCAATGTTCTCGGGGATCGCCTGGAGCGCCTTGCGTGCCTCGCGCTCGGTGTAGCCGAGCGCGACAAGCGTATCGAAGACGTCTCCGTCTGCGTTGTCGTGGGCGCGCGGCCCCACCTTGTCAGCGAGTTCGACCAGCATCTTCTCTGCGCTCTTCTTGCCGAGTCCGACGACCTTGGTGAGGTAGTTTAGATCGCGCTTGCCGATAGCACCCTCGAGCGCTTCGCGCGTCGAGCGGCGCAGCACCGAGAGCGCAGTCTTGGGACCGACGCCCGAGACCGTGAGGATAAGTTCGAAGAAGTCGCGCTCCTCGGGAGTGGGGAATCCGTAGAGCTCGAGACCGTCCTGCTTCAGTGTGAGGTGGGTGGCAAGCGACGCCGCACTCCCCACCGAGAGCGCCTGCGGCGCGCTCATGCGCACCTCGATACCGAAGCCTGCGACGAGGATAATGGCGCTCGTGGGGCCGACTGAAAGCACCTCTCCGCGAATCTCTCGAATCATTCCTCCATCGTACTACCATTTGCCTTCGCGCGGGAGATAGCGTATATATAGAGCACATATGGCAATCACCAGTTCAGCAAAGAAAGCGATCCGCTCCTCGGCGAGGAAGCATGTCTTCAACCTGCGTCGCAAGGACACGCTCCGCGACACCACCAAGCTCCTCACAAAAGCGCTTGCCGCTAAGGATGTCGCTGGCGCGGAGAAGCTCCTCCCCTCGGCCTACAAGGCGATCGATAAGGCCAAGAAGACCGGCGTTATCAAGAGCAACACAGCAGACCGCAAGAAGGCGCGCCTTGCCGCCGCGATCAAGCGCGCAAAGGCGTAATCAAAAGAAAAGAACGCGCGCCGTCAACGGCGCGCGTTCTTTTCTTTTGTGTCCTCGGCCGGACCGCGATTACGCTTATCGAAACTTACAGTTTCAGTACACCTTGCGGATTTTCTCTTCGCGCAAAGCGCTCGATAAAATGCTCGCAAGGTCTTCGATTCCTGCCCGCACGCCTCCCAGGCGTGCTCGAGGACACAAAATCACTGTGTTCTTTTGTGTCCTCGGCCGGAATCGAACCGGCACCATCTCCTTCGGAGGGAGATATTGTATCCATTCAACTACGAGGACAATACCGCCCACGATACTACATTTTGCCTTTGGTGCTCCCGCAAGGAATCGAACCTTGATTTTTAGATCCGCAATCTAATGTCCTATCCGTTGAACGACGGGAGCGATGTTTATTCTGCGTACTTTTGAGCTATCTGTTGCCCGAGTGAGAGCAACTCTCTTCGCACTGCACCATCAAAATAATTGATGAAACAGATGCCCTGGAAGTTTTTCCGAAAGCGTCTCTGTACACTTCGTTTTTTAACATAAATCTTGCCGAATTGCGAACTCGGTACCCCGAGGAGCTTCGACCAAAACGCTATTGCTTCACGATGCGAGTGATAGTGGTGGAGATGAATCCTGATGCGAATGCGGCTTTCGTCCAGCGGGAATGACGATCGCAGTAGCGAGATATACAGTTTTGCTAGAACCGGGTCTGTATTACAGAAACACTAGTTAGTATGTCCTATGTTCACTATCTGGGAATAAAAAAGAAGCGATAGTCAGAATCCGAGCCACGCCGCCACCAGATCGTTGAAGGTGTGCGTGTGTTCGCGCTCATCAACGTGCTGCAAGAAGTAGTGGTAGACCATGTCAGCATCGACCCCCTCAAGGGGGATAATGAGATGCGGCGAGAGCCAGCTCTCGGTCTTGATAGAGATCATCGGGGGTAATTCTCCCTCGACGTCTTCGAGCACCGAGAACGAGACCATGCGCTCGAAAGGGTGCAGGTCGTCGCCAACGAGGACCCCTTGTTCGACAAGAGCGAATCGATGAATCGACGGCTCCTTCGCCGCATGGAGGGCGAGCGATGCGGCAGCGATAAGCACCAGCGCCGCGAGCAAGTAATTGCTGAAGAGTATCGCCGCCACGGTACCGGCAACGGCGATAATGCCGAGCGCCCAATACCAATCGGCGCTCTTCGGGTTGTGGTCGTACTCTCTCCCTTCCCATTGTGCAAGCGCATCGCGAGGCATGAGAAAAGTATAACATCACGTTTTCAATTCAAATGCGGATGGTGCAGGATTCGAACCTGCGGTACCGTTTCCAGTACAGTTGATTTCAAGTCAACCGCTTTCGACCTCTCAGCCAACCATCCCTTCTGCTACGCCTGCGTTGATGAGCTTACCGCAGGTGTAGAAGTCTTGGAAGTGGGGCGGTACCAGACGAGATAGATAACCTCGAGGATACCGAGCGTATTGATGACGAGGAGGGCGATGAACCAGCCCTTCTGGCTGTTGCGCGCAGCGTGCCAGAGCGCGTACCCTTTGATGATGACCGTCCAGATCGCCACGGCAGCGATGATCGGGATGAGAGCGAGCATGAGCTCGGGTGCAAATGGGGAGTAGAACGGCGTGAATGGTTGCATATGTGTGGATTATACCACACACTGCTCTTATGCGTTACCTCGGAGTGGATTACGGGAGCAAGAAAATAGGCCTCGCCCTTTCTGACGAAGCGGGTACGATGGGCTTCCCGCACACTATCGTCTCGAATACGCCACGGCTTGTCGACGAGCTCTGCGCGCTCATTGCGAGAGAAGATGTCGGCGCGGTCGTGATCGGTGAGTCACGCGACCTCGCCGGTGGCGAGAACCCGATAGCGAAGGACGCCCGCGCGCTTGGCGAAGAGATCACCGAGCGTGCAGGCACTCCAGTGTTCTTCGAGTCTGAAGTGTTTACCACTGCACTCGCGCGTCGCGCGCCGGAGAAGGAGGCAAAGTCGCGCGCGCCGAAGACACACAAGCACGTCGACGCCTCTGCCGCAGCACTTATTCTTACGAGTTATCTTTCACGCACGGATCATGGACCCCATTAAACATACAGACAGTCCTAACGGGGCAGGTAAGCCCCGCATCACGATTGATGAGTTCAGCAAGATTGAAGTAAAGGTCGGCACCGTACAGAGTGCCGAGCGCGTACCCGAGACGGACAAGCTCTTACGGCTCGTGGTCGACTTCGGCGAGACCTCTCCCGAAGGAGAGAAAAAACCGCGCCAGATTGTCTCAGGCATCGCGGCATACGTCGCTGAACCTGAATCACTTATCGGTCGCCAACTCGCATTTGTCACGAACCTCGAGCCGCGTACGATACGCGGCCTCGAGAGTGACGGCATGCTGTTTGCTGTCGGGTCAGGCGAGACATTCGCCTTTCTCACTCCCGACCGCGACATCCCTCCGGGCACGAGTGCACATTAATCGTGCGGCGAGGGGAGAGCCTCGTGATACTCTTTAGCTATGTCTTCTGTTTTTAGCGAACGCATGCGCGCCGCCTTTGCTCCGCCGCAGTATCTCGCGCCAGCACTCTCGGGTATTGATATCTCGACCAGTGGAGTGAAGGCGGTCTCTCTCAAAGAGAGTCCGCATGGACTTATCCTCAGTCAGTACGCGCAAGCGCGTCTCCCTCTCGGGGTCTACACCGACGGCGAGATTACCGACCAGGCTGCAGTCACCGAGGCACTTGCTATGGCCGCCAAGGCCGCCGGTATCTTCACCGCGAACGTCGCACTCCCTGAGTCGAAGTCGTATCTCTTTGAGACGGCGGTGCAGGGGATGAAGCGGACAGAACGGCGCATCGCCGTCGAACAGCACCTCGACGAGCTTATACCGCTCCCGCCGGCAGAGACCGCATTCGACATCATCGATGTCGGACAAGACGCACAAGGGAATACGCGCGTTGCCGGGATCGGTTTTGCACGGCGTGTGGTCGACGACACACTCTCGGTCTTTGATCAGGCGGGCATCAAGGTGCAGGCGCTTGAGGGAGAGACGTTCGCGATGGCGCGTGCGCTCCTGCCGGTGGGCGACACCTCTACCGCGCTCATTATCGACGTCGGCAAAACGACGACGAAGGTGGCTATCGTCGCGAAGCGCATACCGCGTTTCGCGGCGACAATCGGTATTGGCGGGCACGCGCTCACGCTCGCGGTCCAGAAGCACTTCGGTGTGACCGAGTCAGAAGCACGCAAGGTGAAGGCAGAGCACGGCATCGTGTCGGCACCGGGGAACGAAGACTATCTCGCGGCGATGTTCTCGACAATCTCTGCGATTCGCGACGAGATCTCTCGCCGGCTTGCCTACTGGCAAGAGAAGGCGACACTCGCCGGGCACGAGCCCGTCACGCACGCGGTACTTGCCGGAGGCAACGCGTCGGTGCGCGGTCTCGCCGAGTACCTTGAAGGGGCACTGCGCATCCCCGTGGTCGCCGGGGACGTGTTCACCAACCTCGCCTCGCGCGACACATGGATCCCCGACCTCGATTACACCGAGTCGCTTGCGTACGCGACCGCTATCGGGCTCGCACTCCGCAACGATGCAGAGCTCTACTCGTAATATGCACAACGACCTCACCAACCTGCTCCCACCCGAACGCCAGAAGGCGCTCGCGCGTGAATATCTCCTACGGCTCGGAGTCGTCGCGACTCTCTTCGTGACAGCACTCACGCTCGCAGCCATGGCGCTCTTGGTGCCGACGTATGTATTGCTCGGAGAGAGCTCTCGTGCGAAGACGGCGCGTCTCGCTAATATCGAATCGGTACTCTCCTCCTCTGACGAATCGGTACTCTCAGCACGTGTTGCTGCGCTTAGCAGCAACACCGCCGCTCTCTCGGCACTAAGAGAGTCGCCATCGGCAAGCAGCGTTATCCGCTCGGTACTCGATATTTCTCGCCCGGGGGTTACGCTCTCAGACTTCTCGTATCAGCCCACTCGCGGGACCGTCCCAGGGACACTCACGGTCTCGGGTGTTGCTGCGACGCGCGACTCGCTCCGCAGTTACCAGCTCCTGCTCTCGGGGGCGTCTTTTGTCCGTGTGGCGAATCTTCCCGTCTCTGCCTACGCAAAGGACAGCGACATCGACTTCACGATTACGCTGGCACTCGCACCATGAAATCCCCCTTCCTCCATCTCGTTCTCGCTCTCGTCGTATGCATCGCGGCTCTCACAGGGTATGGGTTCTGGTACTCCATGATTGCAAACAAGAGCGTCGCGGTCACGAAGCTCCAGAGCAAGATTGACGCGAAGACACTCGCAGTGAGCCGCATGGCGACGACACGCGCGGCGCTTACCGAGATTGCGAGCGACGAGGCGGTCGTACAGAATTATTTTGTCCCTGAGACCGGCGTTGTCTCCTTTATCGACGGACTCGAAGAGCGCGGTCGTGCACTCGGGTCGACAGTAGAGGTACTCTCGGTCTCGTCGGAGAACACCTCTGCACGGCCGACACTCGACTTCAACCTCTCCGTGAAGGGCACGTTCGACGCGGTGATGCGCACGGTCGGCGCGATAGAACAGGCACCGTACGATATCTCGGTCGCAGCGCTCACGGTCGGGCAGGATGTAAAAGACAGCTGGCATGCCGACCTCAAGCTGCTTGTCGGGTCGACCTCGAAAACACCATGAATATCTTCGGCACCTTGACCGCCCTTATACGACGTCTGCGCACAGGCACCTCGCAAGACCCGGTGCGAGACTGGCTCGTCGTGAGTATCTTCTCGGCGATAGTGTTTACGGGCATTGTCGTGTGGAACATATGGGCCTTTGACACGGTCGCAAACGGGGGTGTTATCGGCGCGCCCGTGCCGGAGACAAAATCGGTTTTCGATCAGTCTTCGCTTGATACGATCCGCACGATATTTGAGAATCGCGCGGTCGAGGAGGCCAAGTATATGACCGGCGTGTACCGGTACGCGGACCCTTCGCAATGACGCCCTGATGGGTTAGGGTAAGGGGGTGCGATTGCCCCGATAGTTCAATGGATAGAACAGCGGACTTCTAAGCCGTTAATGTTGGTCCGATTCCAGCTCGGGGCACAGCTGGCGCAAGCGAGCAGAAGGGCACGTGGCGGAACTGGTATACGCGTACGTCTCAGAAGCGTATGGGGCAACCCTTGAGAGTTCAAATCTCTCCGTGCCCACGCGCGGTTAGCTCAGTTGGTAGAGCAACCCGTTTACACCGGGTAGGTCGCAGGTTCGAGTCCTGCACCGCGCACTTGAAACTAAACTTCATGTCGCATACGTTGATATCTATATGAACGAAACTGCTTCAGCGCCGGCGTGCGTCGGTATCATCATGGACGGCAATCGCCGCTGGGCGAAGGAGCGCGGATTGCCAAAGATGGACGGACACGCCGCCGGTCTTGAAAAAGCAAAAGAGATTATCCGCCACGCATTTACGCAGGACGTCGGTACGGTTGTCCTCTACGCATTCTCGACAGAGAACTGGAACCGTACCCCTGAGGAGGTGGGTTACCTCATGGAGCTGTTCGGTGGTGCGCTCATGCGAGACCTCGACGAACTCGCGCGCGAAGGTATTCGTGTGCGTTTTGTCGGCGACCTCGCCCGCCTGCCTGAAAAGTTGTACGTGTCTGCAAAGGAACTCGAAGAGGGGAGTGCGAGTGCGACTTCAGGCAAGACACTCGCAGTCGCTCTTTCCTACGGCGGTCGCGCAGAGATACTCGCCGCAGTGAACAGGCTCCTCGCAGAAGGGAAGCAGGAGATAAAAGAAGAAGATATGAATGCAGCGCTCTGGAGTGTAGGAATGCAGGATCCTGACCTTATTATTCGTACGGGGGGTGAGAAGCGTCTCTCCGGCTTTCTCCCATGGCAGTCGGTCTATAGCGAACTCTTTTTTACCGACACCCTCTGGCCGGCGTTTACAAAAGAAGAATTCGATACAATCCTCGCAGAATTCGCACAGCGCGAACGTCGCCGCGGGAAATAGCGAGAGATGGTAGGGTAGGGGGATGGAACTCCCGATTTTGTACGAAGATGCTGATGTCGTTGCGGTCGCGAAGCCCGTGGGGCTTATCACGCACTCTGACGGACGCACCGTAGAGGCGACGGCAGAAGACTGGTTTAACGAACGCTATCCGCACGAGGCAACCACTCCTCCCGAGGTGGGGTACGTGCACCGGCTCGACCGTGACACCTCGGGCGTGCTCGTCTTCGCGAAGACGGCAGCGGCCTACGCTTTCTTGCGGAAGGCATTTCACGACAGAGACGTACAGAAGACCTATCTCGCGCTCGTGTACGGCGTACTCAAAGAGAAGTCGGGCGTTATCGACTTCGACATCGGGCGCTCACGCAAGGACTTTCGGCTCCGGAGCGCGCAGCCTAAGGCGAAGGGGCGTCTGCGCGAGGCACTCACGCGCTATGAGGTCGTCGCAGAGACGGGGGAGCACTCGCTGCTTTTGGTGCGCCCCGAGACCGGCAGGACGCACCAAATCCGCGTCCACCTCAAGGCGATTCACCACTCGATTATTGGTGACCCCCTGTACTCACCGAATCATCCGATGGGGCTTGGGATCAAGCGCCTCGGCCTGCACGCGTATATACTCGATATCCCGCTCCCTTCTGGCGGACGCACGACTATCACCGCGCCGGTGCCGGGCGACCTCGCCCCGGCACTCGAGCATTTCTCCGGGATAGAGGGGAGATTTGCTCTTCAATAAGACGCGTGCTAATGTGCGCACACATATGCGGAAGGTTATAACTCCAGTCAATGCAGAAGGGCGCGCAAAGCTTGGGCTTCGCGCGGGTGATACGGTGCGCGTCGTACAGAACATCGTCGAGCTCAAGAAGGGTCGCGGCACCGACAAGAAGGAGAAGACCACCAAGAACACCCGCAAGCAAGTCTTCGAAGGGCTCGTGCTCTCGACGAAGCACGGCACCGAGGCGGGCGGTATGTTCACGGTCCGTGCGACTCTCTCGGGCGTCGGCGTCGAGAAGACCTTCCCGCTCTACACCCCCTCGATCGACTCGATCGAGATCGTGAAGCGCTCGAAGGTCCGCCGCTCGAAGCTCTACTTTATCCGCGAGAAGGCGGCCAAGGCGGTCCGCCGCCAGCTCAGGAACGCACGCATGATGAACCTCAAGAGCGATGAGGCGATTGTTGCAGAGGAGGTGATTCCTGAGGAGATCGCCGCTGAGGTAGCGGCAGTCGCTGCCGAGTAAAACGAAGTTTGTAGTATAGTGTGCTAGCACGCATTCCCGTGCTCACTTGCCCAGGTAAGCAAGCTTTCCTAGGCTGCGTTCGCAGAAAATAAATGCTAGCATTTATTTTCACACTCACTTGCCCAGGTGGTGTAATTGGTAAACACGTATGCTTGAGGTGCATATGCCGCAAGGCGTGGAGGTTCAAGTCCTCTCCTGGGCACCAATAAAGAACTCAAAGATTTTTTCGGTGGATACAAGCGGACGGCGCAAAGCGCCGACCAAGGATTTTCTGGCGGGATTGCAAGAGAATTCAGAATTTCTGGCGCGCTTGCGCGCACTAT
>JBAYJI010000010.1:0-24117 GCA_041665205.1 Minisyncoccota bacterium | reverse complement strand
TCGAGAAATGAGTTCAGCGCCTCGCCAAACACGGTCGAGACAGCCCCCTGCGCCTCCATCGAGCCAAGCTTGCTCTTGGTCTGGCCTTCAAACTGGATCTCGGGGAGCTTCACCGAGACGACCGCGGTAATCCCTTCGAGGACGTCATCGCCCGTGAAGTTCTCGTCCTTCTCTTTCAGGATGTTCGCGGTGCGGCCGTACGTGTTGAGGGCGCGCGTGAGCGCCGTCTTGAAGCCCGTGATATGCGTGCCGCCCTCGCTGTTATAAATATTATTCGCAAAGGCAGTGATGCGCGGCGTGATATCGTCGACGTACTGGAGCGCGACTTCGACAGCCACCTTGTCTTGCTCGCGGTCGATATAGAAAATGTTTTTGTGCACGGGCGTCTGGTGGCGATTATAAAAGGCGACCAGCGACTTCAAACCACCCTCGAAGTAGAAGGTCGTACTCGGCACATCGAGCTCGTAATCGCGGCCTCCGTCGTCAAGGCTATGACGGCCACGCAAGAAGATCGTGTCCGACTCAAACGCCTCTTTCGCGCTCCGCGCGTCGACCACCGAGACGCGAACGCCCTTCACGAGGTAGGCCTGCTGGCGCAGGCGTGTCTCGATCTTGTCGAGGTCCCACTCGATGCCCTCTTTGAAGATCGTAATGTCCGGCTTAAAGAAGACAATGGTTCCGTGCTCCTTCGATGAGCCAATCTTCTTGACCTTCGCGAGTGGCTTGCCGATCTTGTACTCCTGCACGTGCATCCCGCCGTCTTGGTGCACCACCACCTTCGTGTGCTCGGAGAGCGCGTTCACGACCGAGGCACCGACGCCGTGGAGACCGCCCGAGACCTTGTACGCCTCGTTGTCGAACTTACCGCCCGCATGCAGCACGGTCATGATCGTCTCGAGCGCAGAGACTTTCGTCTTCGGGTGAATGCCGACCGGGATACCGTTGCCGTTGTCAGCGACGCGCACGTAGCCGTCGGGGAGAAGTGCGACCTCTATGTCGTCGCAGCGGTCGGCCATCGCCTCGTCGCGTGCATTGTCGAAGATCTCCCACACGAGGTGATGGAGCCCCTCCGGGCCCGTGGTGCCGATATACATTCCCGGGCGCTTTCGCACCGGTTCGAGCCCTTCGAGGACCGTAATAGACGAGGCATCATACGCCTTCTTTTTAGGCTCTTTTTCAGTCGTTTTTGCCATACGTTTGTTACCCCTATTCTATCACAAAAAAGCCCTATTTGCAGGGCAAATGGGGGTATTAACGGACCTCGTAGCCTGCCCCCTGCAGAGCCCCGGCGATACCTGCCATAACGCCGTTTATCTCCTCGTCGGTGAGCGTGCGCTCCATTGATTGGAATACGAGGCGGAATGCGTACGAGACTCTCCCCTCTTTCTCAAAGTGGTCAAATTGGTCGAGCCGCACGAGCAGCTCCCCCGCCTTTTCCTGAATGTAGGACGTCGTACGTCCTACATCTGTACCTGCTGGCGCCCAGAAGGCGATGTCGCGCGTGATAAACGGATAGATTGAAAATGTTTTATACGCGCCGAGCTCGTAGCGCGCCGGCAGGTATTCTTTGCCATAGTCCTCGAGCTTCGCGACTGAGAGGTTGTCGACCGTGCCGGCACTCTCTCCCCACTCGGGCACACGCTCGGTCATCCTGAGTTCGATATGTTCGCCCTCCTTTGCGAACACCGTACCGACTTCAAACAATTTCGGCTTCTGTCCTGGCGCGAGCACAAGCGGAGCGGCGTACTTCGCACGCGCAAGCGCGTCTTGCAAGTTGCCCTCGAGGCTCGTCCGGAGTGCCGGCATATTTTTATCAAGCGGATTCGCGAGCGTGACATCGCCCGCCTTCGCGAATGACTGCGTCGAGACTTCGATGAAGCCCTGTTCGACGAGCTGATCCTTCATCCTCTCGATACCGCGGTACCGCGCCTGGTCGGGTGTGCTAGAGAGCGGCGGGAGTTCGGTCGCGGGGACCTTGTCGTAGCCGATAATGCGCCCCACTTCCTCCACCAGATCTTCTGCAATCGTGAGGTCGGTGCGCTCAAACGGCGGCGTCACCGTAAAGACATCGTGCACTACCATATAGGGTAGTGCGAGACGCTTGAACACATTTTCAACTTCGTCACGCGAGAAATTGGAGCCGAGTACGCCGTTAATCTTTTCAAGCGACACTGAGACCGGCGACGGTGCTGTCGCGCGCGCCGGATACTCGTCGACGACTCCGACGACCTCTCCGCCGGCAATGTCGGTGATAAGTGCGAGCACCCCGCGCATACCGTACGCAGCGAGCTCGGGCGACGGGCGGTTCTGGAAGCGGAGCGATGCGTCGGTAAAGAGCTTGAGCGCCTGCGCTGCGCGGCGCGTCGTCGTACCGTCGAAGTTCGCCGACTCGACAATAAGGTCCGTCGTCTCTCCCGTGAGCTCTGCCGCAGAGCCACCCTTGATACCCGCGAGTGCGATCGGTTTATCTGTATTCGCGTCAGTGATGAGCTGGATATTCGGTGAGAGCTCGTACGTCTCACCTGAGAGCGTGGTTATCTTCTCGCCCTCTTTCGCCATCCGCACGCCAATCGCATAGGCTCCGTCTTTTTGGGAGAGTTTTGCGGCGTCAAAGGCATGGAGCGGCTGGCCAACGTTCAGCATCACGTAGTTTGTCGCGTCAACAACGTTGTTGATCGAGCGCTGCCCCACGGCCTCAAGCGCCTCGCGCAGCCAGTCCGGTGAAGGTCTGACCTTCACACCCTTCACCAGGGCGCCCATATACCGTGCACATTTCTTCGAGTCTTCAATCTCCACTACCAGTGATGTAGGACCTCCGAGGTCGTACATGGGGAGTTCGATGCGGAGGGGGTCGGATTTGAGAGGGAGGTCAAGGATGGCTCCGAGCTCCTTGGCGAGCCCGCGGTGACAGAGGCAGTCGGCAGCGCGATTCGGCAAAACCTTCACGTCGAGCATGTCGCCCTGCATTTCATCGATCTCAAACGCGTGAAAGGTGTAGGCATCAGAAATCGCTTCCGCACCCGGTAATGGCGTATCAAAATAGGTCTGTAACCACTTCAGAGAGACTTTCATATCTTCTCTTCGCCAAAGGCGTAGTTGAAGCGGATATCGCCCGAGTGGAAGAGTCTAGCATCTGGAATACCGTATTTGATCATGACGATACGTTCCAAGCCAGGTCCAAACGCAAAACCTTGATATTTTTTCGAATCAACGCCAGCGTTCTCAAGTACTTTCGGATGGACCATACCAGCACCGCCCAACTCTAACCATTTTTGTTCTTTTTCAAACCACACATCTACCTCGACCGAGGGTTCGGTAAACGGGAAGAAGCTCGGGCGGAAACGAGTTTTGATATCGGGACCAAAATATTCTTTGAAGAATTGGCTGAACGTTCCTTTTAGATGCGCGAGTGTTATATCCTCTCCAACGACCAATCCTTCGACCTGAAAAAATTGGGCTTCGTGCGTTGAGTCAGTTGCCTCATTCCGAAATACTTTCCCCGGCACGATGATGCGGTAGGGCGGCTTAATCCCCTTCTTCATTTGTTCCTCCATATAACGAATTTGAACCGGTGAGGTGTGGGTGCGCAGTACCTTGCCTGGCTGGTCCTTAATCCAGAATGTATCCTGCATATCGCGCGCAGGATGGTCGTCGGGGACATTTAGCGCCGTGAAGTTATGCCAATCGTCCTCGAGCTCGGGGCCGTACGCAATGCCAAAACCCATACGGCCGAAGATATCCGCGATGTCACGGATAGCGATGGTAATGGGGTGAAGACGACCCTGCTGGTTCATCCTCAAAATATACCAGCAAAAGGCAAAAATGTGCTAGAGTTACGGCACAATGAGCTCGGAGGCGTTCGCGTACCCTTTCCTTTTCTTAACGATTTTCTTCGAATCGTTCTTGCTGATTACCTTCCTCTCGACGCCGGCGCGTGCAAGCCGCAAGCGTGCGGCGAGCAAGAAGACGCCAAAGGTGGCTATCATCGTCCCCTGCTGGGACGAGGAGACGACTGTCGGAGGGACTATCGAGTCGCTCCTCGCGCTCGACTACCCGAGAGAGAAGCTCGACCTGATCCTCGTCGATGACGGTTCGACCGACGGCACCTTCGCTGCTATGAACCGTTTCGCGGGCAACCCGCAGGTGATGATCCTGCAGAAAGAGAACGGCGGCAAGCACACCGCTGTCAACCTGGGTATCGCTCATGCGAAAGACGCCGAGCTTATCGGCTGCCTCGACGCAGACTCCTTTGTCGAACCGCAGGCATTGCGCGAGATAATCGCCTGCTTCGACGAGAAGGAGGTCATGGCAGCAACCGCCTCGATGGCCGTGCACCAGCCGCGCACGATACTGCAGCGCGTGCAGTACATCGAGTATCTACTCGGTATCGCGATGCGCCACATCTTCTCTATCACCAACAGCATCTACGTGACGCCAGGGCCCTTCTCCTTCTACCGCACACAAGTATTCAACGAGATCGGTCTCTTCCGCCACGCACACCTCACTGAGGACATGGAGATGGCGCTGCGCATGCAGCGCGCGGGCTACCGTATCGAAAACGCGATCCACGCGCGCGTCTACACCAAGGCGCCCGCGACCCTGCGCAAACTCTTCAAGCAGCGTGTGCGCTGGACAACCGGATTCCTCCGGAACGTGCTCTACGATTATCGCGACCTTATCGGGAATCGCCGCCATGGTGTACTCGGCCTTATCATCTTGCCCATCTCGCTTATCTCAGTCGTCTTCGGTGTCTTCATGTTCGGGACAAGCGTCGCGCGCGCAGGACAAGACCTCGTGCACACGATCGGGACCACGAGCGGCATACCGTTTACCTACATCGTCACCAACCACTCCTTCGGGTGGTTCTACCTCCCCTATTCGACCACATTTTTCCTCAACGGCATCCTCGTCGCTATCATCCTTTCCCTTATCATCATGGGGAAACGTGTCTCACGGACACCAGGGCGGCTGATGCCGGATATTGTTTTGTATATCTTCGTCTACGGCCTTATCTCGCCCTTGTGGCTCATCACCTCGGTCGCTGACGTCGCGCGCGGTGCTAAGAATATGTGGCGTTAATCTATCTCTATGTCTCTCTCAACTCGTAACGCCCTTATCGCCCTCGGGATGACCGTGCTTATCATCGCGACCGTCACCTACGCTGTCGGGTACCTCGACCGACTCCGCCTCACCGAGATTGAGACGATGCAGAACACGATCTCGACCGAGACACTCTCTCTTGAGACCCAGTTCTCTCTGCTCGAAGCGGCGCCTTGCGAGAACGCCGCCTCCTCGACCACGCTCTCGAGCGAGCTCGCCGACCTCGGCAACCGCCTCTCGTATGCCGAAGACCAGCTCGGCAGCACCAACGTGCAAGTCGTCCAGCTCAAGAAGCAGTACTACCTGCTCCAGATCCGCGACTACCTCATCACCAAGAAGCTCGCCGCTGCCTGCAGAGTGAAGCCGGTTATCGTGCTCTACTTCTACAGCAACGCAAATGACTGCAAGGATTGCGACAAGGCCGGCTACGCGCTCTCCTACCTGCGCGACACGTATCCAAGCCTTCGTGTGTACTCCTTTGACTACGACTTCGACCTTGGTGCACTCAAGACGCTTATCGCCGTCTCGAAGATAGAACGGCCGCTGCCGGTCTTTGTGATTAACGGCAAACAGACAAGCGGCTTCACCTCGCTTCTCGACCTCGAAAAACAATTCCCTAAAGGAGCACTTGCGACCACGAGTTCTGAACGTTAATTCTGGAGCCGCCTCTCAGATTCGAACTGAGTACCTGCTCATTACAAGTGAGCTGCTCTACCAATTGAGCTAAGGCGGCACTATTTGTTGAGCTACGACGACGTTATGTCGTGCACGTCGGGCACCTCCGGCCGGGTCGCCTTCAAGCGGTCCTTGAAGTCGGAGAGCGACTGCACAAACGGCCGCGAGGTCTCTCGCGGGGCCGTATCGACCGCGTGGCGCGTGCGCAGGTGCCGGACAAGACGTGTGAGCAGTCGCTCCGCAGTACGCACTGCCTGGAGCGAGAGATGTACGATATCATGCCCCACGCGGCTTATCACGCGATGTATCTCGTCTCGCACGAACGCTCCGAGGTCAACGTGTTCGAGGATGAACTCGATACGCGCGACCCTCTGGTCGAAGCGCGTGCGCCCGAGAGCAAAGAGGCGCGTACCACGGCGCTCCTCGTACCACGTCAATGCAAAAAAACCGATAAGGAGCGCGAGCGAGACGAGGATAAAGACGAGATGCGCCACGGCGATTAGCGAGTAGAGAGACGCGCGAAGCGGCTAATCTCGACACGCTCGCCGAACTTCTGCGTTGCTTCAGCGAGAAGGTTCCGCACCGTCTTGCTCTCATCCTTGATGAAGGCCTGGTCAAGGAGTACCTGGTCGCGGAAATAGCTCTCCATCTTCCCTTCGAGTATCTTCGCCTGCATCTCCTTCGGCTTGTCGGCAACCTCCTTCTCAAAGACGGCGAGCGCGGCCTGCTTCGCGTCAGCGGGAATCTCATCGGCAGATGTGTAGGCCGGATTCGTCGCTGCGACTTGCATCGCGATATCGCGTGCGAGTGCCACAAACTCCGGATTCTTCGCGACGAAGTCAGTCTCGCAGGAGAGGATCGCCATCGCGCCGATTGCGCCTTCGTGGACGTAGCTCCCCACCGCACCTGCAGCGAGGGTCCTGTCGGCCTTCTTCTCGGCAGAGGCCGCAGAGTGCTTCTTGAGGATAACCTCGGCTTTCGCAAGGTCGCCGCCCGCCTCTTCGAGCGCCTTCTTGCACTGCATGACCGACACGCCAGTCATCTCTCGCAACTCCTTGATGCTTTCAGTCGTGATTTCCATAGTGATTGAAAAATATAATAACACGCCCAAACTCGCGTGGTTTCGCGCTACGCAGTCTGTCCTGTCTGGAAAGCGTTGGTGAGCTCGGTGAGGATCAGCTTCACCGTCTCGCGCGAGGTATCGTTTGCAACGATTGGATACGCTGCCTCCTTCAAGTCGCAGTCAGAGCTCATGATCGCGATGATGGGGATACCGGCGTCGTTCGCCTCTTTGACTGCATGCTTCTCATGCTTCGTGTCGACGACCAACAGGGCGTCAGGCTTCTTGGTCATTGTCGTAATCCCATCGAGTCGGGTCTCAAGGCGAGCCTTCTCGCGGCCAATCATCACAAGTTCGAGCTTCGTGTGCTGCTTCGCGAGCGTGCCAGCTGCAGCCATCTCGAGGAGCTCCGCGAGGCGGTCAACGCGCTTCTTGATCTCAGCCCAGTTGCTGATCGTACCGCCGAGCCAACGAGCCGCTACGTACGGGGCCGCGATGTCCTGAGCTGCCTTCTTCACCAATGCTGCGATCTCAACCTTCCCGCCAACAAAGAGGATAGTCTTACCCTCCTTAGCGAGTGCTGCCATCACGGCCTTTGCCGCCTCAAGCTGCTCGACGGTCTTCACCAGGTCGAAAATCTCTTGCCGACCCTTCGTGCCGACGAGGAACGGCTTCATCGAGGGGTGGCGGCGGCTCTTCACCTGCGCGAAATGCGCCCCCGTGTCGAAGAGACGCTTGAATTCGGTCGTATCGTTCACCTGAGTCATTATCCCGCCACTTTACCTGAAAAGCCTTATGCGCGCAAGCGAAAGGCGCGTACCAGGGGAATCATGAGCCGCTTTCGGCAGACTCGCCTGCTACCTGGAGCGCGCTCACGATATCGTCGAGGCCTCCTGCCATAATCTTGGGCAAGTTGTGCCAGGACTCCTTAAGCCGGTGATCGGTCACGCGGTCCTGCAGGTAGTTGTAGGTGCGTATCTTCTCAGAGCGGTCGCCGGTGCCTATCTGCTCCTTGCGCACTGCCGCGTGCTTTCTCGCCTCTTCTTCTTCGTGCAAGAATTCGAGCTTCGCGACAAGAATCTGCATCGCCTTCTCGCGATTCGCGAGCTGACTGCGCTCGCTTGAAGAACGCACATCGATGCCGGTCGGCTTATGGATGAGCCTCACGGCGGTCTCGACCTTGTTTACGTTCTGCCCGCCTGCCCCGCCGCTTCGAGAGAACTCCATCTCGATGTCAGAGGGGTTGATGGCTATCTTCGACTTCGAGCGGATCGGGAGCACCGCGACCGAGGCGGTCGAAGTGTGGATGCGCCCCGACTTCTCGGTCAAGGGGACGCGCTGGACCCGGTGCACGCCGGTCTCGTAGCGGAGCGCGTCGTACGCTTCGGCACCGCGTATCTCGAGTGTGAGGTCGTCGATCGCGTGCGATCGCCACCCGCGTCCTTCGGCATACTTTTGGTACATATCCTTCATCTCATGCGCAAAGAGAGACGCCTCGTCGCCGCCTGCGGCGGCACGCAGCTCGAGTACCACCGAGTCCGGTCGCGCGACCTCCTCCTTCTCCTTCGCGAGGATCTGCTCAATCTCAGCGAGAATAGCCGCCTGCCGTGTGCGAACACGCGCCTCGTCCTCTGCTGCCATCTGGAGCAGGTCGGCGTCAGTACCGGCTGAGACATGCGCATCGGCCGCCTCCTTCTCGAGACGCTCGTACTCCTCTGCGAGATACGCAGTGGCAAAATTCTTTTTAAACTCTGGAGAGTACTCCATGACTCCCAGTATACGCGATATCTACTTCTTCTTTGACGCTCTTTGCTTAAATCTCTCGACTCTTCCTGCTTTGTCGAGCGTACGTTCCTCGCCGGTATAGAAAGGGTGCGACTTGCTCGAGATCTCTACCGTGAGCTTGGGGTATTCTTTGCCGTCTTCTCCCTTACCGGTCTCGGTCGTGTGGACCGTCGAGCCGATAAGAAAACGCGCGCCCGAGGCGATGTCCTCAAAGAGTACCTGTCGGTACGTGTCTGGGTGAATATCCTTTTTCATGCAGGGAGAATACCATGCGCCCTTAGGATACGCCAGTATTCCCTCTAGAAGACCTCTTGTTCTTCGATCGTCTTCTCAGCCACCTCGACTGCCGCAATATTTCGACGCGAGTTGAGGAAGTATCGGATACCGGCGAGGAAGAGTATCCCGAGGCCGATAAGCACATAGAGCACGGCGTTTCCGGAGAACCATTCGGTACCGGGTCGCGCCGATTCTCCTGCTGCGGCAGTTGGTACGGTCGGCGCAGTCATCGAGCCGTTCGGGAGCGGGGTCACGGGGAGCGGCTCGGTAGGCGCCTTGGTCGGAGGGGTGACGTTCGGATGAGAGCCTGCGACTGCCGGCGGCGGCACCTGTGCGAAGGTAAGGGCCGGTGCGAGCACCACGACGACGGCGAGGAGAGCGATGAAGGAGAAAGTGCGCAAGTGAGTGATCATACCGGAGAGATTAAAATTCCTGGAAATTCGGTATCACGTTTACCGTCACTGAGGCGGTCGCGTGCGTGCCGTGCTTGTTCCAGCAATCGATCGTGTAGATGGTCTGATAGGTGACGGTGTCGGGTATGCCTGCAGAGTTGAGCTCGGTATGCCATGCATCGCCATTCTTCGTGATAGAACACGAGGAGGAATTAACAGATGACCAGACGACGTTGACATTCGGACTCTTGTTCGCATTCACACGCGCCGCCGATGCCTGTCCGTTTACCGAGAGGCTCACTGCAGGCACCAAGACTGGCACGGTCGCGTTCGCGCGGAGCGGGTTCGACGCCGGCGGGCCATAGGTACCACCGTAACAAGACACTGCATAAGAAGTCGACGGCGGAGTGGGAGTGACTGACGCAGGTACCGAACCGGCAACCGCGCCGCCCGTATCGAAACCGCTCCCCGTACACGTGGAGGCACAGAGCGAGCCTCCAAAGACCGACCAGGTAAGAGTAGGATTCTGTCCTTGTTCGACAGAACGCGGCGTCGAGACGAGCGAGACAGAGGTACACGAACCTGAGCCGATACCTGCGCCATTCTCAAACCCAGAAGGAGCTCCACTGCCGGGACCGCCCGTGCCTCCGCCCGTTGGGCCGCCTGTCGGTGTCGTCGGCTGATCCACCACCGGCGCGATGAGCGTAATCTGTAGCCACGGAGATGGCGACGCCGACCAATTGCCGTATTGGTCAACAGCCCATGCGCGTGCAAAGTAGGTGCCCGGAGCGTAGTTTGCATAGTGTCCGACACCTCCCCAGCTGCCAGAGCCGACCCACGTCGACCATTGCGCAGGTGCAGAGTCGCTCGACCATTCGAAATAGTATTCAAGATTCGCGCCGATAGGGCTCGTGGCTTGCGCGAACACTGTGTAGCCGTTTGGCTCTAACGCCTCGCCAACAGGACCGAGAAATGCGTTACCTTGCCAGAGTGCAGAAATGACGGGGATCATCGGAGCAACTGCAGCCCCCGTGGTGCAGGTCGGATAATCGGTCGCCCCGTTGGCGCAGGTTGGCGGAGTCGTACATGCCGGAGGATTCCCCATGCCGTTTAGGCACGCGCCTGTGCTCGAAACAGTGCAGGCAGGTGGATTAGCCGCGCCATTGGCGCAGGTTGGTGCCACCACAGGTTGGTCGGGTACACTGCAAGCCGTACTCCCACAGCTCCATTCCCATCGCGGATTGTCCGTATAATATCGGCCGCCACAAGGACCTACGGAATCATCGTACGGATAGGTACACACATGAGTCGGCGAGCTTGCCGCACCGAGATTGCACGTGCCTACAGTGCTTCCGCAGGCCCCTCCTCCCGAGGAGACGGAAGCTGCGGCAGCAGGAGCCACATACACAGAGCATGTCTCTTCGGTGACATTGCCGTTACGCGAGTAGTCGGTGGTGAGGAATATCGTCGCGTAGTAGGTCCCTGCCGATGGGACAACCTTTGACATAGAGGTCTGATGCTGCGCCCACACGCCATAATTCGTATTGCTTGAATACGTCTGGCTCGTCCCAAGCCACGACTGCGTCACGTAATTCCCACTGCGAATATAATTCGTCACATCAGTCGATGCCAAACTAAGCGTTATCGTATCTCCCGCTTTCGGACTCGCGGGTGAGATAACACAAGAAGGGAGGGGAACCGCACTCGAACCGCACGCCGGGAAGACTTCTCCGGCGCCGAACTGCGCTGACCATTGCGGGGAGTTTGCGGCAGTGACAGCGACCTTTTGTTCTGTCTTGGGTACGAAAAAGACAAGCGCAATCAGGGCTGCGCACGCAACACCTAACACACCTCTTCGAAGTGCTTTCCTGCGCGCCCGAATATACCTCATACAAGACAGTATACGGGCAGACGGGTACGAGAAACACCGTTATCAACACTCGTCACTTGCGGAGGGCGTCATACGCTGCGGCTATATTTCGTATGATGCCGCTCTTCATCGCTTCGAGCCCGCCGCTGGCGGTTGCCGGATTATTCCCGGGATACGCTCTCTGCCAGTCGGTATCGGTGAGAGAGGCGGCAGCAGTCTGCGCTTTTTCAAATGATGCCAGCGCCGCAGACGGCTTATCCAGATTCAACTGCATCACACCAAGCGTGTTCCAGAGCCAGGGGTTCGCGGCTCCTCCGTCAGCCTTCGTAATTCCCTCTTTGAGGACAACCGCGGCGTCCGCATACCTTCCTTCTTTAGCGAGTACGTAGGCGAGATCGTTGTACCCGGCCCACTCGCGCGGCGCCCACGCGACGAAGTCGCGGAAGTCGCGTTCGGCGAGAGCGAGGTCGCCGGGCAAGCCGCGATACGCATAGGCGAGTGCACGCATATAGAGCGTCCGCTTGTTCTCTGGATAGAGCGCGAGCTCTGCATCGAGATCCTCAAGCGCCGAATTAAAATCAGAGTGTATGAACTCGATACGCGCGAGCATATAGTGCGCGAGCGGCGTCGACGGCTGTATCGCGAGAGCCTTTTTAAAGGCGCGCTCGGCGAGCGGTAGGTCATACGGGCGTCCCCCCGACCTGCCGATCATCGACTGATTGCCGAAGTGGTACGTGCCTATAGAGAACGCGAGGTCTGCATCCGCCTTATCGAGCGCGAGCGCCCCCGCACGATAACGATCCCACGCATACCGAGCGGCGTTCGTCAGTGCGGGCGTGTAGAACCAAATCCCTGCAACGACCACTGCAACCAGCGCCATACTCAGGCCTGCACGCACGACCCGAGGAAACACTGTCTTCATACGACGTGCTTTATTTAAAGTCTGTCTGCTTCCACCCGAGCGAGAGAAGATACGCCTTGAATCCGGCATCGAGACTAGCGAGCTTCTGGATATCCTTCTTTACGAGAGTCGCGCGAGACTTCACATTCTTCAGAAAGCGAGCGACTGTAGACTGATCATAGAGAGGATCTGTATAGAGAGGCTTCAAGAGCGTCTTGATTTCAGCGAGTCTCTTGTCACCATACGGATATGCGAGAAACGATGCGTAGTAGCAGCGTACCAATCCATCAGAACCAGCTGGAAGCTGGTACGTCTCATATGCCGCGAGAGACGCCTTATACGCCAATTCCGCAGCTGTCGTAGATGCGAGACCGACAAAAGAGAGCTTACCAGTTACGAACGCTTTATACATGAGCGCGCCGGGAATAAGAGGATTCTCGTCTGGATACGGCCGCATGCGCGTAATATCAGCATCTGCGTTTTTAAGCTTCTCTTGGATAATTGCTAAATCGTCTGTTATCTCAGGCGAAGTCGGGACGCTCTTATGCAGGGCTGTGATACGATTTGCATACCAATTGGCGCTATAGAGTTCAGGGATGGCAAGCGGATAGAAAGACGAGGCGTAATCGAACAATTTTCGATACGAGAGATTGATGTTATTCATATCGAAGAATGACGCATAGGGTTCGTCTTTAAAAATCTCATTAGTGACGGAAAAGGAAGAGGTGCTAGACCCCACTGTGTTGTAGCTATAATAGAGCGAACCCATAGCAGTGACTGCGCTTGCCCGTCGTAGAGGCATGGATATATCAGGCGACTCAATCACAACCTGTTTGTAGAATCGTATGGCAGCACTAGGATCACCGTTCTCCGCATATGCAGCAGCTAAATTAAACTTTATTTGGCTCGTTTGAACCGGATCTACCGCACTCGTTAACGCGGCTTGGTATTCTGTAATAGCTCCCGCATAGTCTCTTGACCGCACGAGACTCTGAGCCTTTACGAAATGGCTATTCGTCGCCCTAAGGACAGAGTAAACGGTATTAGTACTCGTATATTCCTGAGCGACGGTCATATTCGTATAGTAATACCAACCGCCGCCAAGAATAACGATGAGGGCGAGACCGCCTACAATCAGAAGCAAAGATATTTTTTTTTCCATCGGTTAAAGAAATACGGACATCACGTGGCGTCAGCACCAGAACCGCCGGCACCGCCGGCACCGCCATCAGCACCGGCGTCAGAATCAGCACCAGAATCAGGACCAGGACCAGAACTAGCACTGGCGTCAGAAGCACCAGCCGATGACACGTCGCCATCAGCAAAACCGGGTGCAACGGGTACTTCGGCATGCGCCGTATTCAGGCTAAAAAGCCCGGCGGAGAGATTATTGCTCGAACTCCCCGGGCTCCACAGCTTTGGCGCCGTAGTGAAGTAGGGCGCGAAGAACCCGAAGACGAACGCGAATATCGCGAGTGTCTTCCTGAAGAAGAGCCGTCCCTTGCCGTACACGTAGCGAGTTGCAACCATATTTATAGAAAGTATATCAGGATACCTAGGTACTAGGTATGCGCGCGTGTGGATAAGGCGAGTATTCTCCCCACTCCGATGAGGAAATGCCCTGCCCCGTCTATCCACGCATCCGGGTTGGCGTAGTCGTAGCGGAAGCCGCCTATGATATATCTCCTGAATTCTGGAGGCACGAAGTAGGTGTTCGCTTCAGAGTACTGCATGTCAGTCAGCCACCTGAAGGCCGAAACCGCCGAAGACCCATGTGCCTCCATATCGATCGCGAGCACTTCAAGCATCTTTCCCGTCCCCCGCGTATACGAGTAGAGAGAGCGGGGATGGATCGGGAAGGCGCCGTTCTCGAATTGCTGCCCTTTCAGCCACTTAGCAACCGCTCTAGACTTCTCCAAGTACTCCTCTCTGCCGGTCGCGGCGAAGAGGAGAGAAAAGGTGTAGACGAGTTCGGGATAAAACGCTAGCTGCACAAATGCATCTTTATCTTTTCTCTCTTCAAAATCGGCATAGGTCTTCTCGGCTATCTCGATGCCATCTTGCAAAGAGTCATCAATTCCTTTCTCGGCAAGCAAGCAAAGGAGTGTCGCGAGATGCGCCCGCATGATAGGGTCATATGTCGCCTGCGGCAACAGTCTTCTTATTTCCACTGCCATCTTCTTCACCTCTTCTTTTTCATCCAAATGAACAGCCGCGGTGCCTAAAAAGATCAACACGTAGAGCCGTTTATTAACATTTGCAATTACTTCGGCGTCGTATGCATACCGCGAGAGATACGAGAAAGTCTTCTTGGCGGCCGATGCATACACTGGGTTGCCGACCACTTGGCCATAATAGGCGAGCGCCTGCGCAGTGAAGGCCATCCGCGCCCAATCAGTCTTCACCGACTTCTGATTGAACGGGTCAATATAGAGTGCCATATAACCATCGGGGTCTTGGACTTTGAGGAGCCAATCCGCACTCGCATTCCCGCACCTAAGCGCTTCGCGCGGTAGATCGAACGGCCCTCGAGGGAGCGGTAATGCGACTGGCCCGTCGAGATTCATGAGGGTATGCTCTTCTTCTATAAAACCTTGCACTAAAAATGTGGAGAAGGTAGCGTGCCGCATATCAGACTTTGGAACATATGCCTTCTCTCCTGCAAGACTTTTCGTGAGCCCTTCTAGATTATTAAATTTTACACAGTTAAACACCGTCGGTAGATACCATCCGTTTCTGCCTTGGTACGAGACGCGATACCCCTTCCGTCCATCGACGAATCCTTCGGCAATATCCTTCTCCGAGAGCCTGATCTGTACGTCAGACATAATCTGTATTTCGACTCGAGCGTCGCGGAGTTCTCCGAATGAAACGGGTTTGAATCTACCGTCGCATAGAGCAAGACGAGAGGCGATAGTAATACCTTCGTAGAGAGGTCTATTACCAATAACGATGGAGCCCCGCACCTTACCGTCTATCCAGATGGCTACGTCAACCGTAGCAATCTCTCCCGTATGCGCTCCCGCGATACTGAGCGGTCTCTCGTCTTCTTTACCCCCTAGCGCATGCAGCATGCTGCTCTTCGCGAGAGCGAGGGCAGCCCTCTTTTCTTCTTCACGTATACCGAAGCGTAACGGGAGCGTCCCTGTATGCCGCAATGTATCTTCCCATATCTCCATCCTCGGAGAATAGAACAGCAAGAACCATGACTTCTCGGTCGTATCCGCATGCTTCACCTCTTGTAACATCCCTGGCTCGCAGATGATAAAAGAGACCGTACTGCCAGCGGAGGGGATTGCCTCCTTACCCGAAGCGCAGTCTCTGTACCCTTCTTGGTGCGGAAGATCCAGATAGACGAGCTCTCCGCGCGAAGAAGATTTGCGCGAGAGCCACAAAAAGAAAGAGTCGAGCTGTTCGGTATAGAAGAAGTCGCGGAACTCTTCTCGAAACCTTGTAAAGAAGCCGAGCATTGCGGTTATTGTATACTGGTCGAGTACGTATGGAAACAAAACGCGAAAACCTTAAAAGGCTTATAGAGCGCGAGGTCTTCGTGACGAAAGAGCAGGAGGCGATCGCCGGCGGGAGCAACTGGATATTCGACTTCAGGCGCGTACTGCTTCGGGCCGAGGTGCTCGACTGGATCGGCGAACTCTTCTGGGAAAAATGTAAGGGCGAATACCCTTTCCAGGTGGGCGGCGTCGAGGTGGCGGGCATCCCGCTTTTCACCGCGCTCGTCATCAAGCTGCGAGAAAAAGGAGAAGACGCGAATGGATTCTTCATCCGCAAGTCCCGCAAGAAGACCGGCCTTCTGCGGATGATTGAGGGCGCAGTCACAGATGAGAAAATCATATTGGTAGACGACACGATGAATACCGGCAAGAGCTTCATCCGACAAATAGAAGTACTTGAGTCCCTGGGGAAGAAGGTGGGCGCGGTCTTTGCGATACTGCGGTACAGAGACCTCTCCTACTACACCTACTTCCACGAGCGCGGCATACGAGTCTTCTCGCTTTTCGAGCTTGATGACTTCAAAGGCTCGCTCGCCGTGAAAAATAACATTGATAAGAAAAAAGAAGAGCCGGTTCCGATGCCCTTTGCGCCGCAATGGTATTGGAGGAGTGAGAAGCCGAATCTCTCCCGGGTCTGCGCAAAGTCAGCCCCTGCTATCGACGAAAAGAGAATCTACTTCGGCACCGACGAAGGGAGCTTCTGGGCACTCAATCAGTCTGATGGATCGGTCACATGGAAACATACGACGCTCTTCGGCTCCAAAGAGAGAAAGACTTTTTCTTCACCTTTCCTCTCTGATGGCACGGTCTACTTCGGCGCCTCCGACGGCAATGTGTATGCGCTCGACGCTGAGACAGGAAAAAAGAAATGGGTATTTATGGAGGCGGACTGGGTGCAGTCTTCTCCCTGTGTCGCGCCGGACATAGGTCTCGTCTTCGTCGGCCTCGAGTTCGGGCTGTGGAGCAAGCGCGGGAGCCTCGTCGCGCTCGATGCAGAGACCGGAAAGAAGAAGTGGGAAGTCCCGATGTCGGGGCCGGCACTCTCGTCGCCCGCATATTCTAAGAGATACGGCACGGTCGTCTTCGGCGCCGACGATTCCGTCTCCGGATTCGACGCGAAGACCGGCAAGCTCCTCTGGACGTTTGGTATGGAGGGACAGGTGAGAGAATCCTTCGCCTTTGACGAGAGCAGCGGGAGGGTCGTGTTCGGCTCGACCGACTCGCACGTCTACGTACTCGAGACAAGGACCGGAAAGCTGCTCCACGCCGTTAAGACGAACGAGGCGATCTGGACAACACCGCTCGTCTACGATCATTTCGCCTATGTCGCTTCGCTCGACAAGAATCTCTATTGCATCAATCTCGATACCGGTGCTGTCGTCTGGACCTTCGCGACGAAAGGCAGGATATTCTCCTCGCCAGAAATGGTAGGCGACAAGGTCTACATCGGCTCAAACGACGGACGTCTCTACGAGCTCGATGCATTGACGGGGAGGGAGACCGCGTTCTTCCAAGCGATCGAGCGCATCACTGACAAGATTGCGTATAACAAAAATACTGGAGCATTCTTCCTCCTCACCTACGCAAACGAGTTGTACTGCTTAAAAAAGGACGAGAACGAATAAAAAAACGGTCATCCTGAGAGGGACGACCGTTATCAATTTCCGGCACCAGCGACTTATTTCGTACTGTAAGCCACCAGTTCATGCTCGATGGGGCTCGGGCTCGTGCCCGTATCGATTATAATTCTCTTGACGAAGTTCTTGACCTCCGGCGCATACCACCGCGTCTCTATGACCATCCCGTTCCAGTGGTACCCATTTATACTCGAGCCTTGGTACTTGCGTATCGCCTCGATCCGATAGGCCTTGAAGGTACCTGCCTTCACCGATACATTCTCGACTCCGACAACCGTTATCGCTAGGTCGTTACTCCAAGTCTTGTTCCCCGACGACGTATCGAACTTTTGTTGCAACGACTTACCGATTTCAAGTGGGAACTCGAGTGGACGATACGCCAGGGTCCCGCTGGAGCTCAGTTGATTGAGATCCCGATCAAATATCGGTGCCGGATTGGCGACGCAGTGCTGCGGACCCTCTATGCCGCCGTAGATCTTCGAGTCCGTAACATCTTTAAACGTCAGAGTGTAGTCACAGCCCGGCTTCGCGTACCGCGTATCTCTAAACGAATACGTCCACGCATCGCCAACCTTTACCGCTGGCCGCTCTGCCGCGATTGGAGCAGTCGATCCGATATAGCCCGACATCACTGCGGCCTGCTGATTTTGAGCGAAAGCGGAAGCCGCAGCAAAAGCGGAAGCTGCAAACAATAGCATCTTAAGCACATTTCTCATGACAAGGTTCTCCTTCCGTTAAACTGCGATTGGATAAGGCGCCCGCCCTACCCTCTTACCGAGGGTTAGTATACACGATTGGCATTAATTGTCAATGAAGCCGAGGGGATAACTTGGTAGTAGGACCCTTCCTACAGCCCCGCGAGTTGTTCGATGTCAGACTGGAAGTCTGCGGCAAACCGCATTACGTTGTCGCCATACGGGGCAAAGGCGGGGTTCCTGTAGTACCCTCCTGCGAAATACTTCAGAGCGGCTGTGCGTTCTGCCGCCGGCGTCTGTGTCGCAGCACCGAGATCGGTCATATAGAGCGCGATAGCGGTAAACGCATCGAGATTGTTCCAAGGGTTTGCGGGCGAGTTCACGTGCCCGGCAAGCTTCGCGATACGATTCTGGTAGGAGGTCCACGTAGAGGGGATAAACTGCGCCGGGCCCATCGCTCCACCATAGCCGGTCGACTGCGGACACGAAACCGGCATCGCAAACGGGTCGAGACCGAGTGCGGCGGTGATTGCCATAAAGGGGTTCACATCGCGAGTCCCTTTCATCACGCCGCGTATAAGCGTGCCTGAGTTCTTGCCCTTGCCGTCTCCCTTGTTCGGATAATTGGTAAGGAGGCATTGGCCGACGTTCGCGCCAAGATTGGTCTCCTGTTTCAAGATGCCGAGGATAAATGCCGGACGGATACCGGTCGCGGCCCCCGCCTGCTTCGCGAGCGTGATCGCAGTCGGGAGCGAGATCTGCCCGCCGCCGCCGGCGAGCGAGAAGAGCTCGGTGCGGATCTGCGCGGCGGTCTTCTTGTTCGTCGCGATAATCTTCTGATAGTTCGCCTCGAGGCCCCTGGTCTGCGTCAGGAGCTTCTGCTTCTCCTGCTCTCGCGACTGGAGCGACTGCTTAGCGACTTGGGCGACTTGGCGTAGCTGCTGTTGCTCAGCGAGCCGTGCCTCAAGCGCCTCCTTCTCGCTCTCCGTCGATGCGCTCGTCTGTCTGATCTCGCTGAAGGAGGCTGCGAGCGAGCTCTTGATCGAGGTGAAGGCATCGAGGTCGCTGAAGAGGCCGGAGACGCTCTCGGAGCCGAGCGCCACGCTGATAAAGGAGTACGCGTCGAGCATCTGTGTCTGCCGCAATATCTGCGCGAGCGACTCCTTCTCCGCCTCGAGCTTGGCTGAGAGCTGGGTGAGCGTCTTGTTGCGTACGCCGATATCGCCCGAGAGCTTGGTGATCGTGAGATTAATCGCCTGTATCTGGAGCTGAGTCTTCTTTATCTCCGCATTGAAGGCGTTTACCTGGGTCTGGAGCGTCTGGCGCTGACCCTGCGCAATATCGAGGAGCTGTTGCTGCGCGGCAATCTGGCTCTCGATATCGTTGAGCTGGTTCTGGAGGCTCTGCTGCCGCTCCGCCACGGTCTGCGTCTGCGCATAGGCTGCAACCGGCAGGGCGCAGACGACACCAACGAGGATAAAAAGTAAAAACCGGGACATGACCCGGCCATTGTAACATCAAATCCGAACCCAAATTTTCAATTTCTAATTTCCAATTTGCATTGAATTTTCAATGCATTAATTTTCAATTGGAACATTGCTAATTGATTGGAAATTGCAAAATTGATAATTATTCTGCTGGTGTTTCTGTCTTCGCTTCCTCCTCCTTGCCCTTCTTCTCGACTTCGATTGCAGAGATGTCCGCGGGTGCGGCGACCTCCTCCTTCTCTTCAACCACTTCCTGCACGAGCGCGACAACCTCTTCAGGCGGAGTGACGAGTGAGACACCTGCAGGGAGCACGAGGTCCCTTGCGTGGATACGGTCGTTAATCGCGACGAGTACGGAGAGGTCGACCTCGATAGCGTGCGGGAGGCTCATCGGGTCTGCCTCGACCTCGAGCTCGTGGAGCACCTTTACGAGATTCGCCCCCGCCTCGACAGCCGGTGACTCGCCCTCGAAGACGAGCGGGATAGCGACCTCGACCTTCTCACCCTTGGTGACCGCGTAGAAGTCGACGTGGCGCGGGAGGCTCGTGAGCGGGTCGAGATCGACTTCGTGGATAAGGGTCGGGAGCGCCGCACCGAGACCGGTGAGCGAGACAATCGTCGCCTCGCCTGCCTCACGCAAGACCTTGCCGAATGCGACCGCGGAGACCGTGATTGGGGTCGACTCGTGGTGTGCGCCGTAGACGACTGCAGGGATAGACCCGGCACGAAGAAGCGCCGGCGCGCCGGCGCCGGTGGTATCGCGCTTCTCTACGGAGAGCGTAAGCATAGTGTAGAGAGTATGCCGTATCTCCTCATTTTCTGCAACCACCGCCTTACGCACCCATGTGGGACCTCGGAGGTCCCACATGGGTGTATACTGAGCAACATGGGAATCTATCATGTGCTCAATCGCGGAATCGACGGGCGGAAACTATTTCTCGATTCGCAAGACTATGTGCGTTTCATCCACAATTTATACGAATTCAATGATTCTGCTCCGGCAACAGAGTCTGCCCGCCGATGCACCGACGACTCGAATGTGGGACCTCGGAGGTCCCACATTCGAGAAAGATTGGTGGAGATCCATGGATGGTGCCTCATGGAGAATCATTATCACTTACTCATTTCTGAACTCGTCGAAGGCGGATTGTTAAAGTTCATGATGAAAATAAATGTCGGCTACGCGAAGTATTATAACGAGCGATACGAACGATACGGACACCTCTTCCAGGGAAAGACAAAGAAGATACTCATCGGAAACGAGGCACATTTTTTATACATACTCCACTATCTACACCTCAATCCGCTCGACTATCTTCCGGGCGCGAAGAAGTGGCGACAGCGCGACAAAGGCTCTATCAAAAGCGTACGAGAGGCATTGGAACATCTTGCCGGATACCGCTGGAGCAGTTACCTCGACTATTGTGGTAAGAAAAACTTCCCATCTATCCTCACGAGAGACCTATTCGGAAATACGTTTGGCGATTACCAGAAAGCGATTGCAGACTATTTGGAAGACGCCAAAGCGATGTCGATTGCCGGCTTCTCTCTTGAGTATGAGTAACCCATGTGGGACCTCGGAGGTCCCACATGGGTTTAGTTAGATGAGGGCGGCCGAGACGGCGGCGAGGCGGGAGAGGAATGCTGCGCGGGCGGCTTCGACATTCTCGTCCTTCCCCTTCCACACCGCGAGCGCCTCGTCTTGGAGCGCACGCGCATACGAGAAGGTGAGCGGCCACGGAGCGTTCACTTCGCGCGCGCGGCGCGTTATCGCAGCGAGATTCTCGGTCGCCTGTTCCGGCGTCTGTCCGCCTGAGAGAAAGACGATCCCCGCCACCTGTCGCGGCACACTCTTCATGAGCGCATCGAGCGTATCCTCGGCGACCTCCTCGGGCGTGTCCCGCTTCCCACTCTCGCTCCCTGAGAGCGTCATCGCCGTCTTGAGGACGATGCTCGCCCGGTCGACCGAGTGCTCTTCGAGGACCGAGAAGACGGTATGCAGCGTCTCTTCGATCACGGCGCGAGCGCGCGCACGACTGTGCCGCCCTTCAAGCAGCACTTCTGGTTCGATAATCGGCACGAGCCCCGCCGACTGCACCTCCTTTGCATAGCTTGCGAGCCGCTTCGCGTTCTCGTGGAGCGCGGCGGCAGTCGGCAGGTCGTCGCCCTCGATCCGGATAACCGCGCGCCACTTCGTGAACACCGCTCCCTGCTTCTTATACTCGGCGAGCCGCTCACCGAGGTCGAGGAGCCCTTGGGTAATAAACTCCTTCGGACTTGTACTGATCGGCTCGGTGCCTCCATCGACCTTCACGCCGGGGAGGATGCCGCGCGCGGCAAGCGACTTAGAGAAGAGTTTCTTGTCGTTCCCCTTCTCGGTCAAGGTCTCTGAGAAGAGGATAATGCCCGAGAGATACTTCTCGATGCCCGGAGCACCGAAAAAGAGGTCGCGATACTGCCGGCGCGTCTCAGAGCTGGCCGCGACGCCATGAGCGGCGAGCCGCGTGGTCGCGGTGTGCACGCTCTCGTCGGCGGCGAGCACGCCCTTGCCGGGTGCGAAGAGTGAACGAGCGGTTGCCACAAGATCAGTCATAGAAATAGTATAGCAGCAGATAGCTGCTATACTATTTCTATGGACTTCATAGCAATTGGCGACACAACTGTAGACGAATTTATCAAGCTCAAAGAGGCGCACGTTTCTTGCGACATCAACCACGAGAATTGCACCATCTCAATGAAATGGGGCGACAAGATTCCCTACGACTCCTCCACCCTCGTCCCGGCAGTCGGCAACGCCGCCAACGCAGCCGTCGCCGCCGCACGACTCGGGCTCTCCTCTGCATTCGTCTCAAATGTCGGCAACGACCAGTTCGGCAGAGACATTCTTGCCACCTTCGTGCGCGAGGGCGTCGACACGAGGTATATCGCGGTAAACGACGGTATCCCGACGAATCATCATTACGTGCTTATGTACGAGGCCGAACGCACAATCCTTATCCGTCACGAGGTGTACCCATACCTCATCCCCGAAGGGTTTGTCCCGCCGAAGTGGATCTATCTCTCCTCGGTCGGTGAGCACTCGGTCGAGTTCCACACCGAGCTTGCAGCGTGGCTCGCCGCACATCAGAGAGTCAAGCTCGCCTTCCAGCCCGGCACCTTCCAGATCTCGATGGGCAGAGAGCAGCTTGCCGCACTCTATGCGCGCACCGAGCTCGTCGCCTGCAACAAAGAAGAGGCAGAGCGCATCCTCGGAGTCGGGGAGAGCGAGATTAAGACCCTCCTCACCGAGATGCGCGCACTCGGGCCCAAGATAGTACTCATCACCGACGGCCCAAATGGCGCCTATGCCTACGACGGCACCGCGATGCTCAAGGTGCCTATGTACCCCGATCCTTCGCCACCCATAAGCCGCACGGGCGCCGGCGATGCGATGACCTCTACCTTTGTCGTCGCACTCGCACTCGGCAAGTCGCTTACCGAGGCGCTCCTCTGGGGCCCAGTGAACTCGATGGCAGTGGTACAAGAAGTCGGCGCGCAGAAAGGTCTCCTCTCACGCGAGAAGCTTGAAGGGTACCTCGCGAGCGCGCCAGCAGACTATCGCGTCGAGATCCTCTAGCGCGTTTTTAATATCGACTTTTGCAGCGCCGCATAGGTCTTCCCGCCGCTGGTGTACGTCATCCCGAAGTCTTCGGTGAGTGCGATGTGCGCGATAAACATCGCCGCACTCCCTCCTATCATCGTAATCAGCAATACGGCAAAGTAGGAGTTGAGCTTGTTTTTCATTATCTCAATTATACACGGGCGAGCGTGCGTGCGACCTCCTCGACGTGTGCAGCATCGAGTCCATAATGTGCTAAAAGCTCCTCTGGAGTACCCGACTGCCCGAAGACGTCCTGCACGCCGAGTCGTTCGACAGGCACCGGGTGGTGCGCAGAGAGAAACTCTGCAATAACGCTCCCGAAGCCGCCCGCAGCCTGATGCTCCTCGAGCGTGAGTACGCGGCCGGCGCGCTTTGCGGCAGTGAGCACGGCCTCAGTGTCGAGCGGCTTCACCGTCGGTACGTGGAGCACAATACTCCCGACACCGCTCTCTTCGAGCGCCTTCGCCGTGAGGAGCGCGGTGTACGAGAGTGCACCGGTGGAGAGTATCGCGACGTGAGGATTCTCTGACTCAAAGAGTGTGAGTGCCTTCCCTATCTGAAAGGGCGTCTCGCTCGTCGTGAAGACCGGCGTTGCTGCTCGACCGAAGCGGATATACACGGGCCCGGGAGTCTTCGCTGCTGCTACGACCGCCTTCCGCGCCTCCTCGGCGTCAGCGGGCACGATAACCGTCATCCCCGGGAGCATGCGCATCAGCCCTATATCTTCGAGCATCTGATGCGTCGCCCCGTCGGGGCCGACCGAGACGCCCGCGTGCATACCGCAGACCACGACCTTCGCCTGATTCAGCGCGATCGTCGTGCGTATCTGCTCGTAATTGCGGCCCGGAGAAAATGCCGCATAGCTCGTGATGAAAGGTATTTTTCCGGCGGCTGCCATGCCGGCAGCGACCGTCGCCATGTTTTGTTCGGCAACGCCCATTTCAATAAATCGCCCGGGAAATTCTTTTTCAAATTGCTCAGCGCGCGTGGACTCTTTCAGGTCTGCAGAAAGCACCACCACGCGCTCGTCAGCCTTCCCTGCTTCCACCGAGCCCGTGCCAAAACCGTCGCGCGTTGCCGCCTGCGGGAT
>JBAYJI010000009.1:0-24414 GCA_041665205.1 Minisyncoccota bacterium | reverse complement strand
GGTTGCCACGACAAGAAGCACGACGAGGTAGTACAGCACCAGGCGGTACATCGTAATTTTATTGAGGAAGCTGTCGATAACTTTCATTATTTTTGCATTTAATTTTTTGCGAGGACGAGAGCCGAGGCGAGCGACTGCTGGAATGCTTGACTGGTGAAGGTCGCCCCCGAGACGCCGTCTACCTGCGCACTCTGAGCGGTAATCGCTTCTTGAGTTAGGAGCGGCATCGCTTGGTCATTGATCATGCGTGAGTTCTGGCGACTGTCCGGGTATTGCAAGAACTGCACATCAGCGATGCGGCCACCCGTCACGATAGCCTTCACCTGCACGGTGCCGTAGTATGCGTCGGCAGGAGTGCCGGTATACAAACCGTCGAAGAAGAGGGCGCGCTTTCCGCTCATCATGCCGCCCATGACGGGCTGCATTGGAGCAAGCATTGTCGGTGTTTGCGAGACCGGTGTTGATGAGGACAGAGCGTTCTGTATCTCGGCAAGCGTCTGGAGCAGCGCGGCGTTCGCTTCTTTGTATGACTGGGCGGGGGTCGCTTCGTTCTGCGTGAGGATCGATCGCAGGCCGCTGACATTTTGCCACACAGCATAGACACCAGAGACGACAATAAGCCCGAGAGAGAGGGCAATCTTTCTAAACGTGTTTGGGCTCGGAGAGGTCGCTTGAGGAGTGCTCATAGAAGTATGTATAGATAATACACTTGAACACCGCGTCTTCAATTAAGAAACGATGTTGGTCGGCGAACCGGCTGCGAATCCTTTGATGTTCTCGATCGTGGTAGAGAGGATGCGCTCGACGGCCTCGGTAGTGTTGAAGGCGAGGTGCGGGGTCACGATGACGCGCGGGTGGTTGATAAGGTAGTGGTTCTCGAGGGTAATCTTCAGACCCTCCTCGTTCGGGTGCGCCGCGGTGAGGAGTGCGGTCTCGTCGGCGAGGTCGCCCTCTTCTTCGAGCACGTCGAGCGCGGCGCCGGCAAGCGTCCCGTCCTTCAGTGCATCGACGAGCGCGTCAGTCTCGACGACAGCGCCGCGCGCGGTGTTGATGAGGTATGCACCTTTTTTTATCGTACCGATATTTGCTTTATTGATCAGGTGGTGCGTGTGCGGGTTGTAGGGGACATGGAGCGTGATGATGTCCGCTTGCGCAAGCAGCTCAGACAAGGTCGCGTAGGTGAAGTGCTCTGTCTTCGCGCGTTCAGGGTCTGGGTGCGCCTCGAACCCGACGACGTTCATGCCGAAGCCGTTTGCCATGCGGATGATATGGGTGCCGATATGGCCACAGCCGATAACGCCGAGGGTCTTACCGGCGAGGTCAAAGCCGCGCAGTCCGGTGGGTGAGAAGGCTCCCGTGCGCACGCGTTCGTCGGCGTCGATGATGCGCCGCGAGAGCGCGAGGAGGAGTGCGAAGGCGAACTCGGCAACCGTGTTCTCGCCGTAGAAGGGCACGTTGACTACTGTGATACCGCGCGCCTTTGCTACTGCAAGGTCGATATGGTCGAAGCCGGTCGAGCGCGTGGCGATAAGCTTCAAGGCGGGGAAGCGGCTCATCTCTGCCTCGCCAATCGGGGATTCGATAAAGGTACAGAGCACATCTGCGTTTGGGTCGGAGAGCTCTGCGTAGCTTGCGAGCGATCCCTCGTGAAAGTCGACGTCCTGTCCGGGGAGCCGTGCGCGCACATAGGCGTCCTCCCACGGCTCACCTGAGAAATAATGAATCTTCATGAGTGTATGTTACCTCGTTTCAGCTTCTCGTTCTATAGCGAGGAGGCGGTCATATTTGGCGACGCGCTCCCTTTGCCCGAGGCCGCCGGCCTTGATGCCGTAGGCGCCCACGCCGTAGGCGAAGTCAGCGATAAAGGTGTCGCTGGTCTCGCCCGAGCGATGCGAGGCGATAGCCTCCCAGCCAGCCGCGTAGGTTCTTTGTACTGCAGCAATCGCCTCTTTCACCGTGCCGATCTGGTTCGGCTTGATAAGAACGGCGTTAATCGCTTTTTGAGTTGCCGCATCGTTGATGCGAGAAGGGTTTGTGACCGTGAGGTCGTCGCCGATAATAAGAATCTTCTCGCCAAGGGCTGCCGTTATGCGAGTGAAGTCGCTTGCAGACTCTTCATCAAACGGGTCTTCGATAGAATGTAACGGATATTTTTTGGCGACACTTTCATATATGAAAGTGAGTTCTTCAGCCGAGTAAGATTTGCCAAGGAGGTGATAGGAGCCGTCTTTGAAGAGCTCGCTCGCGGCCGCGTCGATTGCAATCGACGTATGAGGAGATTCGTTTACAAGCTCAGCAAGCAGCTCAAATGGCTGTTCAAGAGTGTCGAAGGTCGGTGCATACCCGCCTTCATCTCCCATCGGGACTCCCGAATCGAGGCGGTCACCAAGCTTCGCGAATACTTCGCGTGCAGTCGGCATCGCGTCGCTCGTCGTACCTTCAACTACAAGAATGTATTCTTGGAAGGGGAGTTTGAAGTCTGCGTGCGCGCCGCCGTTCATCACATTCACATAGAGTCGCGGCGCTCTCGGAGTCGTGCCGGCACGGTTCGCAATCGCCCTCCAGAGCGGCACGCCCTCCTGGTGGGCGAAGAGCCGTTGTGCCGCGATCGAGACGGCAAGGAGCGCATTGGCCCCGAGGCGTGACTTATTGGCGGTGCCATCAAGTTCGATAAGGAAGTCGTCGAGCTCGTCGGCCGTAGCGAAGTCGCGCTCAGTAATCGCGTGAGCGATTTCGATCTGTACGTTCTCTATCGCTTGCGCAACGCCTCCGTTCTCGTCGTCGCGCAGCTCGAGCGCCTCGTGGCTGCCGGTCGATTTGCCCGAGGGTACGGAGGCGGTTGCAGAGAGTGTGCCGGAGGTAAGCGTCGTCTCGATTGTCGCCTTTCCGCGCGTGTCGGGGATCGCTCGAGCGTTGACTGTGTCGATGCGCATGATTAGCGAGAGAGTTTTTCTTCAAGCTCCGCGATTGCCTCGAGTGTCTTGACCACCGAGTCGGGGTTGAGTGACATGCTCTCGATGCCCTCTCGCACCAAGAACTCGGCGAAGTCGGGGAGGTCAGAGGGGCCTTGGCCACAGATGCCGATATATTTCCCGCGGGCGGTGCACTTGCGGATAATCATCGAGATCAGTGCGCGTACCGATTCATCGTTCTCGTTCCCGATATGCGTCACGATGCCGGAGTCGCGGTCGAGACCGAGGGTAAGTTGCGTGAGGTCGTTACTCCCAATCGACATCCCGTCGAAGAGGTCGAGAAACTCTTCAGCGAGGAGTATGTTGCTGGGGATCTCGCACATCATATAGACGGGGGTCGTCTTCGAAGTCAGACTCCCGGACTTCGGATTTGAAGTCTGGCTTTTCGCGACGAGACCATGCTTCGCCATGATACCGAGCACCTGTTCGGCTTCGGCAGTCGTGCGGCAGAAGGGGATCATCGGGACTACGTTGTCGAGTCCCATATGCTCGCGGACCTTCACGAGTGCGCGGCACTCGAGTATAAATGCGTCTTTAAACTTTGGATCATAGTAGCGAGACGCGCCGCGCCAACCGATCATCGGATTCTCCTCCTTGGGCTCGTAGGCCTCGCCTCCAAGCAGGGTAGAGTACTCGTTCGTCTTGAAGTCGGAGAAGCGCACGATGACCGGTCGTGGAGCGAAGGCGGCACCGATCTGTGCGATACCATAGGCGAGATTGTCGACGTAGAAGTCGACTGGGTCTTTCCATCCGGCAGTCTTCTCCGCGATAGCCGCGCGGACTTTCGGCGACTGCTTCTTTAAGTTGAGGATGGCGAGCGGGTGGATACCGATGTGCGAGGCGATAATAAACTCCTCGCGCGCGAGCCCGACACCGGCGACCGGGAGGAAGGAGTTCTCGAAGGCGATATCTGGCGAGGCGATGTTCACCATAATCTTCGTGGTCGTCTTCGGGAGTGCACCGAGTGAGTGTTCGCGCAGGGCAATCTTCGCCTTGCCGAGGGAGACGATACCGGCGCTCCCGGTCGTGTCGACCGTGACGAGCTGGCCTGTCTTCAGTGCCTTGGTCGCGTTGCCCGAGCCGACGATTGCAGGGAGGCCGAGCTCGCGAGAGACAATCGCCGCGTGGCTTGTACGCCCGCCGTGGTCGGTGACAATCGCCGAGGCCATCTTCATAATCGGCTCCCAGTCGGGGTCGGTCATGGTCGTCACGAGTATCTCGCCCTTCTTAAACTCCTTAATCTGCTTCGGATTCATGATGATCCGCACCGTGCCGACGGCTGCCTTCGAGCCGACCGAGATACCGCGTACGAGCTCCTTGCCCTGACCAGAGACCTTGTACTCGACGAGCTTTGAGAAGTCTCTCCCGGCCTGTACGGTCTCAGGTCGTGCTTGCACGAGGAAGAGTTCGCCCGTGAGGCCGTCCTTTGCCCACTCCATATCCATCGGCGTCCAGGTCTTCGCGCGCTCAGAGTAGTGCTTCTCGACGAGTGCACCCCAGCGTGCGAGTTCGACAATCTCTTTTTCATTCAGTACGAAGGAGTTCTGCTCTGTGGCAGTAGTGTTCACCACCTTGGTCTGGATTACCCCAGATTTCCCGCTCGCATAGAGCATCTTCTTGTCCTTCTTGCCGAGGGTCTTGCCGATGATAGGGCTCTTCACCTTTCCGATTCTCGACTTCGAGACGAGGTATTCGTCGGGGGTCACACGGCCCTGCACGATCATCTCACCGATGCCCCAGACGGCGTTCACCAGGACGAGGTCGCGGAATCCGCTCTCGGTGTCGACAGTGAACATCACTCCGGAGGCGCCCTTGTCAGAGCGGACCATCTTTTGAACGCCTACCGAGAGCGCAATCTTCATGTGATCAAACCCGCGGTCGGCGCGGTACGAGATCGCGCGGTCGGTGAAGAGGGAAGCCATGGTCCAGATCGTGGCGCGCACGACATCCTTCTCTCCGCGGATATTGAGATAGGTCTCTTGTTCGCCGGCAAACGAGGCGCCCGGCAGGTCCTCAGCGGTCGCGCTCGAGCGCACCGCGACGTCGACGTTCTTTCCGTACTCCTTCTCCATCTGCGCGTAGGCGAGAGCGACCTCCTTCTCGAGTGAAGCGGGGAGCGATGTTTTGCGCATCTTCTCGCGGACGAGCTTCCCGCAGCGCGCGAGCTCGCTTAAGTTCTTGGTGTTGAGTCCGTGGAGCGTCTCCTCGATAAAAGTGTCGAGCCCGGTCTCTTTCAGGTAGTAGTAGTACGCACTCGCCGTGACTGCGAATCCTTTGGGGACACGCACGCCCTGGGGGACGAGGTCGCGGATGAGTTCGCCGAGCGAGGCGTTCTTGCCGCCCACCTGCGAGACGTCGTCCATGCTGATCTTGTCCATCCAGAGAATGTGCGGGTCTTTCATAGTGATACAGTTATTTTTTAAGTGCGACGATAAGGTCAGACACGTTCGATCCAGTATAACCGGTCAGGAGTGCATCTCCCGACAGGGTGAAGAAGTCGTACGAGCGGTGCGCATCAAGATATTCAGCAAGGGAAAGATTTTTCTCTTGTGCGTGCGCAAGCGTCTCTCGATCGGCGATTGCGCCCGCATACTCGGTGTTGTCGCGCCCGTCTGAGGCGAAGGGTAGGACAAGCTCGTCGGGAGAGAGCTCTCCGAGCACGGCAAGCGCCATCTCTTGATTGCGTCCGCCCTTGCCCGACTCTCCGGCAAGCGTCACGGTGCTCTCGCCGGCGTAGAGGAGGGCGGTCTTCGCTCCTCTTGTATGGAGACTTTCTACGACGGTACGACCGACCTCGCGCGCCTCGCCGGCGAATTGGTCGTTTACAATCTCGACCGTGTAGCCGTGCGCTGCGGCGACGTCCTTCATCGCAGCGAGCGCATCGTGGCTCGTGAGGAAGAGTACGTTCGTCGTATGGTCGAAGTATCGCTGGTCCTTCGGGGTCTCGAGGAGTTGTATATGTTCGAGAGCAGGGATCTCGTAGCGCGCGAGGATCGCGCGCGCATCGTCAACCGTCGACGTGTCGAGGACCGTCGGGCCGGAGGCGATTGCTGAAAGGTCGTTTCCCGGTACGTCTGAGACGATGAGCGAGATCACCTCGGCAGGGTACGCAGCAGCGGCGAGCGCGCCGCCGCGCGCTCTTGAGGTGTGCTTGCGTACGGTGTTGATGTCTTGGATCAGGGCGCCGCGCGCGGTGAGCTCGCGAAAGACGCTGCTCTCGTCGAGGCAAGTCATCGGTGCTTCATGATCACAGAGGAGGGTCGAACCGCCGCCCGAGATCAGCATGATGACCAGGTCGTTCTCGGTGCGCGCGTCGAGGAAGTCGAGGATGCGTCGTGTCGCCGCCTCGTTTACCTCGCTCGGGAGCGGGTGCGTCCCGACAAAGGTCTCGATCTTCTGGAGCGGGTCACCTTGAAGAGGGGAGACGTCGAGCGCGATGCCGCCGAGGAGCTTGTCGCCGAGAATCTTCTCGATAGCTCTGGCGGTGGCGAATGCACATTTCCCCACACCGACGAAGAAGGCCGGCCGCCCGGCGAGCGGGTATGCTGTGCCGCCTACGGAGAGCTCGTCACCTTCGATGTGGAGCGTGCGCGCAAGCGCAGTACCGACGTCAAGCGCTGCGTACCCCGCCTCCACAATCGCGAGTGCGTCAGTTCTCAGTGCAGTGGTCGCGAGCGCGCTTTGATTCTGTATGCGGGAGTTCATGCTCTCCAGAATACTCTAGTCAGGTGGCTCTCCCTATACGACTATCCCACCTAGGGAGTGGATTGCAGGATATGCACAGAGGACCGAGGGGTTTATTGACTTTAATGTCATTCGTCGGTATATTAATGGAATCTTTATCAACCTCTAGTACGACGAGAGACATTCGGAAGGAAATGGAAAAATACGCATTCAACGGGAACATCCTTATCATAGGGTGTGGGAGCATCGGGCAGGGGGTGATACCGCTCCTCTTGAAGCATTTTAGTGTCACGCCAGACCGTATTACGATCGTCACGGCCGACCCGCGCGGCGAGGAGGTCGCGAAAGAGTACGGTATCCGCTTCATTATTGACCCCCTGAAGCCGCATAACCATCAGGACATCGTGAAGCAGCACATCGGTCCCGGAGACTTTCTCCTCAACGTCTCGGTCGACGTCTCGTCTGCCGCGCTTATCGAGTACTGTCAGCGGAACGGCATCCTCTATCTCGATACCGTTATCGAGCCGTGGCCTGGCACCTACACCGACCCGAAGCTCTCTATCTCGCAGCGCTCGAACTATGCGCTCCGCGAAGAGGCGCTCAAGCTTCGCACGCTCTTCGGCATTGACGAGCCGCGACCTACTGCTGTGCTCGCGCACGGTGCCAACCCCGGCCTCGTCTCTCATTTTGTAAAACAAGCATTATTGAATATCGCCGCTGACACCGGAGTCAAGACCGAGACTCCGACCTCACGGGTGGAGTGGGCGCGCCTCGCAAAGGATCTCGGTATCAAGACTATCCATATTGCCGAGCGAGATACTCAGGTATCGCCGGTACCGAAGAAGATCGGCGAGTTCGTGAACACATGGTCCATCGACGGATTCCACTCTGAGAGTTGTCAGCCGTCTGAGATGGGGTGGGGGACGCACGAGAAGAAGCTCCCTGAAGACGGCAAGGAGCACGACTTCGGCTGCGGCAGCGCTATCTATCTGGAGCAGCCGAGCTTTCTCACGAAGACGCGGAGCTGGACGCCGATTGCTCAATCGCAAGAGGCATGGATCGTCACGCACCACGAATCGATCTCTATCGCCGACTACCTGACCGAGCGCGACGGCGACACGGTTGTCTATCGCCCGACCGTGCACTATGCGTATCATCCGTGCGACGGTGCGGTGCTCTCGCTCGACGAGCTTGCAAGCAATAACGGCGAACTCCAGAAGGAGCAGCGGCTCATCGGTGCGGATATTCTCCCGGGCGGTGTCGACGAACTCGGCGTGCTCCTTATGGGTCACGAGAAGAATGCCTACTGGTATGGCTCGCGCCTCTCGATCGACGAAGCGCGCAAGGCCGCTCCGCACAACAACGCGACCGGTCTTCAGGTGACGGCGAGCATTATCGGCGCAATGCAGTGGGCGATGGAGAATCCGACGCGCGGTATCGTCGACGCTGACGAGATCGACCACGAGCTCCTCATGGACGTCGCACGGCCGTATCTCGGCGAGATCCTCGGCGTGTACACCGACTGGACGCCGATCAAGGGTCGCGGAGTACTCTTCCCCGAGAAGTTTGACGCCACTGACCCGTGGCAGTTTGAAAACTTCAGAGTGTCCTAAACTAGGCCGGCAGGATCCACCCCTGCAAGATATCTTTAAATTCTGGCGAGCGGTCTTCGAAGCCGACTCGGATCATGTGGAGGAAGGGGTGACACTCTGGTGTGTATTCGTAGTGACAGCGTATCTCGCCGTCCTTGAAGATGCGCAAGTGATATTGGCGCGCGAAGCCAGAGGTCTTGCGCAGGCTCACGAGCTCGCCCGAATCCTTCCATGCGACGAAGTGGTTGCCAAAGCCCTTCTCGACGAGGTAGAAGGCGAGGTCGCGTGCGGTACGCGACGGGTGCAGTGTGCCCACGAGGAACTCTTGCCGCCCCGTGTGTCCCGGCTCGAAATAATTGATAAAGAACTCTCCGATACCGAGACGGTAGGAGACGGTGCGGATGAGAGGGTAGAACCGGGAGTAGACCATCCAGAACCAATACTTCACACGGTCACGAAAGGCAGGAGGGTACACCATCCGCGATTTCGGTAGTTCTCTAATCCACGTTTCCACGATAGTTACGGACGCTTCTTCGGCGAGCAGAACCTGCTGAAGTAGGGGCGCGCGACGCGGTCGAGACCCCAGTATCCGGCGACGCGGTGCGCGAGCATGATACCGATCGCGAGCATGATGAGGACCGGATTGACGCTTACCGTACCCGCGAGCAAGAAGTTAAACGCCATAAAGAAGGCGAAGAAGGCTGCAGCTCGGGTGCAGAGCCCGACGATGAGCCCCAGGCCGATAGCTATCTCGCCGAGCACAACGGCGTTTGACCAAACGACGGCGTGCGGGAGCACCGTACTCTGGAGGAAGGAGGCGTACCACTGGTAGACGTCGGGGTGAGCGCCACCCGTCTTGCCGAGTGCCCCTTGGACGAAGCCCTGGAGCGCTGCGCCTGCGTCGGCACCGAACCATGCGGGGCTCGCAAGCTTGGCCCACCCGGCCATGAGGAACTCGTAGCCGAGATAGAGACGGACAAGGAGCCAGAGCGGTGCGCTCGCCTTGCTGGTGGTAAAGAAATGGGGAAGAGCAGACTGTTCTACGGTGTAGGTGTTCATGCCACTATTCTAGACCAGGCGTGGCGAAATGAAAGTGCCCTCTGGGGAGTACTATAGGGGTATGAATCCCGTTAGAGACAAGAACTTCGAAAGTTCTGGCCGCCCCTCGGGCGGCGTCTCTAACGGGATGAAAGAAACGCGAATCATCATGGGCATGCCGATTGAGATCGTGCTCCCCGCCGCCGATGTTGCCACGAAGGAGACGCTTGAAGCAGCCTTTAATTATCTCATTTCCGTCGACGAGCGCTTCAGTACCTATAAAGAGAGTAGCGAGATATCGCGCATCAATCGTGGCGAGCTCGCTCTTGCAGAGGCAAGCACAGAGATGAAAGAGGTCTTCGCCCTCGCCGAGAAGACCAAACAAGAGACGAATGGGTACTTCGATATTCGTCGCCCCGACGGCTCGATCGACCCTTCAGGTATCGTGAAGGGCTGGGCGATATTACACACCGCTGCGCTTGTTAAGGCGGCGGGGTATGAGAATTATTTTGTAAACGCCGGCGGCGATATCGCGATGAACGGGCAGAACGCGAAGGGCGAGGAGTGGAGTGTCGGGATCAGGAACCCTTTCACTATCAACGAGATAATCAAGGTGGTGTACCCGCACGGGAAGGGTATCGCGACCTCGGGCTCCTATATCCGCGGCGACCATATCTACAACCCGCATGCGCCAGAGGAGAAGATACAAGAGATTATGAGCATCACGGTCATCGGCCCCGACGTGCTCGAGGCCGACCGCTTCGCTACCGCAGCCTTCGCGATGGGGAAGGGCGGTATCGCCTTCATCGAGAGTCTCCCGGGCTTCGAGGCCTACTCGATCGACCATAAGGGCATCGCCACCATGACGAGCGGCTTTGGTACCTATGTCAAATGATAGACTTATAGGATGAGAGAGATGATTCGGCTTCAAAAGCTCAAGAAAGGCGACAAGGTCGCGATTCTTTCGCCCTCGTTTGCGGCTCCCAGCAAGTTCCCTCACGTATACGAACTCGGCCTCAAACGTCTGCGAGAAATCTTCGAACTCGAACCTGTGGCATTCCCGGCAACGAAAAAGCTCGGGGCGACAGGCGAAGAGCGTTCTGCCGATCTTGTCGCCGCGTTTAAAGACCCAGGCATCAAGGGAATTATCACCTCGATAGGCGGTGATGATCAGGTCACGTACATAAAGAATCTCCCGCCTGGACCTTTCATGCAGAATCCGAAACCGTTCTTTGGCTACAGCGATAACACGCACTTCGCGAATTTCCTTTGGATGAATGGCATCCCGTCTTTTTATGGAGGTGCATTATTCACACAGTTTGCTATGGAAGGGAAGATAGACGACTTCACGCTCAGATATTTGAAACTCGCGCTCTTCGAATCCGGTGAACATGAGCTCGAAGCGAGTCCGATTTATTCAGACATGGGTCTTGATTGGAATAATCCGTCGAATCTTGAGAAGGTAGAGACGTTCTTACCGAATGACGGGTGGCAATGGGATGGGGAGAATAATGCTGAAGGTATCAGTTGGGGCGGATGTCTCGAATCGATAGATGAGCTTTTGCGTCACAATATCGCAATTCCTTCGCTCTCTGATTTCGAGAACGTGATTCTCTTTACTGAAACATCGGAAGAGATGCCTTCAGCCGATTATGTATTCCGCGTTTACCGAGCACTCGGCGAACGCGGCATTCTCGCACGTGTGCGAGGGATACTGGTCGGACGGCCGAAATCATGGGAATTCGGGAATGAGCATGATGAATCTTGGCAGATTGCCCACCGCATAGAGCAACGCGAGGCTATTCTCAGGGTCGTCCGCGCGTATAACCCAACGATTCCCGTCATACAGAATCTCGATTTTGGACACACGAGTCCGCAGATACCACTGCCATATGGCGGCCGCATCCGCATCGATTCGAGCACCCATAAGATTTTCGTGACCTTCTGATTCCATGGTAAAAAACATTTTCTTGCTTAGTATGATGAGTCCGCTTGATGAAGGGTTACGGCAGGCGCTAGTGAAGGAAATCCTAAAGCGCGGCACGACAGTCGCGTATATTTCTTCGAGTCCTCAGAGCGGCGACCGACCATTCTATCAATCCACCATCGCGGACTATGCCGCTATCAGTCCTGACATCCGCGTCGACTATTTCGACCTTTCGGATGCTTTTACGGACGAGACGGTCGCCGAACTCCCTTCTTACGCTGCCATTTATCTCTCGGGAGGGAATACGTTTACGTTCATGGATATGGCACGGAGGCGTGGGCTCCAGGCAATTCTTGAACAGTACCTGGCAAACGGTGGTGTGCTCATCGGCGCGAGCGCGGGGAGCATCATGTGCACGCCATCGATCGAACTCGCTAAGTTTGGCGATGAGAATGAGGTCGGTATGACCGACTTCTCGGGCTTCGGTTTCGTCGACTTTGAATTCCATCCGCACTTCACAGGCGACCCGGTTGAGCACAAGCGTCTCGTAGAATATCAGAGCACCCACGGGCGAGACGTATATGTGTGCAAAGATGGGGCAGGGCTATATGTCACAAACGGCGAGATTGTTTCGTTCGGGGATTTGTTTATGAGTAATAACTTTACTAAATCCACTGAGTATCTCGGCAAGGCAGTTAACATAAAGATAGACCGACAGCTTGGGTCGAAACATCCGAAACATGATTTTGTCTACGAACTCAACTACGGATTCGTGCCTAATACCGTCGCGCCCGACGGAGAAGAGCTCGATGCATATGTGCTCGGAGTCGAGGAGCCGGTGCAAACGTTCACCGGTCGGTGCATTGCCATCATCCATCGCACCAATGACGACGATGACAAGCTCATTGTCGTGCCAGAAGGAAAGGATTTCTCAGATGAAGAAATCCGTGCGCTGACGCATTTTCAGGAGCGGTTTTTTTACCTCAGAAATCGTGAGATAATAGTCCATATGGAATTACTCAAACTTGAACCATTTCAGGAGACGCTCCGCTCAGGGGTGTGTGGACCTGCATCGCTGAAAATTGTGCTGGATTATTATGGGTTGCAAAAAAGTGAACAGGAACTCGCAGAAATGACGAAAGCCGGTTCTAACGGTACAGACGCGGATAGTATTGTGCGTGTAGCAGAATCTCTAGGATTCAGGGCAGTGGTAAAAAATGAGAGCACCTTTGCTGATATTGAAGCGTGGCTGGAGAAGAAGGTTCCCGTCATTGTGAATTGGTTCACTCGTGGGCGGTCAGACTACTCAGATTCAGAAGTCGCTGATGGTCATTATTCAGTTGTTGCTGGTCTCGATGCCGAACATATCTATTTGCAAGATCCTGAAATAGGAGGGATACGTACTCTGGAGAGGGAAGATTTTATGAGAGTCTGGTTTGATTTCTCTGGAGAATATATTCAGCCCGATGAACTGATCGTAAGGCAGTTGATTGCAGTATGGAAATAAAATCAACATTGAGAAGTCGGTTGTCTGGCGTAGTGCCTGTGGTGTATCGAGATATTAAGTCGCTTGAAGAGCTTGATGGCCGCACGATACATGGCGTCCATGCGTACTGCTTCTCGGGCGATAAGCTCGTTATTGTGTACTCTGATATAAAGGGGTACTGGACGCCGCCCGGCGGCGGAGTGGAGCCCGGCGAGACGATAGAGGAGGCAGTCGTACGCGAGATACTTGAGGAAACGAATATGCGCGTGCTCAAACAACGCGTCATCGGCTATCAGGAAGTTTTTGAACCGCATCGAGTCACGACGCAGGTTCGCTCGGTTTGTATTGTCGAACCGGTCGGGCCATTCGTAGCTGATGTTGATCCAGAAGGAGATGTGACCGAGATTAAATTGATCGACCCGAAAGACATCAAGCAATATTTCGACTGGGGCGAAGTCGGCGAGCATATACTTGCCCGTGCTTTAGAAATCAAGAATACGTTATGAGTAAGAGCACTAATTGTTCTTCAACAAAGAAAATAAAATAACCTCACGTACTTGTACGTGAGGTTAAAAATGGAATGGCCACGGATCATTTCTTAGTAGGGATCCTCATGACGACCCCAATTCGTCGGGTATGCCATATTATTTCCCCTCCAGACTTTTCCATGAGCCTGAACATGTACCCGTCTTCTTTGGTCCACAATAATGTTTGCCGGCACGTTTGAACTCCGAGAATCCGTGCCATGAGTCCCTCACCAGTACCGCACTTCTGGAAATCGGGATGAACGGCGATTCTTTCGATGAAGAAATACTCATCACCGATTACACTCTGCATCTTGTATCCGCCGAGGAAGCCACCAAGCTCTTGGTCAGCCGGAACTTTAAATCCCTGGGCGAACCCGACAATTTCCCCGTCCCCTTTGTTTAGTTGCACAATACAAACGGCCCCAGGTTTCTCCATACTTTTTTCAAAGTCAGGGACGCTTGTGCGCAGCCACTCCTCATGTGATGCGGTATCTCCCATTGATCTTTGATACATTTGCAACATACACTCGACCATCTTTGCTTGGTATGGCGGCTTTAAGGTGATGATTTTCGTTTCCATGTTTGAATCCTTTCAAAGAACTGCTAACTGTTTCTATAGGCACAGAAAGTAAAAGCCCCCGCTCGCGTGAGAGGGGGCTAGGTTGATGCAGACGACTTCAGCGCAATCCTCTCTCACGCGAGATAGGCGTGAGATGATGCAGACGGTCGATAACGAGTCGGTACCCGTCTTCGCCTTCTTGGAGCCATTTTGAGACGCGTGCAATCGTCGTCTGGCTTAGGCCGGTCGCCCGCTGTATCTCTGGGTATGATGCTCGTATAGAAAGCATTTGTGCGACTTTGAAGCGCTTCCCAAACTCCCTGATCTCATTCTCGGTCATGAGATCGCGAAGAAAGCGCCGCGCTTCGTCCGATGTACGGAGCGCGAGCAGGGCAGCCACCAACTCCTTATTTTCTTGCTGATTCCAATCCATAAAGGCACTCTATCAGAGTGGAGTACTCCAGTCAAGTGGAGTTACGTCCCTTTTTCTTCGCTCTCACCTCGGCTGAAAACGCAGCTACTTCCTCTTCAGTCATGAGTGGTACAGAGAGATTTTGGGCGACTTCTCTAATATGTGTGTCGGCATCTTGTTTTCCTGAAAGATCAGAAATCATAACCTCAAATTCGACATGGTAGCCCCAATCCTCGCTCCATTTGAGAGCTATCTCGACGCCCTTATACTCGTAGTTGGTGCGCTTCTGCGTGCCGCTGATTACTTGGTCGGGAGTGCTGATGTTCTTACAGATGTTCCTCATCGTCTCAAACGAGTCTTCGGGGAAAGAGACTTCGAATTCTTGGAACGATGAGCCTGCACCAAGTGCGTTCAATTTAAGGGAGAGTTTGCCGGTGCCCTTCGAAATATTCCGTACGACCTTAAGGAGTTTATCGGGGAAAATATAATACGAGACCTCTTTGTCGTCCGCACCGAGCAGGGTCGCTTCACGTGCCAACTTCTCAGCCAACTGTTTGTATGCCTCCTCAGTAAGCACGGCCCGGTGTTCGATTTCGTACATATGTAGATAGTTTACGCGATTATGTTGGTTTTCGATAACGAGACTCAAAGTGTAAGGTTCTGATTTGAATTCGTGCTTATTTTTAGTAGTACAATACAGAGACGATGATGCCACTGGATAGGAACGAGAGTTATTGGATGCTTGATGATGAACTGGTGAAGGCAGTTGCCGCTCCGGGCGCATGCGAGCTCTCGACGTATCCGGACTACGGCGAGTTGAAGGAGGCACTCGCGACGTACGCGGGCGTCGCGCCCGAGAATATACTCCCCACCTCCGGTTCGGTCGCGGCGATTGAGCATGTCGCGCGAGCGTATGCGAGCGGGGGAGTGATACTCCCAGTACCGACCTTCTATTACTACGAGACTATCCTCGAACGCATGAAGGCGAAGGTGCTGCCTCTCGCCTACGAAGAGCGCGATGGCGCGTTTGTATTTCCGCTCGAAGAGACTATCGCAGCATTGAAGAGTAATACGGCGAAGGTACTCTTCCTCTGTCACCCCAACAATCCGCTCGGCTGTGCGCTCACGAGTGAAGAGATCTCGGCAATCGTCGCGGCTGCGCGCGAGAGCGATACGACCATCGTCTCCGACGAAGCGTATTATGAATTCTCGTCTGGTGCGTCATTCTTGCCGTATCTCGCCGAGCTGCCGAATCTCATCATCATCCGCACGCTCTCAAAGGCTCTCGCGCTCTCAGGTGCGCGCGTCGGGTACCTCATTGCCGCTCCCAAGCGTTTGAAGGAGATCGAGAACGTGATGCTGCCGTGGACGGTCACATACCCGAGTGTCGCGGCTGCGCTCGCACTCCTCGCTCGCGCAGATAAGGTGAAGGTACGCCGTGAAGCCGTTCTCAGTGCGCGCGACCATTTCATAGGGGCACTGAGTGCAATCTCGGGCGTCACGGTGTACCCCTCAGAGACGAACTTTGTCCTGATACGCCTGCCAAACGCCGCACACGTCCGTGATGCGCTCCTTGAGAAAGGTATCCGCGTCGCGCTCGGTGAGCCGATGAGCCATTTCGAGGCTGCGGGGACGCTCTTGAGAGACACCCTGCGCATCGCCATTCCGGCTCCAGAATCTGAGGTATCATTTCTACAAGCACTTACGAAGACCTTGCGTTAATCTATACTACGTGTCATACAGATTCCCATGAGTTCGAGCAAGACGAAATCGACAGAGCCCCCCTTAACATTCATGAAGCCGGTCGCGCGCGGTATGGCAGAGCGCGTGCGCACCGCAGACTCGGGTACGTGGGCTCGCCTCTGCGCACGCAAGGCTCTCGCTCTCTTTCATGATGCAGCGAAGCGTGTCCCCGCCTACAAAGCCTTCTTGAAGGAGCACGGGGTCCGCCCGGAGCGTATCCGTACGCGCGAAGACTTTGAGAAGCTCCCGACCACCAGCAAGGCGAGCTACCTGAAGAAGTATCCCTTTGCCGACCTCTGCTGGGACGGCATACTCGGCCGCCCTGCCGTCTTCTCGTCTACCTCAGGTTCGACCGGGAAGCCTTTCTACTTCCAACGACTCTCGAATCTTGAAGAGGAGTACTCGATCCTCGCCGAGCTCTTCCTCGGGAACGGCGCGCAGGTGCCGAGTGCGAAGAATCCGACGCTCGTGATTATCGGCTTCGGCATGGGCGTGTGGATCGGCGGGACGCTCACATATCGCGCATTCGACATCGCGAGCCGCCGGAGCTACCCGGTCTCGGTGCTTCCCGCGGGCGTGAACAAGACCGAGATACTCAAGGCGCTCCACGATCTCGCGCCGTCATTTAAGCAGACAATCATCATCGGTTACCCGCCCTTCGTGAAGGACATCATCGACGAAGCGGAGTTCGAGGGTATCAACCTCAAGTCGCTCAATATCCGCCTCCTCTTTGCGGCAGAGGCGTTCTCTGAACACTTCCGCGACTATCTTGCGAAGAAGGTCGGGATGAAGAATGTCTACCGCGACACGCTCAATATCTACGGGACCGCCGACATCGGCGCGATGGCGTTTGAGACGCCCACCGCGATTCTTGTCCGTCGGCTCGCAATGAAGAATAAGCGGCTCTTCGCGCGCGTCTTCGGCGATGTGAAGAAGACTCCGACCCTCGCGCAGTACAATCCGGCGTTCGTCTCGTTCGAGGCGCCGCAAGGCGAGATTCTCCTCACAGGCTACAGTGCCGTGCCGCTAATCCGTTACGCGGTCGGCGATCGCGGCGGCGTGCACACCTACGACGCGTTGAAGGCGATCTTTGCCGAGGCGGGTATCAATCTCGAGAAGGAGGCGAAGAAGCTCGATGTCCCGCTCTACGAGCTCCCGTTTGTCTACGTGTATGAGCGCTCTGACCTTGCGACCACGCTCTACGGTCTCCAGATATATCCCGAATACTTGCGTGACGTGATGGTGAGCGATGCGATGCAATATTATTGCACCGGCAAGTTCCAGATCGTGACGAAGTATGACGATAAGGAGAATCAGTATCTCGAGATTAATATCGAGCAGAAGAGAGGTGTGGACTCTGTCTCAGGAGCGTTTCGCAAGAAGGCAGAGGGGGTTATCAAGACCGCCTTCAAGGAGAAGAGTTCTGAGTTCAAGGAGCTCTCTTCGTTTGTAACTGACCGACCTCTCTTCCATCTCGTGTTCCGCGCCTCAGGTGATCCGGAATATTTCCCGGCGGGCATCAAGCAGAAATGGGTAAAAAAATAAGCGGAGAAAAGTCGCGTGGTAGAATTGGGGGATGAAACCGGAACAACTGAATCGTGCACAGGAGTCGTTTGGAGCCTTCCGAGACCGTTTGCAGCCGTCAGTCGTCGTTGACCGCTATGACCTCCTTCTCGAGGATCTTTTTCTCATACGTAATCCGCGGTTCAAGTTCATCAAAGACCATACACAAGAAGTAAAGGCATTTGCCGAGGAGTACTGCGCGAGCAAGCCGCTTGAAGAGGTGGGGGGGTGGTTCTACTTCCCGTGGAATGGGACACTCGCGCACTACCTCCCGCACGAGGAGCACCAAGAGATACGCACCGCGCGCAACCAGAACATCATAACGAAGGAGGAGCAGCAGAAGTTCTATGGTCTGCGCGTCGCGTATGCAGGGCTCTCGGTCGGGAGCCACGGTGCGATGACAGTCGCGCTGATGGGCGGTGCGCAGCACATCAAGATTGCCGACCCGGACGAGGTGTCACCCTCAAACCTCAATCGTATCCGCGCCGACTTCCTCTCTCTCGGGCGCAAGAAGACCGACCTCGTCCGCGAATATATCTACCAACTGAATCCCTATGCTGAGATCGAGACGTTTGCCTCAGGTGTCACCGCTGAGACGATGGGCGCCTTCCTGCAGGGCGTTGATGTGCTGGTCGAAGAGACCGACAACCTCGAGATTAAGATTGGCTTGCGCCTTGCGGCCCGCGAGCGCGGTATCCCCGTCGTGATGGCGACCGACAACGGTGATGGCGTCATCGTTGAAGTAGAGCGTTTCGACCTCGACCGTTCGACCCAGCTCTTTAACGGTGCGCTCGGCGATATCACACTTGAAGAATTTAAGACATTCCCGCCTGCTGATCTGCCGAAGCTCGCTACGAAGGTCGCGGGTGCTGATTTGGTCGTACCGCGCATGCTGCTCTCTTTGAAAGAGGTTGGGCACACACTCTACTCGTGGCCGCAGCTTGGTGATGCCGCGACGCTCTCCGGAATCGCTATTGCGTATTGCCTGCGGAAGATTGCGCTCCGAGAGTCCCTGGGAGACGGGAAGATGGAGATCAATATGGACGCGATATTCGATCCGACGTATACCTCGGCAGAAGCCGCACAGTCACGCGACGATATTCGCGCGATGTTTAAGAAGGCGATTGGACTCGCTTAAGACGATGGAATCCGCCATACGAACTATTCTTGATACGGCAGTCTGGGCCCCGTCAGGCGATAACTCGCAGCCATGGTCCTTTGTCCTACGCGGGGACAAAGTCTGGGTACATCTTGACCCCGATCGCGACAATCCGATACTCAACTTCAAGCTGAGCGGTACGTATATCGCACACGGCGCATTGATCGAGAATATAGTGCTCGCTGCAGGGGAAGAGGGGTTCTCGACAGAAGTGCGTATTCTCCCCGACCCAGCCGATCCTCTCTGTACGGCCGAGATTACCTTCAAGAAATCAGCTCCGACAGCTAGCCCGCTCGGAGCGGCTATTCGTGACCGGCACACAAATCGTAAGTCGTACAAGAGACGTCCACTCAGTATAGATGCTCTAGCCGCTCTCTCTGCCGCAGTAGAGCCAATCACAGGCACGAAGCTCTTTCTTCTAGAGGAGAAGCCGGCGATACGCGCCGTTGCAGCCGCGTCAGCCGTTACAGAACAGGTCGCGCTTGAGACCCCGGAACTGCGCATGCTCTTCGTGAACGATATTTTGTGGACCGATGAGGTGAATCGCTCGGGTGCACAAGGCCTCTATATCAAGACGATGGAGCTCCCGCCGCCCGCACAGCTCTTGATGCGCTATCTCAAGAATCCGATTGTCGCAAAGATTGCAAACGCGATTGGCTTTGCGACTATCGCGCGACTCACGAATACGAGACTCTATGCGTCAGCACCGGCGATGGGGCTTATTACAATCAGCGAAGAGACACCGGCTGCATACATTGCTGCCGGGAGAGCCCTTGAACGGGTATGGCTTGAAGCGGCGAGTCGCGGTCTCGCGTTCCATCCGGTGACAGGTACGCTTTTCTTGGCGCGCAGTATAGAGAAGGGAAGCGCCGAGGGGCTCTTGCCGAAACATTTTGAACGCATTCGCGAAGCAAGCGCAGAGATTAAGAAGCAATTTGGAGCAGGTGCAGGCGATATCCCTGCAATGCTGTTCCGTACGGGGTACGCGCGTCCGGCGACTGCGCGCTCGTTCCGGCGTGCACCGGAGATTCGAGAATCATTATGACGAGTATCCTCTCCTTCAATGTCGACCTGGTGATTACTGGCATAACTGCAGCTGGTATGGCGGTCTTGGGGTTTACCGCGCTTATGAGTGATCCGAAGAGTGTGACGACGAGATCATTCTTTCTCTTCACCCTGGTAGGGACGACGTGGAGCCTGCTGAATTATGCGTTTTACCATATTGCCGATCCGGATATCGCGTTTCTCATCATGCGCACGGTAATCTGTGTCGCAGTTTGGTTCGTGCTCTTCCTTTTCCAATTCCTCTACGCATTCCCCAAGACCTCGTTCACCTACCCGAAATGGTATCGGTTCCTCGTTGTCCCGGCGGCAGCCTCGGTCTCTATTGTGACACTCACGCCGCTCGTGTTTGAGCGGATCAGCTCGCTTGCCCCTGACGGTACGATTGTCGGCATCGAGAACGGCCCTGGCATTTTCTTGTTTGTCGCGACGGTGACAGCACTTATCTTCGGCGGTCTGTTGCTCTTTATCCATAAGATGCAGCGCGCGCCGCGCGAATCCCAGTCGGTCTACAAGCCGGTCTTGTGGGGAATCTTTATCACCTTCGTGCTCATCATCACCTTTAATCTCATACTGCCGGCGTTCTTCAATAACTCGCAATTTATCCTCTACAGTGCGGTGTTCATCCTACCCACTGTGATGGGTGCTGCGTACGCGACCCGTGTGCACCACCTCTTCAATATCAAGGTATTTTCTACCGCAGTACTCGTATTCTTGCTCTCGGCGGCCTCATTCGGCGAGATTGTCGTCTCGAACACGCTCGCTCTCGTGTTATTGCGGACGGGAATCTTCGTATTCGTGCTTGTCTTCGGCATCAGCCTGATCCGGAGCGTGATACGAGAAGTCGAGCAGCGGGAGAAGATACAGAAGCTCGCTGAAGAGCTCCAAGAGACCAACGAGCGGCAGGAGGGGCTGATCCACTTTATCGGGCACGAGGTGAAGGGCTTCTTGACGAAGGACGCGGGGACCTTTGCATCGCTTCTTGAGGGTGACTTCGGCGTTTTGCCGGATGGGTTGAAGTCGTTTGTCGAGCGGGCTCTCGTCGAGTCGCGCCGCGGCGAAGACTCGGTCGCGACGATCCTCAAGGCCGCCAACTTAAAGAAGGGCACCGTGACCTACACGAAAGCGCCCTTCGATCTGAAGGCGCTTGTGGCAGAGGCAGTCGAGAAGGAGCAGTCGGCGGCGAAGCAGAAGGGGCTCGAGCTCTCCTTCACCGCTGATGATGCGTCGTACCAGATGACGGGTGACCGGGCACAAATCAACGACCATGTGCTCCGCAACCTAATCGACAACGCGATCAACTACACGCCGACTGGCTCGGTCGCGATCTCGCTCAAAAGAGAGGATGACAAGCTCGTGCTCGCCGTGAAGGACTCCGGCATCGGCATCACCGACGAGGACAAGAAGCACCTCTTCACCGAAGGCGGGCACGGCAAAGATTCGATCAAGGTGAATGTCCACTCCACTGGCTACGGCCTCTATATCGCCAAGAGCATCGCCCTGGCACACGGCGGCACGGTGCGTGCCGAGTCTGAGGGGGCGGGCAAGGGCTCGACCTTTGTCGCTGAGTTCCCAACCGCGTAAGTGTGCGGAAAGTGATACGATAAATACATGCACGTCGAGAAGAAAAAGCCCGCGCGAGCGGGAGCAGTACTTCGCGTATACAGTAAAGCGGCCCTCGTGTATCCGTGGGCTCTTGGCATTACCGCTGCCGCCGCGTTACTTATTGAGGTAGCAGGGATTGTTGCACCTCTGTATCTACGGCAATTTATCAACCTTCTTTCGGGTGATACACAACCAGCGCAAGTCGTGCAGGCACTCATCGGTACTCTTGTGCTCTTCTCGGCGATGAATCTTGCGGGATGGTTTGGTCAGCGCGTGCGTTTGTGGTCGATTAATCGACTTGAGTCGCGGGTGATGGTAGATCTCTACCGAGAGGCTTTTAGTTATTTGCTTGGCCATTCTCACGAATTCTTTATTTCGAATTTTACCGGTACGCTCACACGTCGTGTGACACGATACGCACGCTCGTTCGAACAGGTGTTTGATAGCATTATTTTCAATTTTCTCTCCGCCTTCATATTCGCAGTCGGTATTATTACGGTACTCTCATTGCGGAGTGCACTTCTTGGTGCGGGGCTCTTTGTCTGGACAGTTACTTTTGTGTATCTGCAATTCCGAATGATGTCTGCTCGGCAAAAGTTGCGCATCGCGCGTGTTGAAGAGGACAGTCGAGTAACCGGCTTTCTTTCGGATGATGTGTTGAATCATTCGACGATTACTACCTTTGCTGCTGTCCCGTTCGAGAACTCGCGTTTTAAAGACACGATTAATGGGTGGTACCTGGCGACAAAGCGTGCATGGGACGCTGACCTATGGATCTACGGGGTGCAGGGATTACTTGCTATCGGGATAGAATTCGCGCTTCTCGCCGGGTCGGTATTGCTCTGGCAGCAAGGTTTCGTGACGGTTGGTGATTTCGTGCTCGTTCAGATTTATATCCTCGGCCTCATCAATCGCATCTGGAACATTGGGCAAAATATGCGTCAGCTCTACGAAGCGTTTGCCGACGCGACCGAGATGCTCGACATTATGGAGCTGCCGCACGAGGTACAAGATATCTCCAGTGCAAAAGGGCTTAAGGTGCCAAACGGTGCGATTCTCTTCGACCAGGTGCGCTTCGAATATCACGACGGCCACGCAGTGCTTAGCGGCTTCGACCTGGCGGTGCGGCCGCATGAGAAGGTTGCGCTTATTGGCTCCTCAGGCGCGGGCAAGACGACCCTCGCCAAGCTCCTCTTGCGCCTTTACGACCTCACGAGTGGCGCGATACGGATCGACGGGCAGGATATCAGGGAGGTGACGCAAGAGAGCCTGCGCTCTCTTATCGCCTTTGTCCCACAGGAGCCGATGCTCTTTCATCGCACGCTTATGGAGAATATCCGCTACGGCCGGCAAGAGGCGACCGACGACGAGGTCGTCGAGGCGGCGAAGCAGGCGCACTGCCACGAGTTTATCAGCCAATACCCGGAGGGGTTCGAGACGATGGTGGGCGAGCGCGGCGTGAAGCTCTCGGGCGGCGAGCGTCAGCGCGTCGCGATTGCCCGCGCTATTCTCAAGGACGCGCCGATACTCGTGCTTGATGAGGCGACCTCGAGCCTCGACTCTGAGAGCGAACGACTCATCCAAGACGCGCTCCTGCGGCTCATGGAGGGCAAGACGGTCATCGCGATCGCGCACCGGCTCTCGACCGTGATGCACATGGACCGGCTCGTCGTGATCGAGAAGGGTTCGGTAGTCCTCTCGGGGACGCACGAGGAGCTGCTCTCGCACGAGAGCAATCTCTACAAGAAGCTCTGGGAGATACAGGCCGGCGGCTTTATCCGGGCGGATTAGATTGTCTGAATGAAGCGCGTTTGGTAGTGTTACCTCACTCGCCGACATAGCTCAGGTAGTTAGAGCATGGCATTCATAAAGCCAAGGTCGAAGGTGCAAGTCCTTCTGTCGGCACAAGACATTTCTGGGAGATTTTGGTAAGATGCGTCTGCTTGCTTTGGCAAGCAACAAAGAATGCGGGGGTAGCTCAACTGGTTAGAGCATCCGCCTGTAGACGTACGTGCAGCTTTCCCGAGAAATTGGGATTGAAACTTTCTGGGATATCGGTGGAGGCTAAGTTTGCCGTAAGGCGAATATGCGAATACCGAGGGAACCCCGTAAGAGAGGCGATTCCGCCTATCTCACGGGGGCGCCGTAGAGACTAGATACCGGAACCCTAAGGGTGAAAACCTATGGTGAAGATATAGTCCACGCCGTTATGAAAATAGCGGATTCAGTGCACGCGGAAGGTTGCGGGTTCGAGTCCCGTCCCTCGCGCATTCAGCAAAACACGCCGATGAGGCGTGTTTTGCGTTTGACCAAGTCCCGTTCGCGCAGCATTTGACGAATCGAGATAACAGTATATAGTATGATTCTGTTCTTTCACCAGTAAGGAGGGGCTATGCCCATCGATGAGAAGAGTGACCTGCTTAGTATGTGCGGCGTTGTCGAGCTCGACCGTGTCGCCCCCTTTGCGGTTGGGGAGAAGTTCCAGCAGGGGAGGGTAATCGACGGGGTGAATGTGCTCTGGGTCGGCTGGAGCTTCGACAACGACTTCTTCAAGAAGGTCGAGTATCCGGTGAATCCCGCGACGTTTTACTCTTACCGACTACAGAAGAAGACCAAGGCACTGCACATCATCAAGGAGCTCGGCAGCGGCACCCGCGACACCGCGTTAAGCCAGTTGTGGGAGATAGTGAAGGCGCAAGGGGATGGCCAACAGGGCCTACTCCTCACCGATGGTTCCGTAAACATCGTCTTCGCCCTCAATAAGTTCGGCGAAGCCCGGACAGTCGAAGCCTACTGGAACGTGCGGGCCGGCGGCTGGGGCTTCGGGTCCCGTCACGCTCGAGACGAGTACGAGTTTGGCACCGACGTCCTCGTCCTCGCGCACTGATCATGGGCGCCCTTCGAATCCCCGTTTCTTTCGCACAACAATGCGATACGAAACGGGGATTTCTTTATGCGCGACCGTATCGGTCTTCGAGGCGCTTGATATCGGCCTCGTCGAAGTCGCCAAACGCTATCTCGAGAAAGACGGTCCCGCCGACTCCGCCCGTGACGCGATGCTCGCTCCCGCGCGGACAGAAGAAAG
>JBAYJI010000008.1:0-24927 GCA_041665205.1 Minisyncoccota bacterium | reverse complement strand
GAAAAATAGGAGACCGCACGCGCGCCCGTATCGAAGTCGACGTAGACACTGTTGAGGAGCGGGTCGAACGCTCCGTCGTGATCGTCGCGATACAGGAGGACGGCATAGGTGTACCCTGGTTCAGTCGCACGTAAAAGCGGGATTGAGACCGCCGTGCGCGGGCCGCCGACACGCGCGGCACCGAGCACGTTTCCGAGATCGTTCCCGTTCACCTCGCGCACCGCGATCCAGACTCCAGGCGGCGGTACCGTGACAGACTCGGCCATGACCGTCATGCCCGCGGATTGGTCGGCCACCGAGATCGCCGTGCTTCTCTCTCGTGAATTTGTCGTGGTCGTCGCCGTGCGTGAAGAAGGTTCAAGGAGCGGGATAAAGGAGGAGTCACCGCTCAAGAACCATCCCCCCGTGAGCAAGACCCCGAGCATAATGCCGGCGACAAAAGAGCTCATGGAGAAGTACTTCGTCATACCGAAACAGTATCATAGGGCACGTGCGGAAGCGAAAGGAGCCCCTCGGCCTCAGCCAGGAGTTCGCCCACACGTTCACTCGAAAGGTGAAGGATATCGAGCCGGCGTCGATCTTCGAGAATCTCGTCGACTGCGATTACTCCGTGTTCGATAAGGAGCGTGCGCTCGGCGCGTGAGAGCCCAGTCAGCGTGGTGATCGGATAGACCTTTGCGTGGCTCATCCGCATAAATAGGCTGTCATGCACGGGGTAGCCCCAGCCAAGTAACTCAACCCCTGAACACTCGGCATAGGCGATCGCTTCTGAGGTGAATTTCGTATTAGTAACGAGAAGTCCGCGGTCAATCGGACAGGCACGAGACTCAGGGTCGCAGGTGAAGATGTCGTCAAACCGACTCTTCACGTAGAGGGCGACCTTCAAGTCAGTCTTGTAGCCCGGGTCGTTGTGGTACTTCAGCTCGGCCGCAATATGCGCGTCGTCTCCCGCGTGTGAGGCGTAGAAGTCTACCTCGTGCGAGACGCACTTCCCTTTTATTATCTTGCGGGTCTCGACCTCCCAGCCCTCTGCCCGATACAGGTGCGAGACGAAGTCCTCAAAGGGGTGGCCCGAAGGGCCGAGCTCGAGCAGAGCCCGGCGTAGCGCGTAACGCGCAGCGACCGGACGCGCCTCTCTGCGCAAGAGCGCGAAGGCGCGAGAGTATATCTCTTTTGAAGCGACGCCCGGGACGAGCGTACTGGTGATCGTCTCGGCAATACGTTCTGCAGTGTGCGCACCAGCACCCGAACGCTCAAGTGAGGTGATGAGACGCGCAGGACTAAAGATCTCACTCGAACCGTCGGCCTTCGTAATGACCGGCAGAGCGCCTGCCCCGTTAGAACTGCGCCTCTCGGCATGCTCGTTGGTAACAAAATGGTCATTCATAATCCGGGGACGCAGTTTCTAACGGGGTCATGGTGCGCTCGTGGTCGCCGGAGAGCCGTTGACGGTCACAACAAGCGGGAGATCGTCGGGCGCGGCAATCGTAGTCTGGAACACTACCCGAGTCGGCACCTGGAGGCAAACTCCCTCGTCGACTGGCATCGAGACCTCTACGAGAATGCTCTCGGTACTGGTGGCAGCACCTTGAAGCGTGGCTACCGCAGAGGCGACAGTACAAACGTTTGGCGCGAGAAGCGAGCCGGTAATCGTGTGTGTGCCCTTCTTGTAGACGTCGCGCATCGCGACCTCGGGGATGCTCTCGAGAGCAACTGAGGGAACCGTGTTCTCTGCACGGTCGCTCGTACGAGGTGCCGAGAGGAAGAAGCCAATCGCAACGACACACGCGATAATGGTTGCCGCGACCCAGAGGCGCATATGATTCATCCCGTTAGAAATAGGACACGGACCCTCGCACAGAGTCCGTACCTACTTGATTAAGGCTAATAAAAAAGCTGACCTCCTGTAGCAACTGGATTTCATGTCCGTGATTTCTAACGGGATTCATGCGGATATAGTACCACCTCCCACTAGCTCGCCATCGCGATAAAACACAACTGACTGGCCGGGCGTGGGGGTCTCGGTGAGCGGTTCGGCACTCACGAAACGGCTCCTCTCGATACGCCCCGCCACACGCTGCCCGCGGTAGCGGTACTGTGCAGCAGTCGCCGCCGCGGGTTCAAGGAACCAGTTCGCATCGGTAAACGGTATCTCCTCCTGCGAGGGTGCACGCGTCTTCGACACTTTGATCGTTCCCTTCTCAACATCCTTTTCGACGACGTACCACGGCCCCTCCTCTGCCGAGGCTTCAGCAGGCAGTCCACGGGAGCCGACTCTCTGCCCGAGGGTGTACAGGAGGGCCGGGTTATCACTCCCAAACTCTGCACGCAAGAACTCCTCGACCGAAACACTCCCGAGAAAGCAGACCCCCTGACTATCCTTCTTCTTAGCGACCGGGATATTAAACCGCTTTGCTAGTACGCGGACCGCGCTCTTCTCCATATGTCCGACCGGGAAGAGTGTTTCAGTGAGGACCTCCTTCGGCACAGCCCAGAGGAAGTAGCTCTGATCCTTCTCGCCCGCGCGATAGTGTCCGGTCGCGATCGCGTCTGCTCCCTGCTCCTTCGCGAAGCGATAAAACGCGCCAAACTTAACCTCCTTGTTGCACATGACGTCTGGGTTCGGCGTGCGGCCTGCACGGTATTCAGCGACGAGATAGTCAATCACACTCTTCTTGTACGCAACGCTTGCGTCGAGCGTGAGGAACGGGATCTGGAGACGCGCGGCAACCCGCATCGCATCGCGTCGCTCTGCTGCCCACGTGCAGGGCATACCCGGCGGATACCAGCCCTTGATAAACACGCCGGTCACCTGCGCCTCCGCCTGCTGCAAGAGCGCAGCCGATACCGCGCTGTCCACGCCTCCTGAGAGGCCAACGAATATCCGTTTGCCGGCAAGTTTATTCAGCATACGCTTCAACTAACCCCACCCTAGTCTGAATGTTTAACTGCTTCGTGATTTCAGGAAAAGAAACGTTCTGCAAAAGCTCCTCTTGTAAATAATCTATCTTGGCTAATCCAGGATATGGAAGCAGATTATAACGAACACCGTTCACTTGGAAACCGTTCAATAAAACAGGCATCTCGTCTATAACATACTTCGCTAGCCGCTCATACTGAGTTTCGTCTAGACAAATCGCTTGTAAGTGCGACACGTCCTTAACAGCATCTATAACTGCCTTCTTGAACCCAGAGTTCGATGCAAATTCACTATACAAAATATCGAGGATGCGCTTGTATTCTTCATCCTCGACCTGTTCCCAACGCAGCACCTCAACTTTTGACAAAGGGACGTTCGTCTCATCGAGGATTTTTCGAACAATCTCTTCAACTTCATCTCCCTTACGCTTCGCTACTGACGCCGCCCGCTTCGACGAATAGTCATTTTTAACCACATAATTTACCGCTTGTATCTTGTCCGGAATGAGAATAGCCACTTTTTCTTTAGTGTGCTCAAGCGCCCAAGAGAGAAACGTTTTGATGTGTTCAGCCGTCCAATATTTATTTCCGAGGCTTAGTCCAAGGAAAATATTGAATTTCTTACCTGTCACCTCGATTTCATTGGTGTTGAGATATTTATCTATCCTCATTACACAATATCTAACCACACGTAACGATGTATGGCCATCAACCTGACAGTGAGAACTTTAGGCTCTCACTGAGAGTGATAACCACTCATTTGCATGTACCATCTTTTACGCTATAGCGTAAAAGATGGTACATGCGAAATATCCTTATCTTTGACGGTCGGCTATGAATAAGGATATGCGACTATCAAAAGTAAAAAGCTTCGCATTGCGCGAAGCTTAATCTCGTGGAGCGCACGAGCACGCGTACAGGTCGTCACCCGGCCGGAGTCTGGCGATGCCAGTTGTTGGCATTGATGTTGTGGCGAACTGTCCCCACCAGAGCACTCAGTAATCCAAACAAGATGACTGCTACTCCGATTAGCAATGCCACCGCGGCTAGCCAACCCAACCCGTGAGCCGCCAGTTTGACTGGCTCGGGCAGACTCTTGACCCATGCCCGCGCCGAGTCTATCGCCGACGGCTCGTGTCCACCGGCCTGACTAAAGGCCTGCTGGAATGTCTGTTGCGGTATCGCGGGCACCGACGGCGCAAACTGCTTCGGGTTGAAGATGCGATTGCCACACTTCTCCTCGTAGCGCGGTATCCCGTCTTTGTCCACAAGTACAAGCGTGCCAGACTTCAGCAACTTCATGGCGAACTTGCCTCCACGCTGATGGTCGAAGAACATCCCGTCGCTTGGCAGTGCGTAGGGCCGTAGGCCCAGCTCTGCCTGGCGCGTCGCCGACAGCGGCTTCGCCTCAATCGGAAACTGGTCGAGCTGGACCTCGGCCGCCTTGGTGAACATCACCGTAGCGTATTCGCCTGCGCTTGCGCACACGCTGAATACAACCACAACAACCGCCAGCAACATCTGCATTAATTTCATTATCTTCTCCCAATTGACTGCACATATGGCCCAGAATTAACTGGGGGGTGAGAGGTTCTCTCGTTCCGTTGTCCATACTAGCATATGCTTGACGTATTGTCAAGCTCTATTTTAAGTATTTTTTTTGGTTCGCCTGGTGGCCGGCGTAGGTCGTGGCGTAATGCATGAGCTCGTCAAAGCCGGTAAGGTAGTAGAGGTAGTCGGTCTTTGTCGGGTGCACTGCTGCGTCGAGCGCGTCGAGACCCGGGTTACTTATCGGCCCTGGCGGGAGACCTTTATGGAGATAGAGGTTGTACGGGGATTCAGTCTTCAGGTCTGCAAACGAGGGCGAGTAGGTGTCGCGGTTGAAGATATAGCCGAAGACGGCATCGACCTGGAGCGGCATACCCTTTGCAAGACGATTCCACAAGATACCGGCGACGATGCGCCGGCTTGCAGTGGTGCGCGCCTCCTTCTCGACCAGCGAAGCGACAATCACGGTGTCAGAGAGCGAGTGTCCCGATGCTTGAATGTCTCCCATGAGCGGCGCTATGCGTGCAGTGAAGTTTGTCCGCATCGTCGCGACGATAGACGCGACGGTAGAGGATGGCGGGAAGAGGTACGTGTCGGGGAAAAGGTACCCCTCATACTGCCGTGCTTCTTGGGAAAAATCTTTTGCCGGTATCAGAAACGCCTCCCCTACCTGGTCTGCCATCTCGCGCGTGGTTGCCCCCTCGATAAAGGTCAGTCGCACTGGCGGGAGCCCGTAGGCACCGGCGAGTAGCCGGTACGTAACCACAAACAGATTCTCTGGTGATTGAAAGAGGTATGCACCTGAATGTATCCCTGCGCCTGTTCCCGAGATACGGAAGAAGAGCCGCAGGAGCCGCGGGTGCTTGATGAGGTGCATGCTCGCAAGCTCTTGTGAGACCTCTGCCGCTGAAGCACCACGCGCGATACTCACGATACTCCCTGAGGGGAAGTCACTCGGCGGCGAAAAGGTGTATCGATACCCGGCAACAAGAAGCAGTGCGAGCGCAAAGGCGATAATCCACGGGAGATTCCGTTTGAAAAGATCCATCCCGTTAGAGACGCTCGCCAAAGGCGAGCCAGAACTTTCCAAGTTCTTGTCTTTAACGGGATCCATACCAGTTAGATCGGCAGATTTGCAGGGGCCTCGCCGGTGGCTGAAGTGATACGTTCGAGACCTGGTGTCTCGACCGCACGCGACGGTATGTGATAGATCGTCGCGAGCTCCTCAGTGCTCATGACCATTGCATCGCTCATGTGCTTGCCGCCTTCGTAGAACGGATCGTAGAAGAATTGGCGGCGGCGATATGCCTCGACGAGCTCACGGCGATAATGGTCCTTCTTCTTCTCGGCGCCAATCTCCCACGGATAGTCGTCGAAGGTCTTCATCCACGCACCAGAGTTGATGCCGTTCCACCCTTCAGTATTAAAAGGCTTGTAGAGCGCGATAAGGTGACTGATGGTCGGACCGTTGAAGTGCTCGGGCTTGGCGAGATAGATACCGCGGCCGCCCACGTCGAAGGCGAGCTTCGAGGTATTGCGCTCCATCGCGGCCATCTTCTCCATCTGACCCTTGGTCGGATTCGGGAATCCGGGTCGCTCCTCGCCCGTAAAGATATCAACATAGGGATCGCGCGTCTTCTTGCGTATCTCCTGTACCAGCTCCTCCGCTTCATCCCTCCAGGTATAGGGTTTCCCCTTTTCGTTCAGCCTATTACTTGTGTTGCCTGCTGGTGTCGTGCCGTATTTTTCACCCTTGTGGGCGCGAATAACGAGCTGGAGCCAGAGATACTCGCCCTTCCCGATAGACGCCATAAACTCGACAAGGTTCGCGAGCGGATCGACTTGCTCCGGCTCCTTCTGCACCTTGTCGAGCCCGTACTCGATATAGGTCTTGATTGGGAGCGGGTCGGCAGCAGTGTGGACAAAGTCGCAACCCCAAATCTCCCACTCTTCAGATCGGGCAGAGATGAGCCGTGTGTAGTCAGGCACTTCGACAATCTGGACGCCCGGATATTGCGAGTACATCTGCGACTCGACAAGCCTGCGGAAGGCGGCTCTGGTCCAGATAAAAAAGTGCACCTGCCCCTCAAACGAGGCGATCTCGAGCGACCAGAAGGGGCGCGTGCCACCCTTAAAGCGCGCGTACCACGTCGCCTCGCCGCCGGTCAGGTGAATGCTCGAGAGAAACGCCTCCATCGCGAGCGGCGTCTTCACTAGGTTGCGGGGCGGTTTGATCTCGAGGAGGACAAATTTTGTTTTGGCGATGGTCTCTGAACGCTGGAGGACGATCCACAACTTCCATGCGCCGGTTATGAGCAAGAACGGCAGCCATACCGGCGCGACGAAGAGCGCCATCGCGAGAGCGTTCCCCACTGCCGCAGGCATGAAGATAAACGACATGACGAGGAGCGTAAGGCCGAGGATGAAGACGGGCCAGTGTTCGAAGCGAAGACCGATCTTGCCGGTTATAGTCTTCTGTATCTCTTCAAGCGTGTGGAGAAACGGCAACATCGCTCTAGTATATCAACAAAATCAGCGGCGCCGTACGGCGCCGCTGATTGTGTGTGTATTGCGCAGCGGGTTAGGCTGCCGAGTAGCGGCCGTCCTTCATGCGCTTGAAGTAGCGTGAGTCGTTGAGATTGACGAGGATAGTGTTGTCCTTCACAAAACGTGCCTTCTTGACCTGCTTGATAATCTCGTCCTTCTTCATCGGACCACCCTTCTCAAGCGCCTCGCGGATCACGTCGCGCACGACACCCGGCTTGTAACCCCACTCGGTGAGTGCGTAGAGCCCACGACCCACCAAGACAAAACGAGGATCCTTGATCAGCTCGTTGTGCGTGGTCGCGACGTGCGCCTTCTTGGAGAAGAGGGTGCCGATTGTCTTCGCGACCGTCGAGAAGTGCATCGGCTCGCCATGGCGCTTGATCGCGAGATACGCGTAGTCGCGGATACCCTTGATGCGGATCGCCGGAGCACTCATGCGGCCCCATTCAGCGAGCGGGTTGCTGCCGATATGCTTACTGAGAGAGAGCCAACGCTTCAAGACCTCTTCGTTCTTGTATGCGTCGTTTACGCTCTTGAGCTCGTCAAGGAACCGGTCGAGAAGCTCTGCCTCGGTCAACACCTCGTCGTCAGAGAGCGAGGCATAGAGCTTTGAGAGTGCACCATGGATATTCTTTGCGGTTGCGCTGTCGATATGCCAGCGGGCGAGAAATTCGTTTGTCTCGCGTTCACGGAAAAAAGCGGAGTCGAGTACGAGGAAAAAACGGAAACGATTGCGGCTCTTCTCGTCTTTGCCGAGCGCAGCGAGGAGCGTCTCCTCGGGCACGATAGCGCCGAGCGAGTCGATGTAGCGGGCAATCTCTTCAAACGCAGCACTCGACTCTTTGAAAACCTTGCTTGCACGCACCGCGTCGAGGCCGGCTGCCTCGATCTGGCGGACACGCTCGCGCGTGATGCTTGAGCGATCGCCGATTGCCTCGAGAGTCTCACGCTCGGCGTTTGTCCCAAGGCCAAAGCGGCGGATCAGCACCTCACGGGCGCGGTCAGGAGCAGCGGCAAGGAGGCGCTTCACGAGCGCCGTACTATCAAAAGAAAACGAGACAACTCCCTTCACCTTCGTTTGTTTCGCGGTCTTACTTACCTTAGTCATGTGGTCTAATTTATAGCAAACGCTTTATAATAAGTCAACCCTTTCTTGATATTTGTGACTATACCACAAGATTAAGTATCTTGCCTGGTACAAAAACAACCCTTTTTTGCTCTTTTCCTCCGAGCGCCGCGACTACGGCCGGGAGTTTGAGCGCCTCGGTCACAGCAGTCTCTTGAGAGGCATCTACGGCGAGCGTCACTGCCCCTCGACGCTTGCCGTTGACCTGTACGGTTACCTCTTTTTCACTCGAAACAAGGAGTGCCTCGTCATAGGCGGGCCAAGACGCGAGGTGTATCGAGCTCATTTCTCCCATCCGCTCCCACAGCTCCTCGGTGACATGAGGAGCAAACGGCGCAAGCACGCGCAGATACATGCTCCACTGCTCTTTGCCGATGGTTCCCTCCTTTTCGACCGCGTTCAAGAAGATCATCATCTGGCTCACTGCTGTGTTGAACTTGAACGTCTCGATATCGCTCGTCACCTTGCGGATTGTCTCATGAAGAAGCGTCTCGAGGGCAGGAACCGATTCAGGAGCGACGCGATCCTGTATCTGCCAGAGCCGATCCACGAACCGCGCCGTGCCTGCGATAGACGCAGTGCTCCATGCGGTCGTATTCTCGAACGGCCCCATGAACATTTCATAGATGCGGAATGCATCGGCTCCATATTCGGCGACGACATCGTCCGGATTGATGACATTGCCGAAACGCTTACTCATCTTGCGACCATCTTCGGCGAGGATGAAGCCAAGGAACTCGAGCCGTTTGAAGGGTTCCAGCGTACTCACGACGCTGATGTCGTAGAGGAACTTGTGCCAAAAGCGGGCATAGATTAGGTGTCGAACCGCATGGTCGCCGCCGACGTACACATCGACCGGCGCCCAGTACTTCTCTTTTTTCAGCGAGACGAGCTGATCGGAATCGTGCGGATCCATGAAGCGTAGGTAGTACCATGACGAACCGGCCCATTGTGGCATCGTGTTCGTTTCGCGCTTCGCGGCGCCGCCGCACTTCGGACACTTCGTGTTGACCCACTCATCAATAGCGGCAAGCGGCGACTCCCCTGTCCCAGTCGGCTCATACGACTCGACTTCAGGCAAAAGTACTGGCAAATCTTCGTACGGCACAGGTACAACGCCATCATTCGGACAATGAATGACTGGAATGGGTTCGCCCCAGTAGCGCTGACGCGAGAAGACCCAATCGCGCAGCTTGTATCGCGTGACGAGCTTGCCTCCGACAGCGGCGACGACAGCTTGTTTCGTCTCTTCGCTGTTCTTACCGGTAAATTCTCCAGAATCAACAAGCACGCCGGAGCCCGTGTGCGGATGTCCAAGGACAAGTCGTTCGAACACCGTGCGATGAAGCGTCTCTGTCACTTCTTGGCCCGCCTGCGCAAGCGGCATCCACGACACAGTGAATTTGCCGTGTTCATCATGTTCAAGCTGTTGTTCCTGCCGCGCATCGCCGTTCAGTTCAAAAAGAAATCCTATTGCTTCTATCTCGCGTGCGACATTTTTTGAATAGGCAAAGTAGCTGTGATGAATGATCGCTGTTTGGTCAACGAGCTTGAGGTCGGTATAACCAGTTTCTTCTGCAATCTCACGAGCTGCCGCCTTCGCAGCGTCTTCGCCCTCCTCTCGCCCGCCGCCGATGAAGAGCTTCCCGCCAAGTTCAGTGCCCCAATCAAGAGTCAGTATCTTGTTGTTCTTCTTATCAACAACGAGAGCGACAATGCTCTTACGAAATTCTGGATTTTCTTGCGGCTTTCCGGTGACCGCCTCTACAACGGTGCGTATCGACAGATCGAATTTCTTCGCAAATTCGTAATCTCGTTCGTCATGAGCTGGCACGGCCATAATAGCGCCAGTGCCGTAGCCGCCCAGTACATAGTCGGCGACGTAGATGGGTATCTCTTCTTTGGTCGCGGGATTGATCGCCGAAACGCCTTCCAGCTTCACGCCGGTCTTTTCCTTCCCTTCTGCGCCGCGTTCGATCTCAGTTTTCGTTGCGGTCGCCGCGACGTAGTGCTGAACTTCTTCAGAATTCTTAATCCCTAGTTCTGTATTCCGTATCAAAACGTGCTCGGGCGCGAGCACAAGATAGGTCGCACCGAAGATCGTATCCGGTCTGGTCGTGAAGACCGTGACAGACGCATCACTACCAGCGATCGCAAATGTGATTTCCGCTCCCTCGGAACGACCAATCCAGTTACGCTGAGCCTCTTTGATGTGCTCAGGCCACTCGAGCAGATCGAGATCGGCAAGCATCCGGTCGGCGTAGTCGGTGATCTTCAGGACCCATTGCGGCAGGTTCTTCTTCACGACCGGTGTCCCACAGCGTTCGCACACGGCACCATCGAGATCCTCGTTCGCGAGACCGGTCATACAGGACGGACACCAGTTGATAGGCTCGTTCGATTGGAACGCGAGACCGTGTTCGAGCATCTTGAGGAATATCCACTGCGTCCAGTGGTAGTAAGAGGGATCGGTCGTATTGATCTCTCGCGACCAATCATAGTCGAAGCCGAGGTGAGCGAGCTGTGCCTTGAAGTTGGTGATGTTCTGCTCGACCGCCTTGCGCGGGTGTGTCTTGTTCTTGAGCGCGAAGTTCTCTGCAGGGAGACCGAACGCGTCCCACCCCATCGGATGCAGGACCGAGTAGCCCTTCATGCGCATGTGCCGCGAATAAATGTCAGTAGCGATGTAACCCTTCGGGTGACCGACATGCAGACCCTCTCCTGAGGGATATGGGAACATGTCGAGGATATACTTCTTCTTTTTCTGCGGATCCTCGCTGGCGCGATAGAGATCGAGAGAGGCCCACATCTGCTGGGCCTTCTTCTCAATATCTGAATGATCGTATGCCATGTCTTCTGATTCTAAGGTCCGACCTTAGAATTAAGGCTTGAGCGGCGGATAGAAGGCCGGGTCAATGATACGCTCGAAGCACACCTGTCCTGCACCATGCTGCCAGTTGTCTTGTATCCCTACCTTACCACCTAGAATTGCCTTTTCTTGTGCTGGCGTAGGTTCGACTATCGTAGAACGCGAATAATCCAACGTATTTGTGCGGCTCGCCGCGTTGAAGGTCGCGCAGAGCTTGAAGGAGAGCCCCTCACCTGGCTGGTACACATACGACGCCCCTGTCTGAGGATCGATGGGGAGTGGGCCATACGAGAGCGAGTTGTTGAGGTCAGTAATCACCCCAGGCAACTTCTGCTTCGCCTGCCAATAATTAATCACTTGGTACTGGATGCTCTGCAGGTCGCTTACTTTCTGTGCGTCAAAGCGCGCGAGACGCGCCTCGGCTGGCGTCCCGACGATAAAGAAGCCTGCGACTATCGTGACAACGGCGAGAACCGCCACCCCGATACGCACGGCATTTCTCCTCGCTGGGAAGAGGTCCCAATACCCTTTCAGATCAGCGATGAAGTGCATGAAGACTCCCGCCGCGATAAGGAAGATGACCAACACCTTGAGTAGGAACGCTGCCGTTAGCGCCTCGCCATTGAGGAAGGTGGTGAGGAGCGTGATCAGGTCTACCGCCATCGCGATACCCGCGACAAAGAGGGTCAGGATAAGCGCCCATCGGCGTACCCAGATCTCGTTACGGGAAGGGTCGCGCGTCGCGTCTTTGTGTATAAGCCACATGAGGAGCAGGTAGATCGGGAGCAGAACGATAATCGAGGCCATCTCGTAGCTGATACCGCTCTGGTATGGGTCGGCCGGGTAATAGCTGAGCGCGTTCGGGAACGCGTAGTTGATGTAATCGAACGTGAGGAGAATAAAGGCAATGACACTCCAGTAAAATGAGACGATCGCCCCTGCCCACAAGAAGAAGTCCTTCGCTGTCGTTTTGGGTTTGTCCATAGGTTCGGATTATACCACGCCACTATAAAAAAGAACTCCCGCGCAGTATTGAAGTCTGACTTCAATACTAGCCGTGGAGGAAGACCATAATATCGCCGTCTTTGACGATGTACCCCTTCCCTTCAGTGCGGACCTTGGCCGTCTCACGCGCAGCGGCGTAGCTACCTGCGGCGATAAGGTCGTCGTAGGCGACCACCTCGGCGCGGATAAATTTATTTAAAAAGTCGTTATGAATCGCCGCGCCTGCAACGGGCGCGGTGCTCCCCGCGGGAATCGTCCATGCGCGCGTCTCGTCGGTGCCGGTCGTGAAGAACGAGATCAGGCCGAGTGTCTCGTACGCACCGCGGATAAGCCCCGCGAGGCCGTCCTCTGATACGCCGAGCTCCTGACGGAAGCTCTGACGGTCGTCGTCGGCGACATCGTTCAACTCGCGCTCGGTCGCTGCATCGAGAAATATGTATTGCCCGCCGAGCGCTTTGATCAGGTCGTAGGCACGCTCGGCGCGGCCGTCGGCGAGCTCGTCGAGATTGTGCCCGCCGCTCTTCCTATTGAGCGCGTAGAGGATCGGCTTCATGGTGAGGAGGTTTAGGTGCGCGACGAGCCTCTTCTCCTCTTCAGTAAGCCCGGCGTGGAGCGCGAGCTTGCCGAGGGTAAAGGCCTGCATCAGCTTGGCGAGCACGGCGTCCTCGGCGACAAACTCCTTACGGCCGGCCTTGATGTCGCCCTCGATCTTGTCGCGGCGCTTACGCACCTGCTCGCCGTCGGCGAGGGCAAGCTCCATATTGATAATCTCGATGTCCTTGTACGGCTCGACGACATTGTCTACGTGTACGATATTGGTGTCGTCGAAGAAGCGTACGACCTGGAGGATCGCGTCGGTCTCGCGGATGTTCGCGAGGAACTGGTTCCCGAGGCCCTCGCCCTCGGCAGCCCCCTTCACGAGTCCGGCGATATCGACAAACTCGATCGCAGCGGGGATCGTCTTCTCACTTTTGGAAAACGTGGTGAGCACGTCGAGTCGTGCGTCGGGCACACCGACCACACCGACCGAGGGGTCGATCGTACAGAACGGGTAATTCTCTGCCGGCACCGACGCCTTGGTGAGCGCATTAAAAAGCGTGGACTTCCCCACGTTCGGCAGACCGACGATGCCTATCTTAAGCATGTTACCCACTATTGCTTTTTTCTAGCTAAACTTCAAGTTATTCTCTGATTCGCTCTGAGAAGAGAGGGTCGTCCGCATACTTGAGTGCCTTATCGTTTATTCGATATTTCGCGCGTAATTCTTCTATAGAGAGTGTGTTGTCTATGAGGCCGACTTGACGCGCCAGCTCATCTGAATATCCAGGCATGAGAACCTTATAACTAAACGGAATTCGTCCAGGTGCTATTTCATTAACGTGCGCGACTATGTTAGTGGTACAGGTGTTCGTGAGCGTATTGTAGAACTCTGGCTCAGTCGCGAGCTTGTTGGCGCGGGTGAGCATAGAGATAAAGAGCTTTTGCATATTCTCCTTTGTTGTCTTCACCGGGTAGAGAAAGACATCGTCCTTGCGGTAATTCGAGCGGAGCTTTATGACATCATGTTCATCGGCTATCACATAGATAATCTCGTATTGGCGAAGGAGGCCTTTTATCGCCGAAAATGACTCCCCTTTCTCCTTCCGAATCTCTGCCGATATCATGGAGCGAGCAAGTACAACCTCATCGGGTGACCAATCACGATTGAGTGATGGGTGCACAAATAGAATGAGTGCGCCGTACGCGAGAACGAGTAGAAGAACTACCCACGCTAGATACTTCAGCAGTATGAAAATTCGATGACGCATATATTGAAATAGTATAACTCAAACGACCCCCGCTAAAAGGCTATTTCACTTCTTGCGCAAGGAGAGAAAGCGTCCGTATTGGAGCACGGCGTAGAAGATGGCGGTCGCGACGATAAAGAATGCCGCAGCAGAACCAAAGGAGAGTACCGGCACCTGTCCGAATGTGAGAAAGGTGAGGAACCACCACCCGGTGAAGACGACCGCCGAGCCAAGGGCAAAGGGAATCTGCTTGCGCGAGAGCGCCCACGAAGCAGCCGTGACAAGAATCGCGAGCACGATAAGGAGCCAGTAGCTCCCCGAGAGAGCCGGTTGAGCGGCTGCGTGGAGCAGGTAGGCGACGACGACGAGACCGAGCGAAGAGAAGAGGATAAGTGACATCCCGAAGCGCAAGCCGCGGGCGATTGCAGCGAGGTGCTCTCGCTCAGCATGGTCGAGCCGACCGTCTCGCATCGCGCGCACATAGGCGAGCTCACCCCAGACCGCCGAGAGGGCACCGGTGAGCGCGCCGAGCGCCTGACAGAAGACAAGTAGCGAGACGAGTGCGTCCATATCACTTCTGCATAAGTGCAGAGAGTTCGACACGGTATTTCTTCATCACCTCCATCGCTGCCTTGATCTCGCTCTCGCCGCCCTTCTTGCGGCGCTCAATCTCTTCGCCTATCTTCTTGAAGAGCTGCGGGTCCTTGGTCACGAGCGCGGTCATCTGCTCGCGCTGTGCAGGGGGGACATCCTTCAGCTTCCACTTCGCGTATTGGTTGAGGAGAAAACTCTGTACTGACATGCAGCGATTATATCACCCCGTTAGAGACTCCACCAGATAAACCATGGTGTGGTTCGATGAATATGTTCAAAAAAATAGAAGGTCTCTAACGGGGTATCACGAGGAAACCGATTCTTTAGGGGTGCTCCGGACGCAAGCGGAAGCCGCGGATAGTACGTGTCGTGAGGTAGAGCGCGATAAGCGAGAGGAGCGCGAGCGCCTCGACGTAGATAAACGAAGAGTCGAGTATGTGCGCCCCGAGGCGATACCGGCTCACGGCGGTCATGCCGAAGAGGAGTGTCCCCCACACCGCGATAATCGCGTTCAGCCAGTGGATCCAGCCCTCATCAGGGTTCGTGATACCTGCAGCGATCACGAGCAGCACCGCTGCGATAACCGACCCTGCGGTCGAGAGCGGGAGGTCGGCACCGGTCGATTGCGCGACGATAAGCACGGCGGCACTCACCACGAAGAGCACCCGGGTTCGATCGCCGTGGTAGTGCGGTATCCTGCGACGCCGCGGGATACTTGTCCCGCCGTCGCCATCTCCTTCATACGTCATGCCTCTAGTATACCACTCTGTTAATGACGCAAGCGTTAGAGAAGGATAGTCGCTTGGCCACGCGAGACTTCGGCGATGCCGCCTCGAGGGATCTCGAAGTGATACATCTTGTCGTCTGCCGCCTTCACCTGCACCTCGCCTGAGGCGAGCTCTGAGACAAACGCTTCGTGGTCGGCGAGGATCTGGAAGACGCCCTCCTTGCCGGGTACGGTTGCAGAGATCGCTTCTCCGTCGAAGAGATTCTCTCCAACTCGTGCAACCGTTAAATGGAAAGTTTTCATAACTAGTTATTTGGCTCTAGGCGTTAGGCTTTAGTGAATGCATTTTCTAGAGCCTAGTGCCTATCCTGCTACTTGATCTATTCCTCCCTTCATATAGAAGGCCTGCTCGGGCTTGTCGTCGTGCTTCCCTTCTACGATTTCTTTGAAGCCACGCACCGTCTCTTCGCGCGAGACATACTGACCCGAGATACCGGTAAAGGGCTCTCCGACGAACATCGGCTGAGAGAGGAATCGCTCAATCTTGCGCGCGCGTGTGACCGAGAGCCGATCTTCTTCTGAGAGCTCCTCCATACCGAGGATCGAGATGATGTCCTGCAAGTCCTTGTAGCGTTGGAGCACGAGCTTCACCTGGTTCGCGACGCGGTAATGCTCCTCACCGACGATTTCTGGTGTGAGCGCTGCCGAAGAGGATTCGAGCGGGTCGATTGCTGGATAGATACCGAGCGAGGCGAGCGCACGCGAGAGCACGACGGTACCGTCGAGGTGAGCGAAGGTCGTCGCGGGCGCCGGGTCGGTGAGGTCGTCTGCCGGGACGTATACGGCCTGTACCGAGGTTATAGAGCCTTTTTTCGTCGACGTAATTCGTTCCTGCAATTTACCCATCTCCTCAGCGAGGGTCGGCTGATAGCCCACGGCGCTCGGCACGCGACCAAGAAGCGACGAGACCTCAGACCCTGCCTGGATGAAGCGGAAGACGTTGTCCATAAAGAAGAGCACGTCCTTGCCGCCCTCATCGCGGAAGTATTCTGCCTGCGTGAGACCCGAGAGCGCGACGCGCGCACGAGCGCCTGGCACTTCGTTCATCTGCCCGAACATGAGCGCGGTCTTGGCGAGCACGCCCGAGTCCTCCATCTCGTGGTAGAGGTCGTTGCCCTCGCGCACGCGCTCGCCGACACCGGCGAAGACGGAGTAGCCGCCGTGCTCGGTCGCGACGTTGCGGATCAGCTCTTGAATCAGCACCGTCTTGCCGACGCCCGCGCCGCCGAAAAGGCCGACCTTGCCGCCCTTGAGGAAAGGGATAATAAGGTCGATCGCCTTGATGCCGGTCTCGAAGACCTCGGCCTTCGTCGTCTGTTCATGAAATGCGGGCGGTGCGCGATGGATCGGCAGACGCGCGACGTCTGCCGCCATCGGCCCCTTCCCGTCGACCGGGTCACCAAGCACGTTGAAGAGACGTCCGAGTGTCGCCTCGCCCACCGGTACCATGATCGGGTTGCCGGTGGCGCGGACCTCTTCGCCACGCGCGAGCCCCGCGGTCTCGTTCATCGAGATCGCGCGCACGCGGTCGAGCCCCAGGTGCGAGGCGACCTCGAGGACGATACGGCCGTGGGTGTCACTCTTCTCAATGATGAGTGCGTCGCCGATAGCGGGTCGTGACTCCTTCCCTGTCACGAAGTGGACGTCGACGACTGGCCCGATTATCTCTGTGATGATTCCCACGTGAGATAGCTTCTCTGTACCTTTTTCGTTCATACGTAAATTATTAATGCTGGTAATGGTTGATAATTATTGCGAAAGCCATATCTCACGTGGCTAATGCCTCGCGGCCGCCCACGATCTCAGACACCTCGCGCGTGATACTCGCCTGACGGATCTTGTTGAAGAGCCGTGTGAGGTCGTGCGCGACCTCTTCAGACTTATCGCTCGCACTCTTCATCGCCACCATACGCGCCGAATGCTCCGAGGCCTTCGCCTCCAAGAGCATATGGTAGAGCGAAACCGCGATAAGCCGCGGGATAAGCACGTCGAGTATCTCGCCCTCTGACGACTCGACCGTGTAGGCAGCCGGTGCGTGAAGCGAGATCTCGTGACTCCACTTGCCCTTGGTCGGGATAATCCCTTCGACGATGTCGCGTAGCGCCGGCAAAGAGAGCGGCAGGAGTCGGCGCATCGTCGCGAGCTGCTCGAAGGTAGACTTGAAGTTGCTGTAGACGGTGATCACCTTGTCGTAGTCCCCGCGCAAGAAGCCCTCTGCCACCTCCTGCGACAGTTCCTCCATCACCGAGAGCGCGACGTCGTCGCCCTTGTTCTCAAAGGAGCGCGCGATGCGGTACCCGCGCCGTGCGAAGTATTCTTCACCCTTTCTCCCGTAGGCGTAGATCGTGACGTCTGCGACCTCGCGGCGCTCGAGCGCCTCGACGGCGCGCTTGAGCACGTTACTGTTCAACCCGCCCGCGAGACCCTTGTCGCTTGTGATCAGCACGAGGGCGATCTTTGTACCCTCCCGATGCATAGCGAGCGGGTGACGCTTCACTGCTTCGGTGCCAGAGAGTCTCGTAAGCACCGAGAGCGCGGCGCGCGCGTATGGGCGCCCTGAAAGTGCCGCGGCTTGGGTCTTGCGCATCTTCACCGCCGAGACAGCCTCCATCGCGCGCGTCACTTTATGAGTCCGCTCGGTCGCCTTGATCTTGCTCTTGATATCCTTCAGCGCCATAGGTGCTTATGCGGCCGATGTGTGACGCGTGATAAACGCATCGAGTTTCTCGCGGAGCGTCTTCTCAGACTCTTCGCGAATCTCCTTCGACTCTTTGATCGCAGTGAGCACGCCGCCTGCCTCTCGCGAGAGGTAGTCCTGCAGTTTGCTCTCGATCGCACCCACCTCTTCAGGCGAGAAGGAGTCGAGGTAGCCGTTTGTCGCTGCAAAGATAATCGCCGCCTCCATCTCGAAGGCGAGCGGCACACCGCGACCCTGGTTGAGGATCTCGGTCATGCGCCGGCCAGCGTCGATACGCTTCTTCGTCTCGACGTCGAGATCGCTCGAGAATTGCATGAAGGCCTCCAGTTCGCGGAACTGTGCGAGCTCGAGCTTAATCTTGCCGGCGACCTTCTTCATTGCCTTCGTCTGCGCCGCAGAGCCCACGCGCGAGACCGAGATACCAACGTTAATCGCTGGCCGCTGACCCTTGTTGAAGAGATTCGCCTCGAGGTAGATCTGTCCGTCGGTGATCGAGATAACGTTGGTCGGGATATACGCCGAGACGTCACCTTCTTGTGTCTCGATAATCGGGAGCGCGGTCAGAGAGCCGCCGCCCTTCTCCTTGGAGAGCTTCGCTGCGCGCTCGAGGAGGCGCGAGTGCAGATAGAAGATGTCGCCCGGGTACGCCTCGCGGCCAGGCGGACGACGCAAGAGAAGCGACATCTGGCGATACGCGACGGCCTGCTTAGAGAGGTCGTCGTAGACCACAAGAGCGTCCCTCCCCTGCTCCATGAAATGTTCGCCAATCGCAGCACCCGCAAACGGCGCGAGGAATTGGAGCGCGGCGGGAGCAGAGGCGGGGGCAGTCACGACGATCGTGTACTCCATCGCGCCGCGCTCTTCAAGCTCGGCGACGAGCTTCGCGGTCTTCGACTCCTTCTGGCCAATCGCGACATAGATACAGATCGGGCGCGTCGCCACCGGTTCACTCTTCTGGTTGATAATCGTGTCGATCGCGATAGAGGTCTTGCCGGTGCCGCGGTCGCCAATGATCAGCTCGCGCTGACCGCGACCAATCGGGATCATCGCATCGACTGCCTTGATGCCGGTATGGAGCGGGACGTTCACCGACGCACGATCGATTACGCCGTACGCTTCGCGCTCGATCGGACGCATCTCGGTCGCCTTGGTCGGACCCTTGCCGTCGACCGCCTCGCCGAGCGGGTTCACCACGCGGCCGACGAGTGAGTCGCCGACGGGGATCGAGAGCAGGCGGCCAAGCCGGCGCACGAGCATCCCCTCATGAATCTTTGATGCATCGCCCAATATCACGGCGCGCACACCGTCCTCTTCAAGATTTAAGACGAGCCCGTAGATAGGGAGCGGGTCGGCAAGCGCCTCTTCGAGCGTACGGTCGAAGGTCGGATCGAAGAGCACCATCTCAGACATGGCTGCCTTCGAGAGGCCGTCGATCTCTGCGATACCGTCACCGGTCGCACGCACCACGCCGGTCTCTTCTGCGCCAACCTCTGGAGCCCAGGCGGCGATCTCCTTCTCGATTCTCTCGATGATGCTTTGCATATACTAAACGGTTACCTGTTGATAAATGTGTAAAAGCGCTCGCTTCGCCGAATGGTCGACGAGCGTACCCTTGCTCCGCGCACGCCAGCCGTGAATGAGCGACGGGTTCACCGTCGCATGCCGAGTGACAATGCCTGCAAGAGCGGCGGCATGGAGCGCATGCGCAGTCTCCTTCTCATGTGCGACTTCGACATACGGCCGGAGCGCGTGGCGACGTGCAGCGACCCGCCGGAGCTCGCGGGCGATCTGGGGGAGCATCTTCATGCGCCCCGCGCTCTTCAAGTGCATGATGAGCTTCGTCACGGCCGCGTCAGACGTCGCCTTGTCTTCGAGCTCAGCCGTTGCCTCGAGGAGGCGCGTGTAGTCGTCAATCATAGTTCTTCTTCAAGAGCTTCTCCGCAGCAAGGATCGCGAGCCGCGCGACCTCTCGCTCGCTCTCCCGCTTCGATTTAGCCGCTACCTCTTTCGCGCGCGACTCGGCGTCCTTGGCTACGGCAGCTGCGCGCGTCTCAGCCTCCTTCAAGAGTCGTGCCTTCTCAGCGTTCCCTGCTTCGCGCGCAGCAGAGACGATTCCTTCTGCCTCAGCGTCTGAAGCGGCAACGCGCTGCGCTGCCTCGGCATCTGCTCCGGCAAGCAGCGCTCCGGCGCGCGCGGCGTCCTCGACACCCTTGGCGATTGTCTCCTGCCGCTTCGCGAGCTGAGCGAGCACCGGCTTATAGAGGAAGTACCAGAGCGCGACCAGCACAATGGCAAAGTTCACCGCTTGCGCGATGAGGAGCTGCCAATTGATGCCGAATGCGGAGAAGAGTTGAGACATGCGAGCAGAACGCGAACGTTAGACGAATTTAATAATGAATGCCACAACTAAGGTGAGAATTCCCAAAGCCTCAGTGAAGACGATCGCGAGGATCATGTTCGAGACAATCTTGCCGGACGCCTCAGGATTCCTTCCGATTGCATTCATCGCACCACTGCCGATAAGCCCGATACCGATACCGGGACCGATAACACCGAGACCGGCGGCAATCGCCATCCCGAACAAACGTGCTGATTCTACATCCATATATTCTCTAATTATTATTAATGAGCCTCATGCGGCTCCACGATGGCCAACTTGATAAAGAACAACGTCAGCATCGCAAAGACGAGTGCCTGTATGAGGCCGATAAACATCTCAAATCCCATCAAAGGTGCCGGGAGCACGTACGGTAAAAAGTAACCGGCGACAAGCACCATCACTTCCCCTGCGAAAATGTTTCCGAAGAGACGAAATGAGAACGAGACAAGCCGACCGAGATTGCTGATGAGCTCGATAAGCCCAACCGCAAACCCGACCGGCGACTTCAGATTAACATACTTCCCTGCATATTTGAAAAATCCGAGCATCGCGATACCGGTCACCTCGATTGTGAAGAAGGCGATCATCGCGAGTGCGAGGGTGAAGTTGAGGTCGGTTGTCGGTGCGCGCAGTATCGGCAAAAATTCTGATGCGTGCCAGAGGCCGAGGGAGCCGACCCCGGGGAAGAACTCGATCTCGTTGATGACGGCGACGAAGAGGAATATAGAGGCAATCAGCGGGAAGAAGCGCCGCGCAAGCACCTCGCTCTCGAGCACCTCGGCCATATAGGCAATCGCGCCCTCAAAGGCCCACTCGATACCAGCCTGGAGCTTGCCGGGGACCAGTCTGAGGGAACGGCCAAAGAAATACGCAAAGCCGATCAGGAGCGCCATCACGACCCACGCCATGATAAGCGAGTTCGTGATAGGAAAACCGAAAACGGAGCCTAGTTGCTCCGCCTTGAGGACGACTGCGATACCCTCATGCATATGTCATTGCATTCTAGCAGATACCCTGCCCAGTATGCTATATACTAGAGTGAGTTAGTCTTAATACAATCAATATTCACTATGGCAATCAATTCAGCACTATCGAAGCCGCTTAACCTCTCTCCTGAACTGGAGGCAGTGGTCGGCAAGGGCCCGATGCCCCGCACCGAAGTAGTCAAGCAGCTTTGGGTGTACATCAAGAAGCACAATCTTCAGAACCCGTCGAACAAGCGCAATATCCTCGCTGACGACAAGCTGAAGCCGGTCTTCGGCGGTAAGAGCGAGGTGACGATGTTCGAGATGACGAAGCTCGTTTCGCCGCATTTGAGCTAAACAACACCCCCTGACGGAAGTCTGACTTCTGTCAAAGCAAAACCCGCCGGAAGGCGGGTTTTGCTTTAGGCAATCGCCTGGGTGCAATACTTGCAACGCTTCGCACCGATAGGTATCTCGCTCGTGCACTCAGGGCACTTCTTGGTCGCAAGATTCGCAGGAGCTCCTCCGTGTGAACGCGCAATAAGCACGTTCATCGGCTTCACCACGAAGAAAAACACCGCGCTCGCGACGAGCAAGAAGGAGAAGACCGCGTTAACGAGGTGTCCGTACATAAACTTGGCTCCATTCAGTGTGAAGGAGAGGTTGCCGAAGTCTGGCACGCGAGCTATCGCGGCGATAAACGGAGTCAAGAGGTCGGCGACAAGGGCACTCACGAGTGTGCCGAAGGCAGCGCCGACCACGACGCCGACCGCCAGGTCGACAACGTTCCCGCGGAGTAAGAACTGTTTGAATTCTGTAAGCATAGGCTTAGTATAACTCTTTTTGGTGGTGTTTGTTTGAAAAAGTTAGAACCCATTTCCAACAACACCCAGACTAACATATCTCGCGCCTCGCGGACTCGGCGCTCGCCCCGCGATTACGCGGGGCCGCCCTTCGCCCTGCCGCTTCCTATGCATTTTTGTTTTGGCGGGGGAATGCATTGAAGAATGGAATGGAGCGGCAGGGGCTCGGGCGGGAACGGCTCATTTCCCACCAATTGACCCGTTCCGGTGGGAAATGAGCCGTTCAATACAAATACAGAAAGGTGCCTCGCCAAACCAATTTCCAAAAGGAATGGCGAGGCTCAAAGTTTATATGTGCTTGCCCGCCCTCCCACCGCGCACATAATCCCCGCCGTTTTGAAGAAAAATTATAAAACGGCGGGGATTACTCCCTTTCACTCACACGCACAATCGCCTACGCATAGCCCGCTCGCAAGCTCGCGCCAGCTGCTTCGGCGTTGTGCGTGTTCGCTTTGCGACGCCCAGAAATGATTTAAAATTTATTCGATATTTGAATAATAAACCCAATAATTATAAGTAATTCGGCAATACCAAACAGCCACAATGAACAACCAAACAAACACCGAGTTTTGTTACTTATCATCTCTAATTCCTCACGTAAATCAGCAATAGCAGAAGTCGATTTTTCATTTTGTTTTACCCTAACAACTTTAGTTGTTAGTTTGAAATCTTTTAATCTATTGAGTGTGAGAATGAGCGAAACGACAATATGTGCCAAAAGAACAACACTGCCAAAAGAAAAGAGAAATTTATCCCAATAATTTCTGAAAATGAAATCTGCACTGATGAGTTGCGACACAACGAAGCCAATGGTGGCAAAAGCTATTCCCAAAAACAAACTGATTGTCTTCCCCATTTCGCTAATACTGAGCTGTTGCCAACGAACGAAACGATCATCATCTTTATCCATATTTTTATTCGCAGAACACCACCTCCTCTAGCGGCATATTCAATTGTTCTGCAAACCATGCTCGCGCCGTTTCCTGATCGCCGAGCGCATCAATCAATTTATTTTCAAGCGCGAGAGCACCCGGCATAGATGAGCCGTCAGCGAGCTTGGCAACTTGCTCAACCGGCAAACTGCGATTCTCCGCGACTTCTTTAACAAACTGAGTGTGATATATCTTCAAGTCGCGTTCAAGGAGTGCGCGCTCGTCGGCGGTGAGCAACTTATTTGGATCGCCATAGTCCTTGAACTTTGCAGATGTGAGTGGAATATATTGCAATCCTTCTTTCACGTTTTGTGCAGTGTTGTCGATATACGACATAGTTACTCCGATTGAACCGATATCTGAAAACGGCGAGGCGATGATCGTTTTTGCTCCTGTCGCCGCGAGATACGCTGCCGAGACTCCCATTTCGCGTATAAGTGCTACAAGTGGCAAGGAAGCGTGTTTAAGTCCATTTGCGATAACTTCGGCGGCAACTGGCGAACCGCCGGAAGAATCGATGCGAACAAGGATACCGCGAATGTTCGGGTCAGCTTCCGCAGCGCGAAGTGCGGCGAGAGTGTCGTCGGGATTCGTCGAAGGTGGTGGCGTATTCCCACTGCCGTCTTGGTCCGCTCCTGCGAAGGGAATGAAATCTCCGACTATCGGAATAATAGCGATGTTGCAGAAGCCGTCGCTGACCGCGATACTCGCGTTATAACCACTCCACTCATCGTGCCATGCGCCATATATCCAAAGACAAACGGAAAAAACCGCAATAACTACCAATGCGAGAAAGGCGTAACGGGCAATATGTCGAAGTGAGGTCATAAAGAATTGATTAACTTGTTAAATTTTTCTCGGACTTCCTCAGTAGTCTTGCACTGTATAGCCAAATCTACTGAAATCTCCAGTACCGACTTGGAGGCATCTTTTGAAGCGGGTCCTTGCGGGTAAATAACGTCTAGAAACCCGTCTATATCTTCTTTCCACAATGTCCCTTTTGGTATGCCGAGAAATCCGACTTTTAAAATCGCAATTTCTGTTTGTGTAAGTGATATTAAAATTTTATTCCCGTCATCAAGTTTGATTTGCGAGAAAGTTCCCCTAGTGGTGCCATCTTGAAAAGTTTGAATTTGAGTCATATTTTCTAAACCACCTTGAATTTTAATGACACAGCATCTAAAAATTCGGTAACATTTTTAACGACCAGAAGATAGTGCGTAAATACATACATCATTACTCTAAAATCGTTCATGCCCTTTATTTCTCCAAAGTAATTAGCACGAAAAAGTTGTTTAAACTGATCTTTTGAATCTGCCGGGTCATCATTTATTACTTTTATATATTCGTCGTATCTTTCCAAAAACAATTTTTCTAAGGATTCTTTTTCCTTGCTGTCTTTAAAGTATCTTTCAAAAAATCTATTCTGTATCTCAACAAACACATCACTCACTTCTTGAATATCACCAAATTTTTGAGTAAGTGCTCGTATCGTTGCAATCATTGGGATGATCATCAATTCAAGATATTGTTTATCAGTAAACGATTCCTGTTTTTCTTCATCTAAGCCATTAACACCTTTGGCCAATGATCTATAATTCTCAAGAAATAAATTCCATAAAGAATCGGAAAGATGCTGGACGGATATTTCTTCTTGTTTAGAGATGGAGTCCATAATTATTTACGGAAGTAATCCGCTTGATTTAAGTAAGTCGTTGAAAACGGTTCTGTGCGTGCTTCTTTCCTCTTTCAGTTTCTCCATAATTTCTCGGCTGGGTAGTGGTATGTCGGAAAAATCCTTGACAGCATCAGCGATAGATTTGAGCAAATCTGTAATCTCTCTAAACTTAAAATCTGAGAATTTTAAGTTTAGAGAGATTACAGATTTGCTCAAATCTATCGCTGAT
>JBAYJI010000007.1:0-27122 GCA_041665205.1 Minisyncoccota bacterium | reverse complement strand
CTGTCTTGCGCGGACTCTTCGAGGGCTTGGATGCGACTGGTGCAACCTCGCCACCGGGGACGATAATCGTCGAGCCGATAACGAGCGGCGCATCGGCATCGAGGCCGTTGAACTGAGCGATTTCATTTGCATCAGCGCCGTACTTCTTCGCAATCGACTTAAGCGTGTCGCCCTTTGTGACTGTGCGCTCGACGCCAGAGACCGGCAAGATAACGAGCGTGTCGCCGGGGTGGACGTCGTTCACTCCGGAGAGGTCGTTTGCCCAGACAATCGTGTTGACTGAGACATCGAACATGTTCGCGATCTCGCCGAGCGTGTCACCTTTGCGTACGACGTACACCGAGATGCGGTCAGACTGCATCGAGCCCTCGACGTCGGCGATTGTGCCCGAGGGGCCACCGCTTGCAAGCAGTGCCCGTCCGCCACTGGTCTGGAGCATGTCGCCCAAGCCCTTGTTCGGGTTCGGGTCGATGTTCGTCGAGGCCTGGAGTGCCGGCGTCGACGAACCGGGGAGCGCTGCGTTCACTGCAGCGTCTGCATTCGTAGAAAAAGGCCAGAAGGCGTTTGCGCGATCCGGCAGGAACGCCGCGGCAGACAGGAGAGCCGCGAGTCCAAGTATGAAGAATTGGTGAGTGGATTTAATGGGAAACGGAGGGAGTCGGTGGGTCGGTCTTAATACAAAAATGGCTTACATAAGCCATTTCTTGAGTACTTCCATATCAGCTATACCCCGAGTATAGCCGAGGGAGGGGGGGAGTCAATAAGGCGGTTGTATACCTGTGGAGAGCGGTTTGTGGGGTATATTTCGTAAGTGAAATATCTTGAAGGATTAAACGAAGCGCAGAAGAGGGCTGTCCTTGCTACGGACGGCCCGATCTCGGTCTTGGCGGGAGCCGGAAGCGGGAAAACGCGGGTACTCACCACCCGTATCTACCACCTTGTCCGGAGTGGCGTCCCCGGCAAAGAGATCCTCGCCGTCACCTTCACCAATAAGGCCGCACGCGAGATGCGGGAGCGCGTCCGCGCGATGCTTGGAGAGGGTGCGGGGAGCGGCGTGCCGTTTGTCGCGACCTTTCACGGGCTCGGGCGCGAGCTCTTAGAGAGCTACGGCAAGGCGATTGGTATCCCGCGCTTCTTCAGTGTCTACGACCGCGATGACTCGGAGAAGGCGATAGGCGTGGCGCTCAAAGCGCTCGATGTCGAGACGAAGGAGCTCTCCCCTAGGACCGTCCTCGGGAGAATCTCGCGCGCCAAGGGCGAGGGGATGCGCGCAGCCGAGTTCTACGAGAAGCATGGCCGGTCGAGCTTCGGCGGGCGCATCGCTGCCGAGGCGTGGTTGCGCTACGAGAAGGCGCTTGCCGCTGAGAAGGCACTCGACTTCGACGACCTAATCGCGCTCCCGGTACGTCTGCTTGAAGAGCACGCCGATATCCGCGCGCTTGCGCAGGAGCGCTGGCGGTATATCCACATCGACGAGTACCAAGACACTAACGCGCTGCAAGGAAGGCTCGCGAATATGCTCGCAGCGAAGCACAAGAATCTCTTCGTCGTCGGAGATATCGACCAGACTATCTACACATGGCGTGGAGCGACAATCGAAAACCTGCTCGAATTTGATAAAGAGTACCCCGAGTCGCAGACGATTATCCTCGAGCGCAACTACCGGTCGACGAAGAACTTGGTGGACGCGGCAAATGCGGTGATTGAGAAGAACAAGAACCGCAAAGAGAAATGTTCGACAACCGAGCGCGAAGCAGGCGCGCCGATCGTCGTGCATATGGCGCGGAGTGCCGAGGACGAGGCGCGCTGGATCGCGCTCAAGATACGCGAGCTGATGAAGAGCGGGACGAAACCAGAGGATATCGCGGTACTCTTCCGCACCAACTTCCAGTCGCGTGCGCTTGAAGAGGGATTCCTCCTCGCGGGTGTGCCGTACAAACTCCTCGGTACGCACTTCTTCGCGCGTAAGGAGGTGAAGGATACGCTCGCGTGGATACGGCTCGCGATGGAGCCCTCGCGCGAGGCCGACAAGATGCGTGCGGCCTCGGCACCTTCTCGCGGGATCGGCAAGGTGACGCTCGGTAAGCTTGTCGCCGGCGACCGGAGCGCACTGCGTGCTGGTGAGCTCGCAAAGGTAGAGGCATTTGAGAAGCTTATCGGCGAGCTCTCTGCAGCAACCGAAGAGCTCGTGCCGTCTGAGTTCGTGAAGCTCGTGATCGAGAAGAGCGGCCTGCGTCGCGCGCTCTTTGAAGAAGGGAATGCTGAAGATCGCGAACGATTCGAGAATATCGAAGAGCTCGCCTCGGTCGCCGCGCGCTACGACGCGACGCCGGGGAAGGGCGGTATCGCCGCCTTTCTTGCTGAAGCGGCGCTCGCGAGTGACCAAGACGAGATGGATCAAGGCGAGAAGATGGGGGTGACACTCATGACCGTGCACGCAGCAAAGGGCCTCGAGTTCGGCACGGTGTTTGTAAGCGGTATGGAGGAGGGGCTCTTTCCCCACGAGGGGATGGGCGGCGAGAGCGACCGTGACGAAGAAGAGGAGCGGCGTCTCTTCTACGTCGCGATGACACGGGCGAAGGAGCGCCTCTTCCTCACGCTCGCTCGCATCCGCAAGATCTACGGGAGTGATTACGCGTCTGAACCATCATCCTTTCTTGCTGATATCGACGGTTCGCTCTTGCTCTACGATGAGACAGACAGTATCTACCGCCCGCCGGAGCGGAAGCGGCACTCCTTCTTTGATGACGAAGATGACATTATATAGAGTATGACATTCGCAAAGAAGTCACTCGGGCAGAACTTCCTCATGCATGCGCGCATCGCCGAGCGTATCGCCCTTGCGGCGCGGCTCACATCAGACTCGATCGTGTTCGAGATCGGCCCCGGGACGGGTATGCTCACGCGCGAACTTCTCAAACTCGCGAAGAGGGTTGTCGCGCTCGAAGCAGACGGAGAACTCTTTGAGAGGCTGCTAGCCGATTTCGCACCGGAGATTGCCGAAGGGAGATTAGAACTTCTGTACGGCGATATACGCACCTTCGACCCCACCACGCTCCCACAGGGCTACGCGCTCGCCGCGAATATTCCGTATTACCTGACCGGAGAGATTTTCAGGATGTTTCTCGCTTCGACAAATCAGCCAAGCAGGATGACGCTCCTCGTGCAGAAAGAGGTCGCCGAGCGTATCGCCCGTTCGAAAAAAGAATCAATACTCTCGCTCTCGGTAAAGGCGTACGGGGAGCCCTCGTACGAGTTCACGGTCCCGCGCGGCGCCTTCAAACCCGCGCCCAAGGTAGACTCTGCCGTGCTCACGGTCGGCGATATTTCACGAGAGGGCTTCGCTACGCCTGCTGAGGAGGAGCGATTCTTTGCGCTCTTGCACGCCGGCTTCGCGCACAAGCGTAAATTCGTACGCAAAAATCTGAACGAGGCCGGTTTTGACGCAGGGAATATCGCGGAAAAGGCTCGCGCTGAAGATCTCGCCCTCTCTGAGTGGCTCGCACTGGCGAGGAGCTAGGCTGCAGAGGGGCACAATACACATATAGTGAGTGCACGAGTGAGCGCGAAGTGCTTCGTGACTGGTATACTGCATATGCATACTATGGGGGAAAGACTTCTTGAAAATTGGCGGATCCTGGCGGCAACGCTTTTCTCGGCGGTGGTCGTCACGGGCGCATACTTCTTCGCACGTGGTGTGGAGTCGCCCTCCCTCGCACAGGCTTCGACCGAGTCGGCGCTGCTCCAGGCAATCGCGACAAAAGACACAGACGGTGACGGTCTCCCCGACTGGGAGGAGGCGCTCTACGGCACCTCGCCCACAAACCCCGACACGAACAAGCTCGGCATGACCGACGGCGAAGCGGTCGCAAAGGGTCTTATCGTGCCGCGGGCAATCGCCGATATCCAAGCTGCGACCTCGACGTCAAGCTCTTCGCTTATTGTCGACCCCTCGCTCCCGCCTGCGCCAGAAGAAGGGACGCTCACCGCCGCCTTTGCGAAGAACTTCTTCATGCTCTTCGTTGCCGCGAAGCAGGATTCGGGGGGTGCTGACCTCTCTGAGAGTCAGATGCAAGAGGTCGCGAGCAAGGCGCTCAGCTCGCTCTCCTCAGTTATGGTCCTCGCTCCGGACTACAAAGCGATGAAGAATCTGAAGGTCTCGGGCTCGGGTGCAGATGCGCTCAAAGAGTTCGCGGTAAGCGCCGAGGCGGTGCTCTTGAAGAATACGAGCACGGCGAAGATGAGCGAGCTTAAGTATCTGAAGAAGGCGCTTATCGACGGAGACTCGACTGCGTACGCGCAGATCGCCTCGATCGCGAAGGCGTATCGAGACTCTGCCGCCGGCCTCTCGGTGCTCCCGGTGCCGAAAGAGCTCGCTCTAGACGATCTCGCGCTTATCAACGCGCTTATGCGCACGAGCCAGATCGCGACCGACTTCACCCGTTCAGGCACCGACCCGCTTGCGGCGATACTGGCGCTCCAACAGTACCCCAAGGCGGCAGAGGCGCTCGCCGCTGCGTTTACCGATATCGGCAAGGTGTATGCGGCTGCCGGCGTCTCGCTCCCCGCAGGCGCGCCGGGAGCCTCTTTTGTGAACCTTATCGAGGATCTCGATGCGGGCCAGAAGGCCGCCGCTAAGAAGCTATGAAGCGCCACTTTACCGCTGCACTCGCACTCCTTCTTGCAGTCACGCTTTTTGCTCCCTCTCTATTTCTCATTGCACCACAGAAAGCGCAGGCTCAGTATTCAGTGATTGAAGTCGGGAAACAGCTCCTTGAGACCACTATCACGGCTATCAAGAGTACGCTCTCTGAGATACACAACGCCACGACTGCCGCAGCGACTTATGCCGAATATATCAATACCTATTATCTCCAGCCACTCGCCTTCGTCCTCTCGGGGAACTTGCTCAAGGCGCTTACTGCAGGAGTCATCGCCTTCGTTATCGGTAAGTCCAATGGCACGGGTGTGCCGCAGTTTGCTACCGACGTGCTGGGGTCCTTGCAGACAGTCTCGGACTCGCAGGCGCTCGCCTATTTAAATTCATTCGGGAGGAACTCGAATTCGCCCTTCGCCTCTTCGATCTCTTCTTCGCTGCGCACCAACTACCTACAGAAGACGAGCCTCGCTGGCTTCTGGGCTGCAAACAGGAGCACCCTCTCGCGCTATTCGCCCAACGTAAACGCCTACCTCGCGGGGAACTGGTCGCAGGGCGGCATCGCATCGTGGTTCGCGCTCACGACACAGAACCAGAACAACCCGTACACCCTCTACCCGACCACACAGAGCGAGCTTGCAACACTTGTTGGACCGGGAATCGGCGGAGTGACCGGCACGCGTCTCGCGCAGCTCTCGTGGGGGCAGGGCTTCATGAGCTGGTGCGGCGCAACCGATGAGGCGACGCAAGCGCAGAACTCTGCCGCGACCGACTATCAGCAGTGCCAGGCGAGCGGTAAGACTGGCGCAGAGTGCCAAGCTGTTTTTGATTCTGCCGGAGGGACGATGCCGTCGAGCGGGGGTATCAACCCTGGAGACGCGTGTACGACAAAGGACGGCACGCCAGGAGTCCTCAAGACGCCGGGGTCGACCATCAAAGCGACTCTCGACAAGGTGCTCGGCGGCCAGCAAGACCAGATCGTCCGGATGGGGAACGTGGGCCCACAGATCAACGCAATCTTGGGGAATATCGCGACGGTCATGCAGACGGTTAACTTCGCTTCGCAGATTCTCGGCGGTCCTAATTCGGGAGGACTCTTCGGCGTCGGTCAAGTCTCTAGCTCAAACTCGACATCGCGGCTTATGGAGTATCAGAACGCCCCAGGTAACTTGGGTGTCACCAATACCACAATCAACAGGGACACCGCGAAGCTCCCCGTGGCGGGAGGAGACGTATCGAATCGAGTCACACAATATCAGTCGGCTTGGGGGACGATCGGTTCGGCGGCAAATACGGCATCGACAACCGTTGCTGATCTCGCGAGCTACTGCATCGCGCAACAAAAAGTAGCTAAATCTGTTCTAGCAGAAGACCCTTCTGCCCTCGCTACGTTTATACGAGCGAGTACGGCACAGGCAGATGCCGCGACAACTACCTTGACGATCCAGATAGCACCGGTACTCGCTAAAGTTGCTGCAGCAGACGGGGTTATCGCAACCGCTCGGGCGGCAGTAGCCAAGGTGCAAGGACAACTGTCGGACACCGGTACGTCGGGGGGGACGTACTCTACAGAGATACAGTCGCTCCAGACTATGCCGCCGACCATGACCGATGTCGCAAACGTGCAGCAAGAAGCAGAGGCATTCAACTTGGCGACAGCAAACCCAATCGGCTCACTCACTGTCTCAGACGGGTCGATTCTCGACCAGATGAATCTCATCACCAAGAATGCGACTACGTTAAAGAGTACGGTCTGCACGCCGGCATCTAGTTCCAGCAATACGCAATTCTATTGATATGCGACGACTCCTCGCAACCTCGTTCTTCGTCCTCGCGCTTGTAGTAAGCGCGGGCGGCGCAGCGCCTGTGGCGCACGCCGATTGTGCGGTAGGAACAGAGGGACTCGGACAAAATGCTGGAGAATGTCTTGATGCGAACGGGGCCGTAATAAGTGGTGAGACACCGATTGTGCCGCCAGAAGATACACTCACCGCCCCGGTTGATGCCACTGCTGCAGGGACGAAGCAGGACGCGAAGCTTGAAGATGTCGACAATGCCTACAACGGCCTCATGAGCCGCATCATGAGCCTCTTCGCGTGGCTTGTCGGCGTGGCGGCTATCACACTCGACAATGCCGTGTACTACACCGTCGTCACGATGGGGAACTACGTGCAGAATCTCTCTGCAGTCGGTATCACCTGGCGCATCCTCCGCGACATGGGCAATATCATGCTTATCTTCGGCTTTCTCGCTGCAGGCATCTCGACTATCTTGAACGTGAGCTGGTACGGCTTCACCACCAAGATGCTCCCGATGCTCCTGGTCTCGGCAGTCTTTCTCAATTTCTCACTCTTTATCACCGAGGCAGTGATCGACACGGGTAATCTCTTCGCGACACAATTCTACACGCAGATAAACGGCGGCAAGCCCGCGGGAGCAAAGGCCTTCGACCCGGGCTCGCTCTCGACCTCAAACGAAGGTATCTCGAACAAAATTATGGGCCAACTCGGGCTCCAGACTATCTATGGCGATGCGATAACAAACAAAGAAATCTTTAAGGGTGCGAACTCGTGGTTTATCGGCTTCATGGGTATCCTCCTCTTCCTGGTCACTGCGTTTGTGATGTTCTCGCTCGCCTTTATACTCATCGCACGTTTCGTGGTGCTCCTCTTCCTTATTATCCTCGCGCCAGTCGGCTTCGCGGGGCTCTCGATCCCCAAGCTCGCGGGTGCAGCGGGCAAGTGGTGGAGCGCCCTCTTCGAACAGGCCATCACCGCGCCAGTCCTGCTCCTCTTGCTCTATATCGCACTTGCCGTCATTACCGATGCACAGTTTCTCACGGGCTTCGGGGCCTCGACCACCTCCGGCGGAGCGTCAACCGGGTTTGTGAACAATGCAAATCTCCCTGGCTTCGCGAGTTTCATACTCTCCTTCCTCGTCGCGATGGGGCTCCTGCTCGCCGTCGTCATCGTCGCTAAAAAGATATCCGCCTTCGGCGCCGGCTGGGCGACCAAGAGCGCCGGCGCGCTCACCTTTGGTGCGACCGCTTTTGGTCTGCGCTCAACAGCCGGATGGGGATTCCAGGGTGCCTCACAGGCAATACGTAGAAGTAGACTTGGGGGAACAAAATTTGGGCGTGTCGCTGCAACTACGTTCGATAAGGGAGCTAAGGGGAGTTTTGACGTGCGCGGTGCCACGGCCTTCGGCGGCTTGAAAGGTCTTGGTATTGAAGCAGGAGATGCTCAAAAGGGCGGTTATCGAGCGCGACGAGAAGCTGCTATCAAAGGGCATCAAGAGTACGTCAAAACTGTCGGTGCAGCTATTGATGAACGCGGGGCAAGTAAAGCTGAGGAAGCAGCAATTGCGAGAGCAGAGGAAACGCAGGCGAATGTACTACGGTCACACGAAGCAGCCAAGCAACATCTTGATCCGAAGATTGAACAACATAAAGCTGAAATCGAAAGGCTCGAGAAAGAAGAAAAGGAAAGATTTATCCGTGGTGTACAAAGTACTCCAGAGCAGCAAAAGGAGCTCGATATTGCGCGTAGCAGTCTTAAGACAAATGAAGATGTTCTCAAAGCACTAAATGAGAATCATAAGCAAGATCTCGAGCAGGCGGCTAAAGATCTTGCGGCTGCAAAAAAGGTTTCGGGAGACAGGATTTCAGGTGAGAAGAGGGGTGCTCAATTAGCATATGCTAAGAATATTAACGGTTCATTCCCTGGTTGGGTAATGTATGGTCCTGGTGGAGGGGCAGCAGCAAGAAAGATTAAGGAGGACGCTACAAAGGATCCGAATAAAGAATTTCTTAAGAAAATGCGGAAAGCCCTGGAACAAGAAGAGCACCCGGCACCCCCTGGGGGGGCTGCTACTCCAGCAACTGTGGCTCCAGGAGCCACACCTCCAGCTTCTGCACCGACAGGAAATCATCCTTAGGCTACAGAGATCAATATGGAACAAAACACAGAACTAACATTGGAAGAAAGCATCAAGCAGGTGATGCAGACTCTGCCGCCGGTCGTGCGCAGCTACCTCGCGCAGGGTAAGTACACCCTTGTCGCGAAGGACATGATGTTTAAGTACAGCCTCCGTATCGACCAGGGGGGCGTCCTTGAACGAGAGATTGTGCTCCTCTTGATGGGTATCGAGACTCCGGTCGAATTCGCCCAAACGCTCACAGCAGAGGCGAAGCTCGATCAGCAGACAGTGAAAGGGATCGTGCAGGATATAAATGAAAAGATTTTTATCCCGCTCCAAGAAGAAGAGAAGAAGGTCGGTATGACGGCGCCAGAACCTGCAAGCCATTTCCATTTGGATAATAAGATTCCGTCTGCGGCACAACCGTCTCGACCGCCCATTTCACAATTCGCTCCGATGCCAGAGCGGGCTGTGTCGCCGAGACCTGCTACGATTGCGGCCGCGAAGCCGGCAGAGAGCAACACGCTCCTCGAGGATCACGAAGAGCCACACATCGAATTTCATAACGCACCAGCATCTCCCGTTGCACCAACAGCGCGAATTATTCCACCACCGGCGAACCTCCCCGGCGTGGTGGTGCCGCACGTGATCCCTGTTGGCGGTCGAGTAATCCCCGCTCCCGTCTCTGTTGCTCCCGCCACGGCACCAGCACCTACTCCAGCACCGTCCAATCCTATCCGCATCTTCCCGCCGTCGCCGCGCCCCGCGACTCCGGCTGCCGTCCCTCCTGCAGCACCGAAGGCGCCTCCCACGCCGGCTGCCCCCGCAAAGCCCTATGCAGCCGACCCCTATCGCGAACCGGTAGAGCCTTAAGACTCCTAGCCAGCGAGTTGCGTTCTTGGGCACTATTATATATAGTGCTCCTATCCCGCAGCTCGCGGGTTTTCTCACTCAAATGGCAACCATCAATCAGCTGTCCAAGAAGGGACGCAAGAACAAGTCGTCTAAGACGAGCAAGCCTGCGCTTGCTCGCGGTTTTAATGCACTCAAGAATCGTCCGACCTTCTATCCGTCGCCCTTCAAGCGCGGCGTCTGCACGAAGGTCACCACCAAGACCCCGCGCAAGCCGAACTCTGCTATCCGTAAGATTGCCCGTGTTCGCCTCACCAACGGCATGGAGGTCACGGCTTATATCCCAGGCGAGGGCCACAACCTGCAGGAACACTCTGTGGTGATGCTCCGCGGCGGCCGCGTGAAGGATATCGGCGTGCAGTACACGATTGTCCGCGGCAAGCTCGACACGAGCGGCCTCGAGAAGCGCCGCCGTTCTCGCAGCCGTTACGGCGCCAAGCGCCCAACCGCCAAATAAGTATGCGCCGACCTCTTAAAAAGCAGCGCACCTGGCGCCCTGACCTCAAGTACGGGTCAGAGACTCTCACGCGTTTCATCAACGCGGTCATGTGGGACGGCAAGAAGGATACGGCCCGTGCAGTCGTCTACGACGCCCTCGCCGTGATCGAAAAGGACGGTGCGAACCCGCTCGAGACCTTTGAGTCGGCACTCCGTAACGTCTCTCCCTTGATGGAGGTCCGCTCTCGCCGCGTCGGCGGTGCGAACTATCAGGTCCCGCGCGAAGTCCCGCAGAACCGCCGCCTCGCGCTCTCCTTCCGTTGGCTCATTAACGCCGCCCGCGCGAAGAAGGGTAAGCCCATGGCCGAGAAGCTCGCCGCTGAGTTCCTCCTCGCTGCCAAGAACGAGGGCGACGCGATCAAGAAGAAGGACGAGATGCACCGCATGGCGGATGCGAACAAGGCCTTCGCCCACTTCGCGTGGTAAACTTGAGTGAATGAAATATTTTGCCGTCGTAACCGTTTGTGCTATTGCGGTCATTGCGGGCTACCTGGTATTGCGCCAATACTCAACTGGTCTTGAAATGTTAGATCCGAAAGCGAATAGCCAAGCCACACAAAGTGCCGATTATGCTATGTATGAAAATACCGCCTTGGGCTTTCGAGCGGTAACTCCTCCGACGTGGTCGGTTAAGGAGTATCGGTCTGATTACGGTGAGCCTTTTATTCGAGTCGTTTCTCCAAACTATACTGAAGAAAGCCAAAGCACTCCATCAGGATCTTATATTTATGTTGGCTGGATTGGTGGTGGTGGGACACAGATGTACTTTTCTTCTCCCGAGTCATATGTTGCTTTCCAATTGCCAAAATTCGAGTCAATGTGTGGCAATTGCGAGTCTGCGAGTACAACGACGATCGGAGGCCAGCCGGCGCTCTTAGTCAATCGTGACGATAATGGCGATAAAAGCGTGGAGATTTTCGTTGCGCGCCCTGTCGATTTTAATTTAGAACCAAACCGAGATCCAAAACGCATTGCATACCCTGTCGGGGCTGAACCCACTGTTGATACTGGGGTTTTTAAGGAGATGATAATTGCTTTTACCGGTGTTCCAGTAGAAATTCAAGAAAAGTTTATAAAAGAGTTCGAGTTTTTAAAGTAGGAAGACCGTTTTTGCTCGAAGAGCCCCGGTTTCATTTCTCAGGCGCTTTCTCGCCGAAGTAGCGGCCCCCCCAATGTCGTCATCCTTCTCATATCCACACTGGTAGTGTTCCATGTCTATAACGACCGTGTATACTATGGAACATGCGAGTGGAAGAAAAAGTGCAGCGGAAAGCGAAACGGCAGAAGATACAACAGGCGGTTTTAGCGTCCGTCTATCTAACCGCAGGACTTGGCTTGATCCTGATGGCTCCGAACGCGGCGAGACTGCTCAAGTATGTTGAGAAATACATAGGGCCCAAACCGCGGTTGAATCGCCGCATCAGTCAGGCGATCAATCGCCTTCGGGAGCGAGGTCTTATCGAACGAGTGGACACAGAGAAAGGGGTCGCACTGCGGCTTACGACAAAAGGCGCTCGGCTCGCCGAGACGATAGAGGAAGAAGAGAAACAATATGAAATCAAAAAGCCAAAACGATGGGATAACAAATGGCGCATCGTCATGTTTGATATTTGGGAGCGGCGGAGGTCGGTGCGCGATCGATTCCGAATGCTTCTCAAGCGAAATGGCTTTGTGAAAATCCAAAACAGCGTGTGGGTATATCCCTACGATTGCGAAGAACTCTTCGTATTTCTACGGACGAATCTGAGGCTAGAGAAGGGGATCCTCTACATTGTCGCCGAGGAGATCGAGAATGACAGCGCGCTCTGCAAGCACTTTGACCTGCCTTTGGCATAACACGGACATCTGTTCCATGTCGATAACGGTCGTTATAGATATGGAACATGTAGTATGAGAAAGAGGGAAGGCACCGCATGGCGGATGCGAACAAGGCCTTCGCCCACTTCGCGTTGTAGTAATTTAAATGCAGTAATCCAAAAGCCCGTCCTGCGACGGGCTTTTTGTTATAGATAGAGAGAACAATCTAGTTGTTGATAGACGCCTTATGGACTGCAGACTCGACCATCGCGAGTGCGGTTTCAAAGATACGACCCTTGCCTCGGTCGCGAGCCGCCGACAGCGCAGCTCTCGCTTCGATGAGGCGCTCCGGCTCCCAGTACACTGGGTCGGTTGTCTTCATGACCAGCCCCCTAAAATAGTTTGCTCTCGCAAGTACGTGCTCTAAAGAACCTCTCTCCAGATTCACGATGACGCTCCTTTTTGTTGGATTCCCAGTTTCGATAGTACTGCGCCAGCTGACGCTTTGCAATTTCCTCCGTTTGGGCTACTATCTACTGAACGCTTCGGCGCTTTTATTTTTACTCAATTTTTATGAACCGCGACTATCCACTCGATAAAGTACGTAACTTCGGCATCATCGCGCACATCGACGCTGGCAAGACGACCACCAGCGAACGCGTGCTCTTCTACACGGGCAGCCAGCACAAGATCGGCGAGGTGCACGAGGGCGAGACGACGACCGACTGGATGGAGCAGGAGCGCGAGCGCGGCATCACGATTACTGCGGCGGCTATCACCTGCTTCTGGACCAAGACTGCCGAGAAGGATAAGAAGGATACGTCGAAGAAGTTCCGTTTCAATATCATCGACACTCCCGGACACATCGACTTCACCGCTGAGGTGAAGCGCTCGATGCGCGTCCTCGACGGCGCGATCGTCGTCTTCGACGGTGTTGCGGGCGTCGAGCCCCAGTCAGAGACCAACTGGCGCTACGCCGACGAGGCCAAGGTGCCGCGCGTCTGCTTCATCAACAAGCTCGATCGCACCGGAGCCTCCTTTGAGAGCTCCTACGCGAGCATCCTCGACCGGCTCTCGCCGAGAGCTATCCGCATGCAGATCCCTATCGGCGAAGAGGCCGCACACGAGGGCTCAGTCGACCTACTCTCTATGAAGGCGTACACCTTCACCGGCAACATGGGCGAAGAGGTGGTCGAGGGCGAGATCCCGGCAAACCTCCTCGAAGACGCGAAGAAGTACCGCGCCGAGCTTATCGAGCGCATCGTCGAGCAAGACGACGCGGCGATGGGCGCCTACCTCGAGGGCAAGGAGCCGTCACTCGACGAGTTGAAAGCGATTCTCCGTAAGGCAGTCATCAACAACGAGATCTTCCCCGTCTACACCGGCTCTGCGCTCAAGAACAAGGGCGTCCAGCTCGTGCTCGACGCGGTCGTCGACTATCTCCCCTCACCGCTCGACTTGAAGCCAGTCACCGGCATCAACCCGAAGACGGGTGAGCCGATCGAGCGCCACGCCTCAGACGACGAGCCGTTCTGCGCGCTCGCCTTCAAGCTCCAGACCGACCCGTTCGTCGGCGCACTGACCTTCTTCCGCGTCTACTCAGGTACGGTCACTGCGGGCTCGTATATCTATAATTCGACAACCGGCTCGAAGGAGCGCGTCGGCCGTATCGTGCGTCTCCAGGCCGATAAGCGCGAAGAGGTCGCACAAGTCTTCACGGGTGAGATCGCCGCCGCGGTGGGTCTCAAAGACACCAAGACGTCGCACACGCTCTGCGACGAGGCGAACCCGATTGTGCTTGAGGAGATTAAGTTCCCTGAGCCGGTCGTCTCGCTCCGTATCGAGCCGAAGACAAAGGCCGACCAAGAGAAGATGGGCGTCGCGCTCAGGAAGCTTTCTGACGAGGACCCGACCTTCCGTATCAAGACCGACGAAGAGACCAATGAGACAATCATCTCAGGTATGGGCGAGCTCCACCTCGAGATTCTTGTTGACCGCATGAAGCGCGAATTCAATGTCGTTGCCGACGTGGGGAAGCCGCAAGTCGCATACCGCGAGACGATTCTCGGCTCTTCAGAAGCAGAAGGGAAGTACATCAAGCAGACCGGCGGTCGCGGTCAGTACGGCCACGTGAAGATCAAGATGAAGAAGATGGAGCCGGTGGATCCGGAGGCGAAGGTGGCCAAGAACGTCACACGCGAGGACCACTTCGAGTTTATCAACAACATCAAGGGAGGCGTGATTCCGCAGGAGTTTATCTCTCCGGTAGAGAAGGGGCTCCGCGAGGCGATGTCGAGAGGATTCCTCGCCGGATTCCCGATGGTGGATATCTCGGTCGACCTCTACGACGGCTCGTATCACGATGTGGACTCTTCAGAAATCGCCTTCAAGATCGCGGCGTCGATGGCCTTCCAGGAGGCAGCAGGCAAGGCGAAGGCCGTTATCCTCGAGCCGATTATGCGTGTCGAGGTGATCGTGCCGGACCAGTTCATGGGCGACATTACCGGCAACCTCTCAGGCAAGCGCGGGCAGATCGAGGGTATGGAGGAGCGAGGGCTTAACAAGGTTGTGCACGCGAAGGTCCCGCTCTCTGAGATGTTCGGCTACACCACAACGCTTCGCTCCATGACTGAAGGTCGTGGCTCGATGACGATGGAATTCGACCACTACGATGTAGTTCCAAACAACGTCGCGGCCGACATCATCGCCTCTCGTAAATAGTTTTTGTTCAACACCTGGTGTTGCACACCACGGGTGTCACATCAGCACAGCGGCCGCCCTCAGAGGGCGGCCGCTGTGTATTATGTTTATTTACTTTTAATGAAAGAGGAGTAGCATCCGAAGTACCCATATCCTTGGGTGTTAGAGAGGAGAAGACAAGTGAAAAAGATCATCGCTGCATCATTGTTTGCACTAGGCATATTCGCCATCGCCCCGGCCGCCAGCGCGACGACCCCAAAGGCTCAGCCACTGCCCGACAAGGCCATCGCGGCCGCACCGGCGCCGGCGACCAGGGTTCTCCTAGCAGCCAAGGCTAAGCCCGATGCCAAGGCCAAGGCCGACAAGAAAGCCAAGGCCAAGAAAACCAAGGCGGCCAAGAAGGAAAAGCCAAAGGCCAAGCAGGCGTAGCGACGGCGCGAAGCGCCATAAGGCGGAGGAACCCCCTCCGCCTTTTCTTTTCCCTCCTCACGTCTTGCCCCGTTAGAAATCTGATTTCTAACGGGGCTTGCGCGTTTTTCCTTATTCTCATATAGTGTCTCTAACGCATCTTGGCGTCGCTCTTTGGCTTGTCTGCTTTTTGTGAGTCGGCGAGCCTTAGAGTTTGTTCCGACTCACGTCGGATTAATTCGTGATTTACTGACAAACGAGTGAGTGAAAAGAGAATGTCTTCGTTTTCTTTTCCGAACGAGTGCTGTCAGCAAACTTGTTTATTAACTAAATTAACCGATATATGGCAGCAGAATTTAATCGCAGCAAGCCGCACATGAACGTAGGTACCATCGGTCACGTGGACCATGGAAAGACGACCCTCACCGCAGGTATCCTCCATGTGCTCTCGATGCTCACCGCTGAGGGCTACTCAGCTCGCGTCGAAGGCGTCGACAAGATTGACAGTGCTCCAGAAGAGAAGGCGCGTGGTATCACTATCGCGCTCCACCACTCGGAGTACGAGACACCGAACCGTCACTACGCACACATCGACGCTCCGGGACACGCCGACTACATTAAGAACATGATCACCGGCGCCGCCCAGATGGACGGGGCAGTACTCGTGGTCGCCGCAACTGACGGCGTGATGCCCCAGACGCGCGAGCATATCCTCCTTGCTAAGCAAGTGGGTCTCAAGAAGCTCATCGTCTTCTTGAACAAAGTAGACATGGTAGCCGAGGCAGATCTCATCGACCTCGTCGAAGAAGAGATCCGCGAGCTTCTCACGAAGCAGGGCTACGACGGCGCAAATACGCCGATTATCCGCGGTTCTGGCCTCAAAGCGCTCGAGGCGAACGCAGTCACTGAGGAGTACGCAGCGAAGGTTAAGGAGCTCGTCGACACGATGGACACCTACTTCGACCAGCCGAAGCGCGAGACCGACAAGCCGTTCCTCATGCCGATTGAAGACATCTTCTCGATCGAAGGTCGCGGCACCGTGGTCACCGGCCGTATCGAGCGCGGTCAGATCAAGGTTGGCGAGGAAGTCGAGATCGTCGGTATCAAGCCGACTGCCAAGACGACCGTCACCGGTATCGAAATGTTCAACAAGCAGCTCACTGAGGGTCAGGCAGGCGACAACGCCGGCATCCTCCTCCGTGGCACCAAGAAGGAGGACGTGCATCGCGGCCAAGTGCTCGCTAAGAGCGGCTCGGTCACTCCGCACACCGACTTCGAGGCAGAGGTCTACGTCCTCTCTAAGGACGAAGGCGGTCGCCACACTCCGTTCTTCTCGGGCTACAAGCCGCAGTTCTATGTCCGTACGACGGACGTAACCGGCGAAGTAACGCTCGCAGAGGGTAAGGAGATGGTGATGCCGGGCGACACAGCCACCTTCAAGGTGAAGCTCGTCGCACCGGTCGCGCTTGAAGAGCAGATGCACTTCGCTATCCGCGAAGGCGGCAAGACCGTCGGTTCGGGCGTGGTCACCAAGATTACTGCCTAAGCACTGATGTAATTACTACTCATATGGCAACTGCGACAGCAAAACCAAAAGCGAAGAGCGCTCCCAAGCGTGCCGCGAAGAAAGCCGCCGCTCCGGCTCCAGTGGAGCACAAGCTCCGCATCCGTGTCCGCGCCTATGAGCACAAGATTCTCGATCTCTCGGTGAAGCAGATTATGGACACCGCAGCCCGCTTTGACGCAGTCGTGGTCGGCCCCGTGCCGCTCCCGACCGAGATCAAGCGTTGGACCGTGAACCGCTCGACCTTCGTCTACAAGGACGCACGCGAGCAGTTCGAGATGCGGGTCCATAAGCGCCTTATCGACATCATGAACCCCTCGCCGAAGGTGATCGAGGCCCTCACGAACCTCAACCTTCCGTCAGGAGTGACCATCGATGTAAAAATGGTTTAGGCGCGCCAAGACGCCTGCCCCGTAGCCAAAGGCCGCCCTCGGAAGGGCGGCCTTTGTGGTACTGGGGTCAAGATGGTCTAGGAATCGCCAATAAGATTTCTCACACAACCGCCCGTAAGGGCGGTTGTGTGTTTTTGTTCCTGTGATATTCTGAATGAAGCGTCCCGGAGATACGAATGCGTTTCTTGGTGCACCCCTTGGCCAGAGTCAGTCGACAGGCGAAAGCTAGGGCAGGAGCTCATTCGGTTTCCGGGGCCGTTCGCCCAGATCTTTTTTCACAACAATCCCGCGATGCGGGATTTCGTATTTCTTGCATCTTTTTGTCCCTTCGTGTAGAGTGCTGCTAACGCTATGTCCCCTCGGGGACCTATGGCAGAACGCGCGGAGCGTCTGCTATCCGCGCGTTTTGCTTTAAAAATGAAATTCATCCTCGCCAAGAAAGAGAAAATGACCCGCATCTTCGCGGACGACGGTCGCGCCTACGCGGGGACTATCCTTATCACTGACCCGGTCACGGTGACGCAAGTCAAGACGAAGGAGGGCAAGGACGCCTACGCTGCTATCCAGGTGGGTATGGGCGAGCGCCGCACGAAGAACGTGAGCAAGCCGGTTCTCGGCCACACGAAGGGCAAGGGCTACGAAGCTGTTCGCGAGTTCCGCACGGACACCACCGCAACTGTTGGCGACACTATCGACGCGTCGGTCTTCGCAGTCGGCGACACGGTGCAGGTCTCGGGTACCTCTAAGGGTAAGGGCTTTGCCGGCGTGGTGAAGCGCCACGGCTTCCACGGTGGCCCGCGCAGCCACGGCCAGAAGCACACCGAGCGCTCTCCGGGCTCGATCGGCGGCTCGGGCGGTCGCGCGGGCGGTCGCGTCGTGAAGGGCAAGAAGATGGCCGGACGCCTTGGTTCTGATCGCGTGACGGTCACGAACCTTAAGGTCCTCGCAGTCGACCTGAAGGCAGGCGAGATTATCGTCTCTGGCGCCGTACCCGGTCGCCGTGGCACGCTGCTTGAAGTAGTCTCCGCATAATTTCAATACCATGACTACTGCAAAGAACATGACAAAAGGAAGCAAAAGGGAATACGTACCGATCGAAGCACCGATCTTCTCTATGGACGGCACAAACGTCGGCAGCACGACGCTCCCCGAGAGCATCTTTGGCCAGCCATGGCGCGTCGACCTCGTGCACCAGGTGACCACAGCGATGCAGGCGAATCTGCGCCAGAACCGCGCCCACACCAAGGACCGCTCTGAGGTCTCTGGCGGCGGCAAGAAGCCGTGGAAGCAGAAGGGCACCGGCCAGGCGCGCCACAGCTCGACTCGCTCACCGATCTGGCGTCACGGCGGTATCACCTTCGGTCCGCGCTCTGAGCGCGACTACAGCGAGAAGATCAACAAGAAGATGCGCGTCGGCGCCCTCCTCTCGGTCCTTTCACGAAAGGCAAAGGACGGTGAGATAATCCTCGTCGACAAGTTCACCTTCGCCGCGCCGAAGACCGCAACCGCGAAGACGTCGCTCGCCGGTCTCGCCAAGGGCGCGAGCGCAGAAAAGCTCTCGACGAAGAGGAAGAATGCCGCGCTTATCGCACTTGCCTCCTATGACGCAAACGTGATCAAGAGCTTCAGCAACTTCGGCAATGTGATGACTGAAGAGCTTCGCAACCTCAATCCGGTCGACGTGATGGCGAACAAGTATCTCATCATCGAGAATCCGGAGGCAGCCTTCAAGGCGCTCACGGTTCGTGCAAAGGCTAAATAAATCATTATGGCAATCTTCGGTACAAAAAAGGCAGAAAAGAAGGAGAAGGTCGTCGTGAAGCGTCGCGCGCGCACGGCGCCGACCAAGGACGGTCTCGCTCACGAGATCATCCGCGCGCCGTGGTTCTCTGAGAAGGCGCTCATCGTGACCGAGAAGGGCGTCTACACCTTCGACGTCTCTCCGCGTGCGACCAAGGCGACTATCGCGAGCGCAATCAAGGAGATCTACAATGTCGAGCCGCGTATGGTCCGCATCGTCAATCTCCCTGCGAAGCGCAAGATGATGCGCACGAAGCGCGGTATCGGCACCCGCGCCGCACGCCGAAAGGCATATGTGTACCTGAATGCGGGTGACACGATCCAGTTTGCGTAATCATTCTGTATGAAAACCTACAAACCCACATCCAAGAGTCGCCGCCACATGACCACCCTCCCGTTCAGGGAGTTGCTCTCTGGCCATGCGCCGCACAAGCCGCTTCTGAAGAAGAAGAGCAGCCAGGGCGGCCGCAACGCCTTCGGTCGTATCACGACGCGCCACCAGGGCGGCGGGCACAAGAAGCGCTTCCGGGACGTGGACTTCAAGTACGACAAGAAGAATATCCCGGCCAAGATCGAGACGGTCGAGTACGACCCGTTCCGCAGCGCCTTTATCGGGCTCGCGCTCTACGCTGACGGCGCTCGCCGCTACGTAATCCTCCCCAAGGAGGTAAAGGTCGGCAGCACCTTTATCGTCGCTGAGGACGCACCGCTTACTCCGGGCAACCGCCTCCCGATCGGCAAGATCCCCGTGGGCACCTTTATCTACAACATCGAGATCGCTCCTCTCGCAGGTGCAAGTCTCGTCCGCTCGGCAGGCAACTATGCCGAGGTGGTCGCACACGACGCGGGCTATGCGCAGGTCAAGCTCCCTTCGACCGAGATTCGCAAGATCTCTGACCTCTCGTGGGCCTCGGTCGGTGCAGTCGGCAATGAGGAGTACAACCTCGTCGTTATCGGCAAGGCAGGCCGCTCGCGCTGGATGGGTATCCGCCCGACGGTGCGCGGCACCGCGATGAACCCGGTTGACCACCCGCACGGCGGCGGCGAAGGCAAGCAGGGTCGCGGACTCCGCAGGGCGAAGAGTAAGTGGGGCAAGCCCACTGGCAAGGGTCAGAAGACTCGCACGCCGAAGAAGTACTCAAACGTCTTTATCGTCTCCCGCCGCAAGGTCGGCAAGAAGAGGAAGGGTTAAATCATAAGCACAAACCGCCCGCGACTTGTCGCGGGCGGTTGCATTTTACAGGGGGGGTTAGAATCTCTAGCAATATGAACCCAGAAAAATCATACCAGCCGAGCAATAAAGAGATTAAGAAAGCAGAGGGGATTATGACAGATGACCAGAGAGTAATGTCTAAAGACCGAGAAATTGAAATACAAGACGAAAGACTCAGTGAATCTTGGAGCTCAGAGTTTATGGAATATGTTCTAAGTAAAGGTTTTGAAGGTGGTCTAGACATGGGGTCCGCGGACGAAATCCCCAGACTCAAAAGGAATTTTGACTCATTGCCCTTGGATAAAATCGAGCTTCCTCCGCCGGACAATACATCGCATAACTGGCCAGATTCTATAAAGCTATTACCTAGCGGATTCGTTTTCTCAAGAGAAGGAGGAATTAATGGCGGTTTCACCTATAGGATTGATAGTGGTGATGAATTGAGGGATAACGTCAAATATGAAATTGAAAGTAAAGAAAAAGAACTCAAAGAGTTAATGGAAGAAATAGAGTTACTCCGTAAAACAAAAGAGGCACTTGGTCGAAAGTTAGGGAAATAAAGATAGGCGCAAACGCCACAAAGTGGCGTCTTACGCGATTTTGGAGCATGGTAAGATATCTCGTATGAAGAAGGTGAAGAAATCCAAGGCAAAAAAAGCACCGACCACTACGGATATGATGAGTGCCGTCCAGGATTTGACCGAAGCAGTGCAGGTTGGTTTCGAACGTCACGAGAAAATTCTTAAAACGCTCGTCGAGGGGCAGGAACAATTGCGCGAGAGCGTCAATATTCTCGACCAGCGTGTGAGCAAGACGCAGAACAGAATTGAAGACGTTCTCGATGAAAATCGTGACTCGATTCTTGGTCACGAACGCCGTATTCGACACCTCGAAAGGGCGCGTGCTTAATTAGCGATACGCCAGTTTGAGGATAGAAGTGAGCTCGGAGAGCGGGATGTAGAGCGTCTGCGGACCCGAGGAATACGGGGCCACGGCGTAGGGAGGGAAGACGAAGACGATATCTTGATTATCGAAGAAGAAGTTCGCGAAGTTCTTGTCCTCGGGTGTTGTACCGCCCTGTATAAAGGCCGTATCAGCGCCTTCTCCGATAATGGCCGGGAGCTTCTCGCGCGCAAGCGTCGAGAGTGTGCTCAGGTACGCCCCAGTGAAGAGGTCGGCAAGGTTAAGCAATGCGCCGTTTGTCGTGTCGAAGGTGAAGGTCTTGAAGAAGGTATTCCCGTGCGCGCCGAGCGTGTCCATGTAGATCGTGAAGATATACGAGACCGTACGGGGAGACGAGGCAATCAGGTAGACGATCTGGAGCTTCTCCTTGCGGCCATCCATCATCTTGATGTCCTCGGCAGAGAAGTGGTCGAAATTGCCGTCGGTCTTGAACTGTGCGACCGTGTCTGCCACAAATTGCTTCATCAGTGCGACTGCAGCAGCATCGGCAGAGGCGCTGACCTTGGTGAGGAGGGGGGTGCTCGAGGCGTAGTTTGTCGCGATGTCGTAGTACGCAGTGTGCTCGCTGCTACTTGTTGAGCTTGCCGCTCCCGGTGCCTTCGCCGGTGCTGGGCGGAGCGCAGCGTAGCCGACGACTCCGGCAAGAAGAGCGATAAAGGCGACCACACCGATAAGGGTATCTCTTTTCATATAGTGCCTAGTGTACCCCGTAGTGAAGCGAAGCTCTACTACAGGGTGTAGCAAAAGCGGCCCACGAGCACAGCGCGAGAGAGAAAGAAATACCGAACGTCGAATACACGATATGTCAAGGTTCTGAAATGGCCTAGTATTTATGAGGGTGTTTGGGAACGGTACATTTGACTCTTCTGAGCGCTTCCTGTATCTTTGTCTTATCTCGCGCTTGCGCGGGCTTTTCATTCCTTATTTATGTCTCGATCACTTAAGAAAGGACCCTTCGTGGACGCTAAGCTCCTGAAGAAGGTCGTTGCGACGAAACCGGCAGCCGCCGGGGTGATTAAGACATGGGCACGCCGCAGCCAAATAAGCCCAGAAATGGTCGGTTTTACCTTCGGCGTCCACAACGGCAAGTCGCACGTTGAGGTTACGGTCGCTGAGGAGATGGTGGGGCACCGCTTGGGCGAATTCTCGCCAACCAAGAAGTTCCTCCGCCACGGCGGTAAGATGCAGAAGGAGATGGAGGCCAAGAAGCAGCAAGCAGAAATCGCCTCAGCGAAGGCCGCAAAGGCTCCTGCAGCCGCTGCACCTAAGAAATAAATATGATAACGGCATCTCTCAAGAGCTATAACCAGACCCCTCGCAAGGTTCGCCTTGTGACGGAGCTTGTGAAGGGCAAGAAGGTACAGGCAGCGCTTGAGGCGCTCGAGTTCCTCCCGCGCCGCGCCGCAGAGCCTATTAAGAAGCTCATCGAGAGCGCCGCCGCAAACGCCAAGGTGCAGGGAGAGGACGTCGAGAAGCTGAAGGTCAAGTCGATCATCGTCGAGAGCGCCGGCATGTTGAAGAAGTACATGCCGCGCGCCTTCGGTCGCGCGTCAGCTATCCGTCGCCGCAAGTCTCAGGTGAAAGTAACCCTAGAGCCTAGCGCCTAGAGCCTGCATTTATTTTATGACACACACCGTACATCCTTACGCACACCGACTCGGCATCATCCGAGACTGGAAGAGTCGCTGGTTCGCCGCTGACGCGAAGAGCTACCGCACCAATATCAAGGTCGACGAGACGATTCGCCGCTTCTTGATGAAGCGCCTGCGCGGTACCTACACAAGCGGTATCGACATCGAGCGCTCTGAGAACGAGCTGCGCATTATCCTCTTGACTGCACGCCCCGGTCTCGTGATCGGTCGCTCTGGCGAGAATGCTACCAAGCTGCGCAAGGAGCTGACCGACGTCGTACGCAAGGCATCTCCCGACGCACTGCCGGCCGGCAAGCAGGTCAAGTTTGATATCAACGAGATCCGCCAGCCAGAGACAGACGCAGCCGTCGTCGCGTACATGATTGCCGAAGGCTTGGAGAAGCGCATGCCGTTCCGTCGTGTGCTCAAGTCGACGGTCGAGAAGGTTATCGCCGTACGCGAGGTCGAAGGCGTACGTATCGCACTCTCGGGCCGTCTGGGCGGTGCAGAGATGAGCCGCAAGGAGGAGGCGAAGAAGGGTCGTATCCCGCTCCAGACCTTCCGCGCCGACATCGACTTCGCGCACGAGCAGGCCTATCTGCCGTACGGTGTGATCGGTATCAAGGTGTGGATCTATCGCGGCAATGTGTACCAGGACAAGAACACGAGGGTAGCGATGCCCGAGGCTGCTTCCCGCTAATATCTGACCTATGTTGTTTCCTAAAAAAGTAAAGCACCGCAAGTGGCAGACTCAGCGTCTCTCTGAGAAGAACCTAAACCGTCCCGACACGCGCGGGGTGACGGTCGCCTTCGGCTCGTTCGGTCTCAAGGCACTCACGCCGGCACGCATCACGAGCAATCAGATTGAGGCGGCACGTAAGGTGCTTACCCGCGCGACCGCAAAGACCGGCAAGCTCTGGATCCGCATCTTCCCTGACCGTCCGGTGACTGCCAAGCCGGCTGAGGTGGGCATGGGTAGCGGTAAGGGCGATCCGAAGCACTACGTCTTCCAGGTGCGCCCGGGGCGTATCCTCTTTGAGATGGACGGCGTTGACGAGAAGATTGTGCGCGCGCATATGCGCCAGGCGGGCATGAAGCTGCCGGTCAAGACGACCATCGTAGCGCGCAGCTAACATTGCTTTTTTCCTACTTGTATGACAAAAAAAGACAACATGACCACGAAGACCGACCAAGAGCTCCTGAAGCTCCTTGCTGATGAGCGCGCCGACCTGCGCGCCGAGCGCTTCTCGGCTGCCGGTGCCCGCGCGAAGGACAGCAACGCAAAGGGCAAGCTCCGCAAGAACATCGCCCGCGTGCTCACTGAGCAGGGCCGACGCCTCTCAGGGTCGGCCTCCCGACCGGAAGCGTCGGGACATGCGCGTGTGCTCAAGGCTGCATAATCATATGGAACAGAAAACTATCCGTCCCCAATCATTCGTCGGCGTCGTCGTAAAGGCGGCTATGAAGGACACCGTCACGGTCAAGGTCGACCGCTATGTGAAGAACGCGAAGTACAAGAAGTACTTTGTGCGCTCGAAGAAGTACCTTGTGCACAATCCGGGCAATACGGTCGCGGTGGGCGATACGGTCACGATCGTGGCGACACGCCCGATTTCGAAGTTGAAGCATTTCGCTATCGACCCGGCGAAGACTGTCTCTGCGGAGCAGGTGAACGATTAATATATGTTGCAGCCTCAATCCATCGTTACCGTAGCAGACAACTCAGGCGGCCAGGTCGCCCGAATCTTCAAGGTGCTTGGCGGCTCCAAGCGCCGTTACGCAGAGATTGGCGACGTGGTCGTCGTCTCGATCCAGACGGCACAGCCGCGCAAGGCGGTGAAGAAGAAGGACATCTTCCGCGCAGTGGTCGTGCGCCAGGTGAAGCCCTTCGGCCGCAAGGACGGTTCGTACCTCCGCTTCGACGAGAACGCCGTTGTGTTGATCGAGAAGCAGGGTAAGGAGATGGGTCCCAAGGGTAACCGCATCTTCGGTCCGGTACCGCGCGAACTCTCAGAGATGGGCTGGCACAACATCGTCTCACTCGCACCCGAGGTCGTCTAATCATTTCAGTATGAAAATTAAAAAAGGAGACAAGGTAAAGGTCATCGCAGGCAAGGACAAGGGCAAGTCCGGCATCGTAGTGCGCGCCTTGCCGAAGGACAATGCCGTCGTGGTCGAGGGCGTCGCGATCTACAAGCGCCACCTGAAGGGTCGCACAGGGGAGGTCGGCCGCATTGTCGAGCGCCCTCGCGCTATCGACGCGTCGAACGTCGCACTCGTCTCGTCACCGAAGATCCAGTCTGCGCTTGATGCACCGGTAAAGGGTGCAAAGGCGAAGAGCGTAAAGAAATAACCTATGTCTATTACCAAACAACATCAGCAGTCTGCCTACCTCGCACTTGCGAAGGACTTCGGCTACACGAGCACGATGCAGGGTCCGCGTATACAAAAGGTCGTCGTCTCTTCGGGCGTCGGCAAGAAGCGCGACAAGAAGCAGATTGAGCTTATCTCTGACCGTCTCGCCAAGATCACGGGACAGAAGGCTGCCCCTCGCGCGGCGAAGACCTCTATCGCCTCCTTCAAGGTGCGCGAGGGCGACACGGTCGGCCTCCAGGTGACGCTTCGCGGCGCACGGATGTACGACTTCCTCGACAAGCTTATCCATATCGCTCTCCCGCGCACGCGTGACTTCCGCGGACTTCGCGCGACGGCCATCGACGATATGGGGAATATGACGGTCGGTATCAAGGAGAACACGATTTTCCCTGAGACCTCCGACGAGGACCTGAAGGACGTCTTCGGCATCGCTATCACCATCGTCACCACGGCCAAGTCGAAGGCCGAAGCAGAGGCATTCTTCCGTCATATCGGCATGCCGCTTATCGTTGACGGGAGCGTAAAACGCTGATATTCTCTAGACACGCTCTTCGGGGCTTTATTTTTTATCATGGCAAAGAAATCCCAGCTCGCACGACTCGTCAAGAAGACGAAACTCGTCAAGAAGTACGCCGTTAAGCGTGCTGCTTTGAAGTTGGCAGGTGACTCTGATGGCCTCCAGAAGCTCCCGAAGAACTCCTCACCGGTACGTCTGAAGAACCGCTGTGCGATTACCGGCCGTTCACGCGGGTATATGCGCGTCTTCGGTCTCTCCCGCATCCAGTTCCGCGAGCTCGCCCGAGAGGGTAAGATCCCCGGCGTAAAGAAAGCATCATGGTAACCGACCGTGTTGGAGATTTCATCATCCGTTTGCAAAATGCCGCCGCAATCGGCAAGGTGAGCGTGGCGGTGCCGTATTCAGCGCACCTTCTCACGATTGCTAAGAAGCTGAAGGAGCTCGGATTCCTCGCTTCCGTAGAAGTGAAGGCGAAGGGCGAGAGCGAGATTAAGAAGGAGGTTGTGGTCGCACTCAGCTACGATGATCGCGGTGTCGCGAAGCTCCGCGGCGTGAAGCGCATCAGCAAGCCGGGCCGCCGGCTCTATGTGCCGCACACCGACGCGCACAAGGTGAAGGGTGGTACGGGTGCACGCATCATCTCCTCGTCTGCGGGGATTATCTCAGACAAGGAGGCTCGTGCGAACAAAACGGGCGGTGAGAATCTTTTTGAAATCTGGTAATTATTTCTCTATGTCACGTCTTGCAAAGAAACCAATAGCCGCAGGGAAGACCGATGTCTCGGTGGCTGGCGGCATGCTCACCGTGAAGGGTACGAAGGGTACGCTCACGAAGCGCGTGCACCCCTCGGTTGATATTGCCGTCGACGCTTCGGGCGTCATGATCACACCGAAGAACAGCTCCCGCCTCGCCAAGGCCTTGACCGGCACCTTCGCTTCACATGTGAAGAATATGGTGCAGGGCGTTGAGACACCGTACATGAAGAAGCTTGTTCTCGACGGTGTCGGCTACAAGATGGAGGTGAAGGGTAAGGATGTTGTGCTCACGGTCGGCTTCTCGCACACGGTGCCGCTCGCGATACCGGCAGACGTGACCGCGACCGTTGAAAAGAACGTCATGAAGCTTGAGAGTATCAACAAGGAGTCGGTCGGCCAGTTCGCCGCAGATATCCGCCGCATAAAGCCGCCGGAGCCGTATCTCGGGAAGGGTATCCACTACGAGGGCGAGGTTATCCGTCGCAAGCAAGGCAAGAAGGCTGTCTAATCTTGTATGAACCACAAACCTACATCCACCAGTGAACTCCGTAAGCGCCGCCACGCGCGCGTGCGGGCCCTCGTCAAAGGTACGACAGAACGACCGCGCCTCGCGGTCTACCGCAGCAACCGATTCGTCTCAGCACAGCTTATCGACGACACAGCAGGGAAGACGCTTGCTGCATCGCACGGACGCGAGTTCCCGGGTCCGCAGTCGGTGCAGGCGACGTCGGTTGGCACAGCTATTGCGAAGAAGGCGGTGGCAGCCGGTATCACGACAATCGTCTTCGATCGCGGCGGGTACCGCTACGGCGGCCAGGTTAAGGCGCTTGCAGACGCTGCTCGCGCTGCAGGTCTCACCTTTTAATAATTATGACGACACCGATGGAACCAGAAATCATACAGGAAGCCCCGACGTTGGAAGTCGGGGCGCCGACCGAAAGCGTCGGCGTTGAGGAAGTTGTGGCGGAGACGACTCCTGCTGAGGTTGCGCCAGCAGCAGCCCCGACGTCAGAAGTCGGGG
>JBAYJI010000006.1:0-30668 GCA_041665205.1 Minisyncoccota bacterium | reverse complement strand
GACGACCGCGGCGCAGACGGCGGCGTTCAACGATTCGGTCCGTTCGTGCATGGGAATAGAGAGCGTAACGTCGCAGGCGGCGAGCGTCTTTTCTCGTATGCCGGCGCCTTCGTTCCCAACGACGAACGCGCTCGGCGCGTCGAACGTATCCGTGCCGAGAGAGGTCTTCCCGTCCATCGCAAGTCCGTAGATCCAGAACCCTTTTTCTTTCAATACTTTGAGCGTGTTGTTCACATTGCCTATGGAAACAAGCGGGATGCGGAACGCCATGCCAGCAGAGGTCTTCACGACCGCACCGGTGACACCGGCCTGGTTGTGTTCGGGGATGAGGACGCCAGCGAGGCCGAAGGCCGCCGCCGAGCGGATGATAGCGCCAACATTATGCGGGTCCTGCACTTCGCCAAGCACGGCAACGGCGGGGTTCGTTTTTACATTGAGTGTCGCCAAAAAGTCATCGAGCGATACGAGCAGGGCAGACGGGTCCATAGTGAAGATGACGCCCTGATGGACCGCGTCTTTCCCTACGAGTTCTTTGCCCGACCCCTGGGTGAGCGTCGCGGTCGGGATGGTGTGTTTCTCGAGGAGTCCGCGCAGTTCCGTGTCGCGCAGGTCTGGAGCGAGGAATACCTTGCGAATGACTTTAGGCGTGTTCTTGAGTGCTTCCACGAGCGCGTGCCGTCCGTAGATATAGATCTTCCCTTGGGGAGATTTCTTGCTGCGCGCTGGTGCGTAGCGCTCGGCGTATTTCGAGTGTCGTTTCGGTCGCATAGAGACTTGCACTGTATCACAAAGTGTGCGGATATAAAACAGGAGCTAACATTTCTGTTAGCTCCTGGAAGGATCTAAAGGACAATTGTGCCGATCTGAATACAATCCTTTGCGCCATGTACCGCCTTGTTTCTTCGTGCGGTAATAATCATGTCGGCAAGTTGGCGATTCACATACTGGACTGTCGCCCGCATGAACCAGTCGTCCGCCGTTTTCATTTCGAGACCACCTCCTTGTTCTTTTTCAAACCAGGAGAAGGTTTGCGGGCAGTTCGCGACTTCTTCTTGGAGAACCCAGTTCAGGTTCGTTGAGTACGCTTGTGAGAGGACGGTATCGAACTTTTCATCGTCGGAGAAGAACGTCCCTTTCATTCCACTCGATATCGACTCCTTAAGGACGAATCTCTTGCGAGATATGCGCTCTTGTATGGAGTCGATTGTCTCGGCTTGTTTGCCGACAAGGAAAGTTTCTGGAATGAACCCCCTCACGAGGTCTATCGAAGATTTTCTGATGAATGCTTGAAGTATTGCCTCAAGCTGTCCGTTTTCTCCATCATTCCGGAGAAGTGCCAACACTCCTTTTGCTCCGAGAAACGGCTTCGGCGGGATGATGAATTCGATCTTTCCTCTCTTGTAAGCAGAAATGATCCTCTCATAAAGATCAACTCGATGATTCAGGAACGGCAGATCGATGAACAATCCTGTTTCGAAGAATGTTTCGTCGACTTCCATTTCTCCCGCGATAACGCAATTGATCCCGTGCTTTGCGAATTCCTGCTGTGCTACTTCGAACTCGGGAATATAGAATCGTTCTCGATCGGCGTAGAACAGTTTTATCTCGCGATATCCCAAACGAATCACTTCCGCAGAGAGGGTCTTCACGGTGCCGGGAAGGGCTTCCGCTTGCGGATATAATGCTTCGCGGAATCGCAGACCAAGGGTCGAATATCCTAATCCATGCTTATTGTGCCCATCGATTTCGGCGATCCTGAAGTTTCCATCGGTATCAACCATCAGATCTACCTTGAGCAATTTAGGGATATGCTTCACATTCATTCCCTGAAGCTCCTGATAGATCTTCGGCACCCCCGTTGAGAAGACTTTGCGGATGAGAGTCCAAGCCCCACCATAATTCAGGCTCTGGTCGTGCGCTATAACAGCGATCTGGGACAGTCCCAATAAGCAGTCATAGAGCGCAAAACCAAGTTGGGAGAGCTCTTGGCATCGTTCTTTCGTGATGCGGTATACGCTTGGGGAAAGCAGGAAAGCGTGCGAATTCTCTCTTGCACCGCCCCATAGACCCGATTCAGAGATGACTGCGCTGAGTTTGTTATACACGGTGATTCTCCTTTGATTGTCAAAGAACTGCATACTGCGTGAGCCCCGAACCATTCGGGGCTACTGGATGAGTTCCTTGATTAGATCGAGAAGCGCATGCAACAACCCCAACTGGTCTTGTTGTGGTGGTACCAATACCAAAAGCTCGATTTCTGGAAATTATTTTTCATAAAAGGAAATGATTTTTTCTAGTTCGTTGATATCCGATAATTCGAATTTCGCGACCTCGTCTGCATCTTTCGGAATTGCCGTAGCAAACATTCCTTTTTTCAGCCAAACGGTTATGAAGCCGAGCTGATTCCCGATCTTGATTTCATCGCCGATGCTATCTCCGACCACGATTACGTCCTTGGCAGCATCCGTAATTTCACTGAATATCTGTTTTGACTTCTCCTTGACGAAAAGAATCTTCTGGAAATATTGCCTTATATCCAGTTCTTCCATACGTTTCTTTCTCGAGGGTTCATCCCGACTGATCAAGAATAATTCATGTCTGACCGATAATCGTCTAAGTATGTCGAAAACTCCGGGATAGAGCATATCCGTCTCGGGATCGAAAATCGTTCTGTTGTAATCAAGGAGTATTTTCATAAAATAAAAACTGGTTCCGTGTGAGCGGAACCAGTTTTCTTTGCGAGGTATCTATTGAGAGACAACTACGCAGAAACAGCTGGTTCCAGATTGCTGAACCAGTGATATGCGTAAACGAATGTCGCGGATAGATTTCCCATGACTGAATGCTAGCAAGATTGGTTTAAAAGTCAATCTGAGCTTATTCGCACATCAGGCTCATTTATTCTGTGCGCGGTGAGGGATTCGAACCCCCGACATCTACAACGTCAATGTAGCGCTCTACCAACTGAGCTAACCGCGCGTGCGGAAACTATACCACGACCTGATTTCTCTCGGAATATGAGAGAAAATACAAAAGAGACCACCACTGGTCTCTTTTGTACCTCGCATTATACATCACTGTTTCTCTTACTTCAAGCCTCTCAGACGTCAACAACTCGGGTTCCGTAGAACCTATCCATACATGTTGTCCTTAATAATCTCAAGTTGTGCGATGACGGCGGCGTCGGTTATCTTCTTGAATCGTGAGAACGTCTTACCGTCTCTGGCCACCTCTTCCATGAACATTTCAAGCGGCCGTGCGGAATAATCCGCCGCATCAGGATACGTATTTTTATACAACGGCCTGTATATCACCAAGTACGATCCGTCTTCAGAGTGGCGGGCAACACCCATAACCTCGTATGCATAATTCTCTAACGAACCGAGCAGGTCATGTTTGAAATGATAGTAAAAGCCTTTCTCCGGCACTTTAGTCGTGGGTCCCATATTGAAAATAATTCTATCAGACTAATTTGTGACCCCACGGGGACCGCGATTACGCTTATCGAAGCTTACAGCTTCAGTACACCTTGCGGATATTTTGCTTCAGGAAATCGCAAAATATGCTCGTAAGGTCTTCGATTCCCCGACGCAAAGCCTCCCAGGCTTTGCTTGGATTCATTCCTCACTACGCTCGTCATGACCCCACGGGGAATCGAACCCCGATTTACGCCGTGAAAGGGCGCTGTCCTAACCGTTAGACGATAGGGCCGTGTTGCTTGCACACGGCCATACACTCTTCGCCTCTCTCGGAACAGATGAAATTCCATCTGTTCTCTCGTTCGGCTTGATTGTAGGGCCTTACTCAAAACCTTACCATTTCCGCGCTTAAATGCTAGAATCCAGAACACACGGAGAGGTGGCAGAGTGGTCGAATGCACTGGTTTCGAAAACCAGCAGGGGGGAAACCTCCTCGTGGGTTCAAATCCCACCCTCTCCGCAAATCATAAGGATGGTATTCAAAACGAACCGCCCGGTACTTACCCGGGCGGCTGAATCCTAAATATCGGCAGCATATATCCGGGACAAACGTCCTCAGCTACGTCGCTGTCGGGATTGAAAAAGATCTGGAAGAAGGTGATCAGCCATCCGGGCTGGGGTTCTTCCCAATTCTCAAAGCTTTCGAGCTCTTCTTCCGATGCGCCATCCTTCCGAAGCTCGAGCAACACGCTCGGTCGTGCTATCAACCAGAGCAATATTCCGATAACCTTTATGGTTTTCATAACCCCTCCTTCTGTTGTCTTGCAGCACAGCGCTACAAGGTCTACTGCTACTATACCACACTCATTTAGAGTGTCACCACAGGCTAGTTTATATATTTCCTGGCACGAGAGGCTATGCTATAGTCCGAGACACGCGCGGTTAGCTCAGCTGGTTAGAGCGTCTCATTGACGTTGAGAAGGCCGGGGATTCGAATTCCTCACCGCGCACCACAGTCGTACAAAATCTTGATTTCGTGCTATAGTGTTTCTTAATGCGACCAAAACGATTCTCAACCTATAAGGGCGACCGTACCTCTGCGCGCAAGGCGGCAAGTGGCAAGGTCTATATCTACGGCAAGCACGCGCTCATGGAGGCGCTCCAGAATACGCCCAAGGTTATCCGCAAGGTCTTCCTCTCCCCCGACATGCGCGACACTGAGCTCCGTGCACTCCTTGAGAAGCACGGCATCTCGACCGCGACGCTTGCACCCGGAAAGGGCAAGGACTTGGTGGGCAAGGACACTGCGCACCAGGGCGTTATCGCGGTGATGGACCCTACTGCTCTGCTCGTCTCTCTCGACGATTTTCTCGCCACACTTGATACCAAGATGAATCCCGGCCTCGCGATCCTCGGTGAGGTGCAAGACCCGCACAATGTCGGCGCGATTATCCGCTCGGCTGCCGCCTTCGGCCTCTCGGGCGTGCTGATTCCCGAGCACAATCAGGCGGGCATCACCGGAGCCGTGGTCAAGACCTCTGCCGGGATGGCCTTTCGTGTGCCGCTCGTCTCGATCGGCAACGTGAACCACACAATCGAAGTGTTGAAGGAGAAGGGCTTCTGGATCTACGGCCTCGCTATGCAGGGGACAGCCGCGTTCGGCACCGACCCCTTCAATGCGCCGAGCGCCTTTATCGTCGGTAACGAGGGTGCCGGTATCCGCGAGAAGACACTCGCCGCCTGCGACGTCACGCTCTCGATCCCTATGCACCCGCGCACCGAGTCACTCAACGCTGCAGTCTCTGCTGCGGTCGTCTTCTACGAGTGGTCGAAGAAGCACCCTGAAGCTTTGTAATTAGCTATGACCAGCGACCATCACCTCACTACCATCCCGTGGAGCGACTACGAACTTCTCGATTCGGGTGAGAATATGAAGCTTGAGCGCTTCGGCGAGGTGGTCGTCGCGCGCCCAGAGACACAAGCCCTGTGGCAGAAGCAGCGACCCGAGCTCTGGGACTCTGCAGACGCGACGTTCGCATTTCATGACAAGAAGGGCTCGTGGGACATCCGTAAGCCGGTGCCCGAGTCGTGGCCGGTCGCGTGGGAGGGGGCGCAGTTTCTCGCGCGTCTCACGAGTTTCAAGCACACTGGTATCTTCCCCGAGCAAGCTCCCAACTGGGCGTGGTGCGCCGAGAGAATCTCGAAGCTCGAGAAGCCAAACGTCCTCAACCTCTTCGGCTACACTGGCGTCGCCTCGCTCGTCGCAGCGCAGGCAGGCGCCTTTGTGACCCACGTCGATGCCTCGAAGCAGTCGCTTGACTGGGCGCACGAGAACTCGCGCCTCTCGCACATCCCCGAGGACACAATCCGCTGGATACTCGACGACGCGCTCGCCTTCGCGAAGCGTGAGGCACGACGTGGGGCGAAGTATGACGGGATCATTCTCGACCCGCCTGCCTTCGGCCGCGGTGCCAAGGGCGAGGTCTGGAAGATTGAAGAAGATCTCCCCCCTTTGCTTGAAGCGCTCAAGGAGATTCTCTCGGAGAAGCCCGGATCATTCTTCATCATAAACGGCTACGCAGCCGGATACGCGCCGCGCTCGTTCACTCAGGCAGTCGAGAGCACCTTCGGCGAGACTGCCGGCGAGTCGGGCGAGCTCTTTATCAAGGAGTCGGGAGGCGAGCGCGTTATCCCCGCCGGTATCTATGTGCGCTTTGTGCGGTAGACTGTCTCTATGCCTCTTGAGCAGACTGTAATCCTCTACCACGGCAAGTGCCCCGACGGCTTTGGCGGTGCGTATGCGGCGTGGAAGAAGTTTGGTGATGCGGCGAGCTATATCTCGGTCGACCACGGCGATGCGCCGCCAGAAGGGCTCGAGGGTCGCGACGTCTTTCTGGTCGACTTCTCCTTTGAGACTGTCGAGCAGATGCAGACGCTCGCCAAGACGGCGAAGCGCCTTGTCGTACTCGACCATCACGAGAGCGCAAAGGCCTTTGCCGAGAGCGCTCCTGAATACGTCTACGACGAAAAGCGTTCGGGCGCGACGATTGCCTGGAGCTACTTCCACCCCGAGACTCCGCTCCCGCGCCTTATGCGATACCTTGAAGACGGCGACCTCTACCACTACGCGCTCGCTGAGACACGGGACATATTTTCATACCTGCTTGTCCTGCCCTTTGAGTTTGCCGCATGGGACACACTTGCGCTCGGACTCGAAGACGCTACTGAGCGCGTCAACATCCTGCACACGGCGGCAGCCTACACCGCCTTCTTCGAAGCGCTCGCAGAGTCCTCGGTCGAGCGCGCGAAGAAGGTCCGCTTCGAAGGGTACGAGGTGTACTTCGTCGCGACGCATCCCAACATTACGATGAAGTCGTACGTCGGCCATGAGCTCTACGCGAAGCTGCCCCCCTTCTCGCTCATCGTCACCGCCCACCCCAACGGCTACGGCGTCTCTATCCGCGGCGACGGCTCGGTCGACGTGTCGAAGATCGCGGCAAAATATGGCGGCGGCGGTCACCCGGGCTCTGCAGGCTTCTTTGTCCCCAACGGCGACACGATGCCCTGGGTAGAGATTGACGACTAACCGGCAGTGTCCATGAGGATTCTCGCCATTGAGACTTCGTGCGACGAGACCGCAGTGGCTCTTGTCGAGGCAACGGGCGACGAGCAAGACGCGCAGTTTCGCGTACTCGGGAACGCCCTTATCTCGCAGATAGATATCCATAAAGAATACGGGGGCGTCTTCCCTGCAGTCGCTAAGCGCGAGCACGCGAAGAACCTCGTACCGATGCTTGACGCGGCACTCGAAGAAGCAGAGCTCCTCGTTGAAGACACACAGGCGATACCTGAAGAGACCCGCACCCAGATTGCCGAGATCTTGGCGCGCGAGCCCGGTCTCATTGAAGCGTTCCTCGCATTCGTCTCCGAATGCGAGGTCCCCGAGATAGACGCGATAGCAGTCACGGCGGGCCCGGGGCTCGAGCCGGCGCTCTGGGTCGGCATCAACTTCGCCAAGGCACTCGCACTCGTGTGGAACAAGCCGCTTGTCGCGGTGAACCATATGGAGGGACATATCCTCGCTGCGCTCCTTAAGGAGGAGAAGAGCGACGAGGAATTTTCAATTTCCAATGTACAATTTCCAATTCTTGCCCTGCTTATCTCGGGCGGGCACACCGAGCTCGTACTGATGCAGGAGTGGCTCGCCTACACACTCATCGGAGCAACGCGCGACGACGCAGTCGGAGAGGCGTTCGACAAGGTCGCGCGCATGCTCGCACTCCCCTATCCGGGCGGCCCCGAAATATCAAAACTTGCGGAAGAGAGCCGTGCGGCGTTTCTCCGGACTGCCGGATTTGGGTCCGGAGAAACGCCGCACGGTGAACGGCTGCCGGATTTGGGTCCGGGAACAGGCAGTCCCGTCTTGCGCCTCCCGCGGCCGATGCTGCACGACGCCACCTGCGACTTCTCCTTTGCCGGGTTGAAAACAGCGGTGCTCTATCTCTTGAAGAATCAACCTGAGCTTAGCGACACCGAGAAGAAGCATCTTGCACGCGAGTTCGAAGATGCCGTAACCGAAGTCTTATGGAAGAAGACTCTCCGCGCACTTGAGGAGACGAGCGCACAGACGCTCGTGATCGGTGGTGGTGTCTCGGCCAACACGCACATCCGCCGCGAATTCACCCGCTCGGTACGCACCGAGTGCCCCCATGTGGAGCTCCGTATCCCCTCGGTGGCGCTGACCGGCGACAACGCTATCATGATTGCCCTTGCCGGCTTCTACCGAGCCTCCCGCAAAGAGTTTGTCCAACCCCTCGACAAGCTTGGGGCAAACGGCAATCTCCCGCTCGCGTAATCTCGCGTATTTGCTATATTTCTACACAATGCCCGAGAAATTCTTAAGGCCCTACGACTCGACCGCCACCGAGTCGCGCATATACACAGCGTGGGAGGAGAGCGGACTCTTCAACCCCGACGAGTGCGTCGCACAGGGCGTAACGAGAGCAGACGCACCGTCCTATTCGGTCGTGCTCCCGCCACCGAACGTGACCGGCCGTCTCCACATGGGCCATGCGCTCATGCTTGCCGTCGAAGATATTTTTATCCGTTATAAGCGCATGAAGGGCTTCCGTACGCTCTGGCTGCCCGGTACCGACCACGCAGCGATCGCGACACAATCAGTTGTCGAGAAGCAGATTAAGAAAGAAGAAGGTCTCTCCCGACACGACCTCGGCCGCGACGAGCTCTTGAAGCGCATCGAGACCTTTGCCCACGAGAGCCACGACACGATTATCGGCCAACTGAAGACGATGGGCGCTTCGCTCGACTGGTCGCGCGAAGCATTTACTCTCGACGAGACGCGCAGTCGCGCAGTACGCACCGTCTTCAAGCAGATGAGCGATGCCGGCCTTATCTACCGCGGTCTGCGCATCGTGAACTGGGACCCGAAGGGGCAGACCACAATCTCGGACGACGAGATCGTCTATGAGGAGCGCACCGCCAAGCTCTACACCTTTCGCTACAGCAAAGACTTCCCTATCCCTGTCGCCACCACGCGCCCCGAGACCAAGGTGGGCGACGTCGGCGTCGCTGTCCACCCTGACGACGCACGCTACAAAGAGTTTGTCGGGAAGGAGTACGACGCCGTCTTCTGCGATGTGCCGATACATATCAAGATAGTCGCCGACGCAGAGGTCGACCCGGCCTTCGGCACGGGCGCAGTCGGCCTCACCCCCGCCCACAGCCGAGTCGACTGGGAGATAGCCGATCGTCACGACCTCTCACACGAAGTCATCATCATTAACGAGTACGCGAAGATGACCGTCGCTGGAAGGCTTGAAGGCAAGAAGACCTCTGAGGCACGTGAGACGGTCGTCGAGTGGCTCACGAGCGAAGGGTTGCTTGAGAAGGAAGAGAACATCGTCCAGAACGTCGCCACGGCTGAACGCACCGGCGGTATCGTCGAACCACTGCCGAAGCTCCAGTGGTGGATCGATGTGAACAAGCCAGTCCCCGGGCGCGAGAAAACTCTGAAGGAGCTCGTTATCGAGGCTGTCCGTTCAAATGCCATCACGATAATCCCAGAGTACTTCGAGAAGACATACTTTCACTGGGTCGAGAACCTGCGCGACTGGTGCATCAGCAGGCAGATCTGGTACGGCCACCGTATCCCTGTCTGGTATCGAGGTGAAGAGGCCGTCGTGGGCGAAGCTCCAGAAGGTGAAGGCTGGGTACAAGACGAAGACACGCTTGATACCTGGTTCTCTTCAGGTCTCTGGACCTTCTCTACACTCGGCTGGCCAGAAAACACAAAGGACTTCCAGACCTATCACCCCACTGACCTTCTCGAGACCGGGTATGACATCTTGCCGTTTTGGGTCATGCGTATGATCCTCATGACCGAATTCACGCTTGGCACGATCCCCTTCAAGACGGTCTACCTCCACGGCCTCGTACGCGACGCGTCTGGAAGGAAGATGAGCAAGTCACTCGGCAATAACATGGACCCGCTCGACGTCACGGCGAAGTTTGGCGCCGATGCGGCGCGTATGGCGCTCGTCGTCGGGAACACCCCTGGCACCGACATGCGCATGAGCGAGGAGAAGATCAAGGGCTACAGCCGCTTCGCGAACAAGCTCTGGAACATCGCGCGATTTGTACTCGATAGTGCAAACGGTGCAGATCTCTCAACCGAGCTCACCGCAGGCGACGCCGAACTCCTCTCTGCACTCCAGACACTCTCACGCGACGTCTCGACCGATATCGACGAATATCGCATCTACATGGCCGCTGAAAAGATCTACCACTACGCCTGGCACGAGCTCGCTGACAAGATTCTCGAAGAGTCCAAGCCTATCCTCTCGGGGAGCGACACCGCCGCACGAGCCTCCCGACAAGCGCTCCTCGTCACTCTTCTTGATCGCACGCTCCGACTCCTCCACCCCTTCATGCCGTTTGTTACCGAAGAGATCTGGCAATCGATGCCGACGAAGGACGCGAAGTTCCTCATGGTCGCCCGTTGGCCGGACGCGGTCTGAACCGGTAGTGTGTTTGCGGTAGTAGGACTTGGCCTAGCGGCCCGGAGCGCTGAGCAAACATACTACCGGTGAAGACCGTCGGACCTGTTACAATATTCTCGTGACCCTCACGACACTCGGCTACGCGTTTATCGGTGGACTCCTCCCCTCCTTCATCTGGCTCTATTTCCTTTTGAAAGAAGATGCACAGCACCCTGAGCCGAAGAGGCTTATCCTCCTGACCTTCATCGCCGGCATGGTGGCCGTGCCGGTCGCGCTCCCGCTCGAGCAGTTCGTGAAGGCAAACATCATCGGCACCCTGCCAGTCCTCACCGGGTGGGCGCTTATTGAGGAGGTGTTGAAGTACGGGGTGGCTGCAACCTTCATCCTCTGGAGAAGCGCGGTCGACGAGGCGCCCGACTACGTAATCTACATGCTCACCGTGGCGCTCGGCTTCGCCGCCGTAGAGAACATGCTCTTCCTTCTTGCACCGCTTGTCGACGGGAGTCTCGCCTCAAGCTTCTTTACCGGTGACGTACGCTTCCTCGGCTCGACCCTGCTCCACGTGGTCGCTTCCGCGGCAATCGGCTTCGCGCTCGCCTTCTCCTCTCGGGCGCATCCGTTCATGCGTATGGTAGCGGCGGCAACCGGACTTATCCTCGCCATCGCATTGCATACTGCCTTCAACATGCTTATCATTAACCAAGGTACTTCGACCACGCTTGCAGCGTTCTTCCTCATCTGGATGGTCGCTGTCATTTTCTTCGCAGCCTTCGAGGTGCTAAAATATTTCCAGTATCGCAACCAATAACACTACTCGCCCCTTATGACTATGAAGCGCTCCTTTTTCGATCGACTTGCCGGCAGCTCTCCGGTCACCAACGACTTTGACTCCTTCGACGAGGAGCAGACCGTCCCGACAAAAACGCCGCACAAGGAGATGCGCCTCCATATGGGTAACAACAACACGGCGAGCCGCCCGGCTCCGCTAGACGACGACCTCCCGAGCTCTGAGGGCCAGCTTCCTGTCGACGTCCACCAAACGGCGAGCGACATAGTCGTCCGTGCCTTCGTCGCAGGTGTGCGCACCGACGAACTCAACATCTCTATAAGCCGCGACATGGTTGAGATCGAGGGTTCCCGCATGGAGCGCGAGCAGGTTGCAAGCGCAGACTATTTCACCCGCGAGCTCTTCTGGGGCTCATTTTCCCGTACGATACTCCTCCCACAAGAGATCGACGTCGAGGCCTCCTCGGCGAGTGCTAAGGACGGTCTCCTTACTATCATCCTCCCCAAGCTCGACAAAGCGAAACAGACCAAGCTCCGCGTGAAGGCCGGCTAATCGAGCGTAACCGTCTCCTCAAGAGGCGCAGTTGCTACTCGCTCCACGGTAAACGGCAACCGCTCGATAAGGCGGCCATCTGCCGTCTCAATATCGACCCGCCACTGACCCTCCTCTCCTGCAAGCGCGGTCGAGTAACCGCGATACCCGCCGTCACGGCCACCCATGATCGGGTATGTGATTGTCGCTCGAAGTGTCCATTGCTTCTTCAGCGCGTCATACCACTGCCAGCGATGCACAATCGTCGTGTGGAGCGTCGTCGGCGCAAAGACCGAGCTATAGGCCGAGAGCGAGTCTCCCGGTACCAGGTGCAGCGTTGGCGCAAACCCGAGATAGCGCACCTGCCACGTCTGCCCCACCTCCTCGGTCGCGAGATATGCCCCCGGGACACGCCACACGGTGTGGTAGACACCTGCCGCAGTCGCCGAGAGCGGGAGGGGCGGCAGGACATTGGTGAAATAGAAGAGGTTCATAAGCACGAGCACCGCGCCCGCGCCCGCGCGGATGCGCCACACGTCACTTAAGAACCGTTCACGCGCGAGGACACGTAAAAGCATCGTGAAGAGGGCGAAGATGCTTACGGCGAGCACACCGCTCTCGAGGAACGTCAGAGGGCCGATAGTGCCCGTATAGACCGGCAGCGCAAAGATCGCGTAGGAGTAGAGCGCGAAGAAGAAGAGTACACTCGTGAAGACGAGCCGCTCATGATACTGATGGAAGTATTCGCTCCCGAGAAAGACGAGGAACATGAAGAGGAGAAAAGGCCACGATGCACCGAGCACCGCCGAGCGGCCGTAGAAGATGACAAAGCCGCTCCAGAACCCGCCGAGCGCAAACTGGGTCACAAGCGGGAGGAGTGAGCGCCAGCGCGGCACTGTGACGCCGCGCGCGGCGCGCGTCTCAAACCACTGCAGGAGCGGGATCGCGACGAAGCACATCGCCGTATAGGAGGCGAATACGATTTGTGTCTGCCAGAGATCGACCCGCTCGAAGAATATATTGTCGATAACGAAGCCTGCAACCATCGCAAAGGCAGAGAGGTGCCGCTCGTATCGATGCACCCAGAAGAAGAACTTTTGCCACATATCTGTGCCTAGGATCAGATTTGCACTGATGACCCTTCCCTCTTCAGGGGAATGCTCTACTAACTGAGCTACCTAGGCAATGCCGGGTTATTTCCCCGCTGTGAAAGAGTTTATCAGCTTTTGCAGATCAGCGGAAGTCGGCAGGCCGAAGGGGCCTGTGGTGGTCATACCGGTCGTCACCTGATACTTGGCGACAAACGGCTGGAGATATTGCTGATAGAGATACAACGGCGCAACAATCAAGACAGCCCAGAAGACGACTGTGCCGATAAATCCGTACCACTGATGGCGCCGAATGGCGCGGAGCATCTGGTGGTTGTCCTTCGCGAGCGCGTGAATCTCTTCAAGCTGACGTTTTACTTCTGGGTCCATATACCTTTATTCTAGCACCTCCTATTGCCGTATATTCGCTTGTGCCCCCTGCCGGAATCGAACCAGCATCTACCCCTTAGGACGGGGCTGTTCTATCCATTGAACTAAGAGGGCCGAGACAATTATGCGGTAATGCCAAGAGTAGACACGAGCCTCTCCTGGTCAAAACCGATAATCATCTCCTCGCCTACGAATATGACCGGTACACCCATCTGGCCGGACTTCTGGATCATCTCCTGGCGCTTCTCGAGGTCGTGAGCGACGTCGTGCTCGGTGTAGCCGATACCCTTTTCCTTAAGAAAATCCTTCGTCATCTGGCAGAAGTGGCACGTTGGCGTACTGTAAATTGTTACTTTTTTATCCATATTCATTTGGTTATAGGGCGAGTATACCACGTGGAGTTATCCACACCACTCCTAGCAAGGCGAGGCCTTGATATTCTGTGCGGGCAGCGAGAATCGGACTCGCGTTTATTGCTTGGGAAGCAATCGTTCTACCACTGAACCATGCCCGCATTCTCTGTTGAAGTCAGACTTCAACTAAAACCAACTCAATATCTTCTGCCACCACGACTGGGGTGGCGTCGTGCTCGCCGGAGCAGGCGGCACCACTACGATAACCTCTTCTCCAGGCTTCGCAACCCCGAAGGCGGTGCGGATAGCCGCCTCTTTGCCGCGCGGTGTCGCAAGCGCGGCGAGATTGGCCTCGAGCGCCACCTTGCGCTTCTCGAGCTCGTCGTACTGCCACTTTACCTCCTGCGCCTGCGAGACGGCGATGTGCGCCTTGCCGGCAAGGCTCCAGATGCTTGATGCGAGCCAGAAAATAACAAGGAGGAGGATGCCAATAAGTACCCCTTTCCGCCACTGTTTTGCGCGCATAACACCAGTATAGCAAAACTGAAGGGGGAGATTATTCTGCAGACGACTGCACCATCTTCATAAAGACCTCTTCGGGAATATTCACCTTCCCTCTCCCCCGCTCGAGCATCTTCTTCTTGCCGCGCTTCTGCTTGTCGAGGAGCTTGTTCTTGCGTGAGACGTCGCCGCCGTAGAGGTAGCCGGTGACGTCCTTGCGCATCGCCGAGAGCGAGCGTGAGGCGATGATGCGCCCGAGCGCGCGCGCCTGTATCTTGGTGACGAAGAGCTGCTTCGGTAAGATACCGTGCAGCTTCTCGACCATCTTGTCCCCCTCCTCTACCACGCGCCGGCGCGCGATTACCCGTGCGAAGGCGGGCACTGGCTCGTCAGCCACGAGCACGTCGAGTCGCACGACGTCTGCCTCTCGCTCAGCGAGTATCTCGTACGAGAGCGAGGCATAGCCCGAAGAGATATTCTTCAACTTATCGAAGAAGCCGCGCATGAGTTCTCGCAGCGGCATCTCGATCGTCATCTCGATACGTCCGTCGCCATAGGTCTCGGTCGAGAGCGTCTGCGCCTCATGGTCGTAGAGCATCACGACAAGCGCGCTCACCGACTCGGGCGGCGTGATGATAATGACCTTCGCCCACGGTTCTTCAATCTTCAAGATATCGCCGTACTCGGGGAACTTCGCCGGAGTATAGATCGTCTCGCGCACGCCGTTTGTCTTCGTCACTACGTACGAGATCGTCGGGATCGTGACGATGAGCGAGAGGTTGAACTCGCGCTTCAATCGCTCGGTAATAATCTCGAGATGGAGCAGGCCGAGGAAGCCACAGCGGAACCCTCTCCCCAGCACACCCGAGGACTCCTCTTCAAACGAGAGCGATGAGTCAGAGAGCCGCAGGCGTTCGAGCGACTTGCGCAGGAGCGGCAGGTCGTCTTGACTCTCAGGATAGACCGAGGCCCAGACCACCGGCCGCACGCGCGCATAGCCAGGCAGCGCCGGTAGGGTGCCCTTGGCGATACCGATCGTGTCGCCGACCGCCACCACGCCCGGCTCCTTGATACCCGTCACGATATAGCCAATCTCTCCTGCCGAGAGCGAGTCTGCGGGCGTCTCACCCGGAGTGAAGATACCCGTCTCAAGCGCGATGAACTCCTTCCCTGCTGCATGAAAGGTCAGCGGCTGTCCCTTCTTGAACACGCCGTCAAAGACACGCAGATACACGGCCACGCCGCGGTGCGTTGAATATGAAAAGTCGAAGATGAGCCCTCGCGCTTCGCCCTCCGTAGCCTTGTGCGAAGGAGGGGCTCCGTTTACCGGCGAAGGTATACGCTGCACGATCGCCTCAAGGAGCTCGTCGACACCCGCACCGGTCTTCCCCGAGACTGCGAGCACCTCGTCGACCGAGACGTGCACCAGCTTCGCGAGCTCGGCCGAGACTTCGGCGACGCGCGCCGCCGGCGAATCGATCTTCGATACGAGCGGGATCACGACGCACCCTTGCTCCTGCGCCATCGCGAGCGTCGTCAGCGTCTGTGCTTGGACACCCTGCGTCGAGTCGACCAAGAGGAGCACCCCCTCGACCGCGTGGAGCGCGCGCGAGACCTCGTAGGAAAAGTCGATGTGTCCGGGCGTGTCGATCAGATTCAGTGTGTACTCGCCGTAGTTCATCCGTACCGGCTGCATCTTGATCGTGATGCCGCGCTCGCGCTCAAGGTCCATCCGGTCGAGCACCTGGTCGCGCATCATGCGCTCGGGGATAGCACCGGTGCGCTCGAGCAAGCGGTCAGCCAGGGTCGACTTCCCGTGATCCACATGGGCAATAATGCTGAAGTTTCGAATATGCTTCTGGCTCATATTCATGGTTGTACCGGCTCCTCAGCAGAGGGCGGGAGGATGGGGGTCTCGCGGTCAGGGAACTTAAGCAATCTCGAGAGCGCGTTCACGACGATGCGGAACTCTTCATTCTCAACCACGTAGAGGGCAAGCGCCGCAGCGACGAGACCCGCTATGCCCGCAACAAAGCCCTGCAGAAAGACTGAGAGGAGCGTCGTGAGGGGCGCGATACCACCCTCGAGCACGAGGGTCGCATACGCCGCCAAGCCGCCGGCAAGCGCGGCGATAGAACCGTCGACAAGCGGCCGCGAGAGCATGCGCGAGAGCCCGGGAGAGACGCTTCGCAGGGCGAAGAGCGAGAGAAGCGCGAGGAAGATCTGCCCGAGAGTCGCCGCGAGTGCCACAAGCAAGATGGCCGTACCGGGGACGTCCCCCACCTTTAAGAAGGCTGCGAGAGAAGCCTGCAGACCCCCTGCCGGCTGAGCAAGGAACATGACCGCAAGAGCCACCGAGAGCGCCCCGCCCGCAGCTTGATAGAGAAGCGGCCGCCATGATTGGCGCACTGCATACAGCGCACGTGAGAAGAGGAGCGCGAGCCCTTGGGCGACGAGCCCGACCGCGAGCACTGCGAGAAGCGCAGCCGTGAGACGGGTCGCATCCCAGTCGAATGCTCCGGTGCCGAGGATCACGCGCACGATATGTGCACGGAGGACGGCGATGAGACCCAGGGCAACAATCGACCAGAGGATAACGTGACGCGCGCTCGCCGAGAGTATGCCGGTGAATTCGTCGCGCCGCTCGAGTGCCGAGGCCTCAGAGAGCGCGGGGAATGCCGCGACAGCGTAGGAGGCGCCGATAAGCGCGAGCGGGACCGCTTCGAGGTTGCTCGCGAAGGTGAAGACCGAGATCGCGCCGGTGCCGACCCGCGAAGCAAGAGCGGTGAGGACAAGTGCCGTGACCGAACCCATACCGAGCGCGAGCGAGCGCGGGACAGAGTCTCGTACCACGCTCTTCATGAGTGCGAAGCGCGGGATAGTGAGACGCGGCATCACTCCCGCGTCGATCACGACCGGGATATTCACCGCGAGGTACGCGACGGCGCCAATCACCACACCAAGACCGATACCCGGGAGACCCCAGAGCGGATAGAGGACAACGGTACCGAGAATAATGCCGAGGTTGTAGAGCACTGGCGAGAGTGCGAAGAGTGTGCAGCGCCGGTGCACCTGTGTCACGCTCCCGAGCACGCCCGAGAGACCGAGCAGGATCGGCTGGAAGAGAAGGATACGTGCGAGGAAGACGAACTCAGCATGCTGCGGAGAGTCGACGAAGCTCGGGTACAGGAGCGCGAGGAACTGCGGCATAAAGATCGCGAGCACGACGCAGATAAGCCCGCCGACACCAAAGAGAAATGACGCTGACTGTGAGAGGAGCCGACGCGTCGACTCCCTGTCCATACCCGTGATGCGCGGGATCAGCACATAGGCGCTGACGAGCGAAGAGACGAGGGCGAAGACTAGGTCAGGCACGCGAAACGCCGCGTAGTAAAGGTCGAGTACCTGCCCCGCGCCGAAGGTGTGTGCGAAGGTCCGGTCGCGCAGGAGCGCGAGCGCCTGTGAGGCGAGTGTCAGGGCAGCAAGCAAGTACGCGGCCTGGTGCAGGCCGCGTACCGGTGCCACGATGCGCTCGAGAATACTTCGAACCATCGCCTTATAATACTCTAATTTTCTTTGTTACCAACCCGCTATTTAACCGGTGCCGGAGAGGCTGAAAGGAGGTTTGCCGGGAACGGGCTCTTCCCTGCCTTGAGTGCCTCAAGCTGCGGAGCGATCGCCTGTGCATTCTCGGCTGACATGTCAGCAATCGCCTGCATCTGCGTAATCGCGTTCTGCATATCGCCTTGCTTCGCGTACACCGCCGCGAGGAAGTAGCGCGCGTTTGCGAACTGCGGATTCGCCGCCACTGCTGCACTGAGCGCTGCTGCGGCATTTGGGTAGTCATTCTGTACCGCATACAGGATACCGACCTGGAAGAGGATATTCGGGTTATCCGGCGTGAAGTAGGCTGCGGCAAGCGCTGCATCAAGCGCCTCTTTCACATTGCCGTCCTGCACCTCGAGCTGAGAGAGGAGGAAGATAGCGGCGGTGTAATCCTGTTTGAGCGTGATTGCCTTCTTCAAGTCCTCCTTCGCGGCCTTGGTGTCTTTGTTGGCGATATTGAGCTGCGCCATGATGTACGGGATCTGCGGATTCGTCGGATTCAAGGCTTCGGCCTTAGTGTACGCAGTTTTCGCACTGTCGTACGCGCCAGTGACGCCGAGCGGTACTGCCTGCGCATAGAGATTCCCGAGCGCGAGCCAGCCCTGGTAGTCAGACGGGTTCAGGCTTGTCGCCGTCATAGCGGCATTGATACCCGAGGAGAGCGCTGCCTGGTACGCCTGCTGTGCTGCAGTCTTTTGCATGGTTGACGAGGCGACAATCTCGCCGAGACGCGCGTTCGCAATACCTGCCAGGATCTGATACGCCGTGGCAGAAGGGGCAAACGAAATCGAACTCTGAGCGGCCTTGTCGGCCTTCTCAAAATCTCCTGCAGAGATCGCTGCGTTCGCGCTCGCGAGCTGCGCGGCCGCTATGTAGTGCCCGACAAGTGAGTACGCAGCAACGACCGACGAGAGCAGGACGATAGTGAGCGAGAAGACGATAACGAAGCCGAGCCGCGGACTGCGTGCGAAGATGACTCCCCACTGTGCGCCGCGTACCGCAAAGCGCATCGTCGAAACGAAGAGCCCTGCGAAGGCGAAGGCGAGTGCGACCATAAACGTGTTTGGCAGGTCAAATAACGCGGTAGCGAAGAGATAGACCGAACCGATAAACGAGACTATCGCGACATAACGGACGAATGTGTCTTGCGGTGTGCGCACGATAAGCATGCGCAAACCAATCACTATGAAGAGGAGCAGGAATGCGAGCCACGCGAGAGCACCCATAATGCCTGTCGTCACAAACGAGGTCGGGATGAATCCGATACCGGAGCTGAAGTCGACGTTCCAGAAGACGGTCGAGTTGAGGCTTGCGTCACGGTACTTGAGCCACTCAATACCGAAGGTGCCCGGACCCGAACCGAAGACTGCAGAACTGGAGTATGCCTTTTGTGCAACCGAGAACGTAGATTGCCATGACGGACGGATGCTGAGGATATTCACATGGAGCGCGTTGGCGAGTGCGCCGCCGAGCTGACCTCCGATAAGGAAGAAGAGCGAGACCGCGAGGACACCGAGCGGGAGCACCATCGAGTGATTGCCTTCGTCTGCTCCGGTCGGCGATTCGTCCATGACGACGGCTTCGTCAAGATCAGAATCAGCAGATCGAGAACCGCGCTGCATAATTGCCTCGACAAAGAGCCCGAGGGAGACGAGGGCGAGGAGTATCCACACGAGCGAGGTGTTCGCTACTGCGAGGAGAAAGAGCGCTCCGACCGTGCTTGCAAGGAGCATGCGACGCGTGCGACGCGAGAGGTCGAGGAACCGGAGCGTGATAAGAGAGGTGATGACGCCAAGACCGAGGAGCGACGCAAGATCGCTGAAGGAGCCGACAATCGAGAACGCGGGCGAGATAGTATTCGGAGCGAACTGCCCGACAATGATGATGAGCACTTGCAGGAGAACTGCGGCACCAAAGACATATGCACCGACACGAAGGAACGAGCTATAGTGATCAGGACGCCGCAGGATGAGCGCAGAGAGCGTACCGAGGCATGCCGCAATCAACATGAAGCCGAGCGTGTCCGGCTCAAGCGCCATTCCCCAGAGCGCATTCATGAAGGGAACGCCTGAGAATGATGCCGAGAGAGCGTACGCGATTACTGGCAACCAGAGCGCACCGATAAGCATTGCTGGTGGGAAAATAACATTGCCACGAGAAAGACGTGCGAGGATGAAGAGTGCGAGGGTAATAATGACACCAGCTGCGAGCAAGAAGGTCTTCGTCGTCGAGAATGAGACGGCGACCGACGGTATATATGTGAATATTGCTGCAACGAGTGTGGTAAGGAGTGCCCAGATGCTAACGGTATCGAGCGAACGACGATTCGAAACGACTGGTGATTGCGGAGGCATGGTTGATTGTATTGATGCTACTCAGTGATAATGTCGTTTAGTATACCGCGAAGCGACCTTTGTAAAGGCATTCCTCCACAGATTAATACTCTTAATACTTGTGGTATAATGAGCTCGGACCGAGCTAGGCGACCGACCCGCCCATTCTCCAAGAATGAGCGGGTAGGAAAGTCCGAACATGCCCCGCCACACTGCATAAGTGTGACGGGAATCAGGTAGCGGGTAACGCCCGTCGTCCGCAAGGATAGAGGTGCCTACAGAGACGCCTCCGAACGAAAGTGAGGAGGCGCCCCGCGTAGCTTTATGCGAAGTGGGGCGAGTCCGGAAGGTAACTTCCGGGGTGCAACGATCAAATCCTTACCCGCATGCAAGGCCGTGTCCCGCTTACAGCGGGAAGTGCCGCTCGAGTCCCGCTGTAAAGCGGGACCCAGATAAATGGTCGTCCTCGACAGAATTCGGCTTATCGGCCCGGTCTACAAAATGAGAAAACTCGCGCTCCTGCGCGAGTTTTCTCATTTGTGTTTCTTGTCTGGAATTAATTTCGAGAGTTTGTATGCATTCCCGTGACTAAGCATACCGCGGTACGACGCAATAATCGCCTCTTCTGGATTCCCACGAAATGCCTTCAACATTCGTCGCTTTGTGCTTGTGCGCAAGATACGGTGGTCAGGGAAATGCACCCAGCCGAGGAAATCGATGCCCGAAGCAAGTGTCTCAATGGAAACCTTGTCGGGATGCATCTCAAGCTTCAGTCGGTCGCACAAAAACACTTTCATATATGAAAGTGTTTTTACTAAATACTCCTTATTATCGGAAAGAATGACGAAGTCATCGGCATAACGGACATAATGCCTAGCTTTGAGCGCATGCTTCACGAATTGATCAAACTCGTTCATATAGATGTTCACGAGGAGCTGGCTTGTGAGGTTACCGAGCGGGAGGCCCTTCCCTTTTGTCCCCGAGTCGAAACTGTCAACGATATTTGAAATGAGCACGCGAATACGCTCATCAGAGACGTCCTTCTCGATAATGCTCAGCAAGATTTGTTGGTCGATGGATGCGAAGAACTTACGGACATCGCATTTGAGCACCCAGCAGGTGCGTATATCGTTCTTTGATACCTGCTGTGCGAGATATCGGAAGCGATCCATGGCCTTGTGTGTTCCCTTCCCTAATCGACAAGAGTACGAGTCGGAAATAAATAAGCGATCAAAGAACGGGTAGAGAGTCCGGTATAGTGCGTGATGTACGAGCCGGTCGCGGACGCTCGCTTTGTGAATGTCGCGCGGTTTTGGGTCGGCTATCTTGAAGTGGTGGTAGCCGCCATGGTGGTACGCGCCTACCGCAAGGTCTTGATGCAGAGCCAGAACATTCCCCATTAGATTCCGTCCGAATTCCTGCACATCATCGCGTTTCCGTTTCCCTCGTATGAATTCCCGCCATGCCTCAAGCAAATTTTCAACCGAAATGATATTGTCGTACCTAAGACTCCATGAGCAACCCCCCCCCCGACGCGACTCCTGCCTGTTCTTGAGCGTGCGAAACAGTCATACGTACTGTGGCTTCCGATTAAGCATAACATGCCCAGGGAAGAGCGCTTTGGTATTGGAGAAAAAATAGACGGTCTCTTTCTTGATACGCTTGACGGTATCCGCATCGCTACGTTTGCGAGCGGAGATGCGAAACTTTCCGCACTCGCAACAGTTACTCTTCGCATAGACGGGCTAAAATTTTTCATTCAGCTCGCTTGGGAGACGAAACTCGTATCACGAGCTCACTATGCGGGGCTTGGAACAGCGGTGGAGGAAATCGGTCGGATGATAGGCGGTTGGCGTAAAGGTCTTATGACGAAAACTCCCGCGCTGTCATCGGCGCGGGAGAAATAGGAAAGTTTCGAACGAACACCCGATTGCCAGCATTCCAGTTGTTATCGTCGCGCTTCCACGCGTTCACATTCCAGTTGCGGTTGTCAGCGTTCCAGTTCACGTTCACGACGTAGCCGGGAACTTATATGCGATGCCGTCAGTATCACCATCCATTGAATCTTCTCCGGACTGAATCTTATTCGGGGCATTGAAGCCCACTAACACCGCATACCAACTGTTCTATTTTTTGTTTGAGAATAGTGCGCGCACACTTTATAGAGCCGTAGCCATACAAATTCTGGCATCGTACTACTTCCCGAGTCTTCCGCTTTAGCCGTAGCCGAAACGTCCGAAGATTCATCTTTAGTATACAAAAGAAAAACCGGCTCAAAGATACAAAGTGTCTTCGAGCCGGAATTCGCAAAGGTGCAGAGTGTTCAGTTGCGAACGAACACCCGAAAGCCAGCACTCCAGCCGTCATCGTCGCGCTCCCACGCGCCCACACCCCAGCTGCGGCAGTCAGCGCCCCAGCTCACGCGCACGACGTAGCCGGGAACGTAGAACAGATTGGCGTAGCCGTTGTTGAGCAGGTCGCCTTCCTTCCCGTTCGGCTGCTGCTCGATTATCTGCGCGATGCGTGCGAGCGCTTCGGAGATATCGAACTCGTAGTTTTGCGGCAGACACGCAGTGATGTCGCGGTCGTAGGCGTTCTTAGTGAGCTCGAACGACTTGAGTGTCGTCGCCGGTAGATTCTTGACCGAGGCGGCTTTCGCCAGGACGTTGTCTCGAAAGAAGTCACCGATCCAGAGCCCATCGCGCACCTCGTAGAACACGTACGGGTCGAAGGTCTTGATCGCATCGGAAGCGATCTTGCCGTTTACGAGCGACAAGATGCTCTTCAGCACCACTTCAGCGGTTCCAGAGAGAAAGCGCTTGGCTCCTTCAAGACCGCCGAGTTTGTTAAAGACGGCTTCGATTGTACCGAGGTCGAGCGTTGCGTATTTCATCGTCGTCATGGTCTTTCTCCTCAACTAATAGTTGCGGTTTACCTATGCCTAATAGGCACAGGACTAAGACCTAAGTGGTCATAGCCAATAAAAGCCGAGCTTTCAGCTCCTTTTGGCTATGACCACTCGCAAGATATTCAAGGACCTGTTAACTTCTTATAGTATACACTAACCAGCTTTCCTGTCAAGTCTCCCGGCTGGGCCGCCAAATGAGCCCGTATATACTTCTTATATTGGAACGAGGTTCAACCTTGTAAAATCGAGCCGCGTAAGAATTTCAAGGGCAAAGAAAAAGCGCAGATGCGAGGCGCGAGCAACGCCGCAGATGAGCCTTTTGGCGGCTCAGATAATTTCGCAAGTACCGCCGGCACAGGCGAGCTCCTTCTTCATATCCGACTCGTCTTGCCGCTCATAGGAGAGGAGCTGTGAGTAGTCTACCTTCGGGAAGCGCGCGAGGCGGGCCTCGTACTCCTCTTTCGTGATCGTCTCGTAGGGCGCGAGACGATAGATATGATTAGAACGTGGGAGGAAGGAGAGTCCGCCGATAATGTCCCAATTCTTCTGCACCCAATCCACCACACCTATCCACTCGTCTTCAGAGACTGAGATGGTTGCTGAAGGGTTGTGTTCGGTGTAGTTCAGCTTGACCCGCTTCCAGTACTCGAGCTGGTCGAGCGCCGTGAGATCGTCCTTAAACTTCGCCTCCTTCGAGTGGTCGGGAGCCTTGACCGGGAACTCGAATACGTAGGTATTCGCCTCTTCGAGTGACTGCCCCACCTCAGGATAATACGGCACGCCCTGGTCCCGCATCATCTTGAAGAGCGAGTCGGTCGCGCTGATACGCACGCGGCGGATATAGTACGGTGCATGGCGCGGGTGGATACCTGAGGCACAATTGAAGGTCTGTGAGACCGTGCCCGAGGGCTTCACCGCCGTGACCGACATCGAGCGCTCGATACCGAAGCGCTTCGCGTAGGTGACGTTCGTCTTGACCGCCATATCGCGAACCTTAGCCATCACCTCTGCCTGTCGTGCGACGGGCGAGTCCCACTGACCGGTGATCGAGACGCCGAGGAGCCGCTCTGCTTTGTTGTGATCGGTCCAGTCCTTAGAGATATAGCCGAAATTCGTGAGTGTCGACTGGTAGGTGCCGAGGATAGCTGCGAGGCGCGCCTTGCGCAAGAGCGAGGCCTCGGTGTCGCTTGCGCGTGCGATAACCTCTGAGAGATTACAGAACTGCTTCGACTGCAGGATAATCTCAGCGCACGGGTTGGTGCCGATCGAGCCGCGCACCACACCGTCCTCGCCGAGGAAGCCGACCGTCTTGAAGTAGTCTGCACGGCGCTTCGGCATCGTCTTTGCAAGTGCGGCACGATTGAAGATGCCTCGTTCACCGCTCCCACTCTTCATCAGTGCGACCCATTCGTCCATAAGCTCGGCATTGGTCGGCTGCACCTCGTAGACTGCCGAGTTGTTCGCCACCGAGCGGTGCGGATCGGTCATATAAAACTGCCCTTTTTTGGCATCGCGCATCTCAACATCGTCGAGATCAGAGAGTGAGATCATCGCAGTACGACGCACGCCGCCGGCGACCACGCACTCGCCGATCTTACAGATAATGTCGTGCGCGTCGATTGTGCGCAGACGGCGACCGGCACGAGAAAGGATCTTTTCGCGTGCGAAGGCCAAGAGCGAGCGCAGCGGCTCTGGGCCTGAGGCCTTGCCACCCATCGTCTTTAATCGTGCGCCTGCCGGGCGAATCTCTCCGAAGTCGAAGGTGACATCCTTGCCCGCATACCAGGTCGTGAGCCCCAAGGTGAGCGCATCGCACCACCCCTCCTTCGAGTCCTTTATTGTGTGCGTCTCGAGCTTCTTCCCTGCCTGCTTCATAATCTGCGGGAGCTGTTCGATGTTCTGGCTCTCGACCGCGAAGCCGACACCGCAACCCTGCATCGAGAGATACATGATCTCGGCGAAGTCTTCAAGCTTCGTCGGTGCGGTAAAGGTGCAGTTGTAAGCGCACGTGTTGCAGCGGCGCGCGGGCTCACCCGAGAACTGCATGAGGCGCATCGACGGCATCACCTCTTGCTTGAGGATACCGGTGCGTACTTCGGCGTACTCCTTTTCGGTGAGCTTGGTGCCGAGGTTCTCGCGCATAAAGCCCATATAGCGATCGACGGTCTCGATCCAGGTCTCGCGCCGACCCTCTTCGGGGATCCACTTCGCGTAGGTGCGTAGGTAGACGAACTCGCCGAGTGCATTGCCTTCGAAGTACTTCTTACTCTCCTCGGCAAGCTTCTTCACATGTGCAGGGATCTCAGCGTGCGAGGCGCGCAGCTGAGCGCGCTTGTCGCGGTAAAGGATATAGGCCTTCGCCGTCTTCACGTAGTCATTTAAGATAAGATACTTTTCGACCGAGTCCTGCATGCCCTCAACGGTCGGAAGAAAGCTCTTATACTTCTTTGCGAAGCGGCCGAGCTCGCCTGCTACCTGGTGCGCCACAAGCACGGCGTCTTCTTGTCCGCCCTCGCCTGCCTCTGCCATCGCCTTGAAGACCGCCGAGACTATCTTCTCGAAATCAAACGGTACGAGACGGCCGTCGCGCTTCTCGATTTGCGAGATCATCTCGCGATAGCGCATCGTTTCTTTCGAGACCGGCTGCTTCGGAGCTGCTGCAACGACGGGCGTTGCGGTCTTCGAGCGAGCAGAAACTTTGACGGTTTTTGACATAGGCAGAGGTTACAACGCGAAGTGAATAAATTGATTCGTTATGACCAAGTTTACTCCTGCTCACGCGAAACGCTATGTGGACAGCGTTATTCTGTAACAACCGGGAAATTTTTCAACTGAAGCGGTGTGCCGGTGGCGACCGAGTGAGCGCGCGCGAAGCCTGCGGCAGTCTCTAGGACATACCGTGCCGGTGCTGTCGGATAAAAGACATCCGGGTAGCTCGAGGTCGCGACCTCCTGAGAAATCGAGATAACCTGTCCTTTTGAATCGAGCCAGAACATATCAAGCGGTACAAGAGTATCCTTCATCCAGAAGCCATAGAAATCGTCCTTTGGGAAGACAAAGAGCATCCCGTAGTCGATTGGGATACTCGTGCGGCCGCCAAGCCCGAGTTCGCGCTCTGCACTTGTTGTCGCATAGTCGATTCTTAAGGACACACCGCCGAAATCTGCAACCGACTCCTCAAGTGGCGCTGTGTTCGCCGGCGCTGCTACCTGCGAGAGCAGCACAAGCGCTCCGCCGATGACGATGAGTACAAATCCTCCGTAGAGTAGGCGGCGCTTCATGTTGATTTCTACTCTATCATGCTCGGTATTCGCGTCTTTAATCACCTCGCGCCACTCCATTGACATAGTGGTCTGTAGGTGGTTCAATGTCTTCAGCTGTTTCCGATCTTTTAACCAACCACACTGGAGTTAACCATGCACAAGCATCTTGTGGTAATCCCGATCGTAGCCCCATTCTGCTGCGAAGTAGTGAAGCTGATGGACAAGGTCGCTCACGAAACCGGGATCAATCCGCCCCACTATGAGCTCGCGCCGCACATGTCCTTTCATCGACCGATACACGGAGTCGACGAGGCGGTCTTGCGGCGGGGTCTTGTGCGCGTCACGAGACTGATGCGACAAACGCGCGCGACCTTCCACGGGCTCTACGCCTTCGAACGGCAGTACATCGTTCTTCCGGCACAGGCGACGCTCCGCGCAGCGACACTCTGGGTCAGCATCAACGACTTTCTCTCGTCCCTGCCCGGGTACGAGGAGAGCGAGTACGCGGGGGACAACACCCTCCACGTCACAATCGCGAAGGGGGTAACTCCGGTATTCGACCAGTCGTGGCCGAAGATCCAAGGGATACAGTTCAATCCCCTGACCGTCCCGATCAAGACGATAGATCTGTATCGGAAGTCAACCATACGTGGCGGATGGGAGGGGGTCGAGTCATTCCATATACCGGAATGAGTAGTGCGAGACGAAGCAGCGCCGGAGAGCAATCTCCGGCGCTTTTTCTTGTCTGTCATTGAATCTTGCCCCTCGCGGCTCCATACAGAGAATCACCTTGTCACTCTATTACTCACACTCTCACCTCTTTCTGTATGAACAACAATCTTATTATCGGAATACTCGCAGCCATTCTTATCATTGGCGGCGGTGTGTGGCTTCTAAGTAGCGGAGGTACTGCCCCGACAGAGCAGGTAGCCACCGAAACGGGCACCGACACGAACACGCCCCCACAAACAGTGCAAAGTTCAGCCGCACCTCAGGTCACCACCGGTACGCTCATCGTCGCGACAAACTCTACTGCTGTGGTCACCGGCAAGGTGACCCCGAACGGCGGTCAGACTTCGTATTGGTATGAGTACGGTAAGACGGCGAGCCTCGGCGCCCGCACGAGCGCTCAGATTATCGGCTCTGGATACGCGAGCATCAGTGCGCCTGCATACCTCACGAACCTCGGAGCAAACACGGCCTACTCGTTCCGCCTTGTGGCACAAAACAGTTTCGGCACGGTAAACGGCGACATCCTCAGCTTCACGACCAACAACAACCCTCCGGTGGTCGGCAATAGTCCTACCATAACCTCAGACGCTGCGACGCTCATCTCGCGCACCTCTGCGAACCTAAACGGCCGAGTGAACCCGAACAACTCCGAGACCTCGTACTGGTTCGAGTACGGCGATTCGAACAACCTGGGCAACACGACGAGCCTCAAGTCTGCTGGGGCGGGAGCTGTCGCCTTCACCGAGACGACATCGGTATCTAATCTCGCACCTGCGACCAAGTACTACTTCCGTATAAACGCCCAGAACCAGTTCGGCACGGTAAACGGCACGATCCTCGTCTTCACCACAGCCGGACCTGCTGCGGCGACGACGGCGAAGGCACCAAGCGCGACCACTGCGGCGGCGACGAATATCACCACCTCTACCGCGAAGCTCAACGGTGCAGTGAACCCAAACGGTGACAGCACGAGCTATTGGTTTGAGTACGGCACTGACGTATCGCTCAACAATATCCTCGGCAGTACGCTGCACAGCGTCGCCACAGGCTCAGGCGATACGCCGGTAAACGTCTCTATCGAGCTTACCGGAGTTGCCTCGAACACGACGTACGCGTATCGGCTCGTCTCCACAAATACCTTCGGTACTGTCCGTGGCAATATCGTCACCTTCAAGACGAAGCGCTAACACCGATGATTAAAAGCAGCCCCGCTCAACGCGGGGTTGCTTTTCTTTCATGAGTTGAGATTTTCTGATATAAAGTGCGTACGGAGGCGTCGCATAGTGGTCTAGTGCACCGCCTTGGAAAGGCGGCAGACTCGAAAGGGTCTCGGGAGTTCGAATCCCCCCGCCTCCGCAATTTACGAACCGTTACCAAGCAGCGCCTTAATGCGCTCCTCAATCGGCGGGTGCGTGGCAAACATTCCTTCGAGCCACGCGAGCTTGCTCCCCTCTGTCTTGCCAAATGGCTCGTCGATAAAGAGGTGCGCAGTCGCATGCGAAGCGGTGCGCATCGGGATATTCGCCGCACCAATCTTGCGGAGCGCCGAGGCAAGGCCTTCAGGATAGCGGGTAAGGAGTGCCCCCGAAGCGTCAGCGAGAAATTCGCGTCGGCGTGAGACCGCCATCTGCAGGAGCTTCGCAGCGATAGGCGCAAGTATAATCCCGACTACAGCGAGAATCATGAGAATCGCATTCCCCTGCTTGTTGTCGCTGCGCGCCCCGCCGTGAAGCGACACGCGGAGGAAGATGTCCGCCACGATCGCGACGAAGCCCGCGAGCACCACTGCGATCGTCATCAAGAGGATGTCGCGATTCTTGATGTGCGAGAGCTCGTGCGCGATTACGCCCTCGAGCTCGGGGCGCGTGAGCATCGCGAGCAGCCCCGTCGTCGCACAGACGACTGCGTGCGCCTCGTCGCGACCGGTCGCAAAGGCGTTTGGCGCTGGGTCGTCGATTACGTAGAGCTTCGGCTTCGGCAAGCCGGCGGTTATCGCGAGATTCTCGGTCACCGTGTAGAGGTCGAAGAACTCCTCGCGCGAGGCCGGTCGCGCATGATTAAGCGAGAGGACCAGCTTGTCTGACTGCCAGTACGCGTAGAAGTTGGTCGCAAAGGCGATAACGATGGCGATATAGAGGATGCCCGGGTTGCCCAAGTAGAGAGAGACCGCATACCCGACGGCAATAACCACGACCAAAAAGCCGAGTATCAGAGCCCCGGTCCGCCGAATATTGCTTGAACGCTGTTCGTAGAGATTCACATTCTTTATTTGTATACTTCTATCCTGTTCCCTCCCGCCCGCTTTGCGACATATCCCGCTTCGTCAGCATGTTTGATGAAATCCCTTGCATCGTTGGCAGTTGATACCTCCGATGAACAGACGCCGATGCTTGCGGTGACTCCGAAGTTTAGTTCGGTGTTGTTATCGAGCACTGTCAGAAGCTTCTTTGCAATAATCACTGCATTCTCTTCACTCGTGTCCGGCAACAAAACTGCAAATTCGTCTCCGCCGTAGCGCGCCACTATGTCAGTTCCGCGAACCGCACCTTCCAAGAGCTCCGCAACTTTTATCAGCACGCTATCACCCGCTGAATGACCGTGTGTATCATTTACCTGCTTGAATTTATCGAGGTCGATAAAAATCAAAGAAATTCCCTCCTTACGATGTTTCCCTTCTTCGCGGATCTTTTTGAGTGATTGGTCGAGTATGTATACGAGGACTTCGCGCCTTTTCAGTCCGGTAAGAGGCTCTATGCCATATTGCGTATCTCGTTCTTCCTTCTCCCATTCGTTCAACCCTTTTTGAGCATCTTTCTCTTTTTCGTGCTGTTCCGCCATCTCTTTTATCTCCCACTCAAGCTGACCCACTTCTGAGAGTTCTCGTTTAGGCTTTGGGGATTCCATACCAAGCTAGAACCGCACTTTCACCGGCTGCTTTGCTGCCTGCTCGTCTGCGCCGAGCTCGAAGAGGTCCATCTGTGCGAAGTTGAAGGTCGAGGCGATCAGGTTGCCGGGGAATGATTGGAGTGCGGTGTTGAGGGACATCACGGTGGTGTTGTAGAAGCGGCGTGAGGCCTGAATCTTGTCCTCGGTGTCACCAAGCTCCTTCTGGAGCTGGAGGAAGTTCTGATTCGCCTTCAGATCGGGGTACGCCTCAGAGACGGCGAAGAGGGTCTTGAGTGCGCCCGAGAGCTGGTTCTCAGCCTGCGCCTGCTCGGCGTGAGTCCCACTGCCCGCACCCATCGCGGCCGCACGCGCCTTGGTCACGTTCTCAAAAGCGCTTGCCTCGTGCGCAGCATAGCCCTTGACCGTCTCGACGAGATTCGGGATCAGGTCGTAGCGCCGCTGAAGCTGGTTTTCCACCTGTGCCCAGGACGATTTGACCGCCTCATCCAGGGTGACGAACTGGTTGTAGGTTCCCTTGAAGAAGGAATAAAGGGAGCCCGCCACCACGACAATGATGACGATGGCGATGAGCCAATTTCTCTTTGCGCTGGTCATGCTGTACCTCCTGATTTGCCGTTGATCTCTTGGAGACGATTCCTTTTATACCATCATTTTCGAAGCGCCGGTCCGGGAAGGTCGGGGGGTTCCGGGTTTCCGCCGCCTATTCAGACCTTCAGCCGCTCGATCTGTTCGCAGAGGCGGCCCACCTCCCTGTTGTAATCCCTGAAGACCGCCTTGACCTCCGCCGACGAAAAGTGGTCCGTCTTCCTGCGGATCTCCTCGCAATGGAGG
>JBAYJI010000005.1:0-32987 GCA_041665205.1 Minisyncoccota bacterium | reverse complement strand
GCCTGTGAGGGAAGCCTGGACATTCGCGATTGTCGAACTATCAGCACCGAACGAAGTGAGGAGCGAGAGAATCGACTGGACCTGCGCGGTGGTCAAGCTTGCCGCATGCGCGATAGGCGCGAGCGAGAGCATTGACGTCGCCATTGCGAGTCCGGTCGCCACTGCTGCGACCTTCGCGATCGCTTTTGTAGTTACCGTTTTCATAAACAATTGTTAAGGATTTAAGGAGCACGTAATAATCAAGTTTGGTTTGAGTGAGCACCGAACGTTCACTTTCACACTACCCCACAGCGCACGGTATCGACCAGTGCGCCATGGGTTAGTTGGCAAGGGTTGATGTCTAACTCCCGTTAGACTATTCCGTTATCAAAGTACGCCCCTAGGGAACAAAAGTCCCCGTAAGGACTACAGTCAGTATATAGCGGAAACAAGGGTTCCCACTACTGACGTGTGGATAACAACGAGAATCAAGAGGAACGCAGAAGAGACCGTTTCCGGTCTTTTAGAGTGCCCTATGCCCTAGTTGCTACCACGAGCGTCATACTACCAAAGACGCGAAGAAGAGTCAAAACTTACCTATATCCTATATATAGGAAGGGTTGCCGCGGGATTATGCGAGTGAGTACGTGCTCCAGCGACGTTCGCCCTGTTTACTCACGAATCCTGCCTCGATAAGCAAAATGAGCTCGCGCTGAATAGTCTTCTCAGAAACGCCGCGTATGAGGGTTGAGATGTCCTTTATGCTTGCCGTGCCCTTATTTTTTATAACGGACAAAATAGCCTCCTGTCTGTCCTTTACATGACCTTCTGCCCTACCCGTGTCCTTTATATGTCCTTTATTCCCTGAGGCGGCTCTGCTGCCGGTAGGGCGAGCAGCGGCACTATGCTTCGCGCGTGTGACATCTGCGTGCTGTGCCGCGTCTTGTGCGAGTGTCTTCTTCGCAATACTTGAGAGAGTTGGCGCGTCGTCGAGGAAGAGTCTCGGCTCTTCATAGGCAGCGATTTCTTGAAGCAGCATATGGGCTTCATGCGTGATGAGCTCCACATTCATAGGCGAGAGGAGACCCCCCGTACGTGCGATGGAGAGCACGCTCGAGAGAGCAAGGAGTTCTCGAGAGAGCGCGGTGCGAGCGGCACCCGACGGCAATATCGCGGCGTCGACAAGACCGATCGCGATTAGGTCGAGACGGTTCCGAAGCGACACTGACTCGGCGAAGGCCGGCGCGATGAGGTGGATAGCTTTTGCGAGACGCTCAGACTTCTTGTAGATAAAAACCCTCCGTATGTCCTTTTCGAAAATGCTGTTAAATATGCTTTTTTCTAAGACAAAATCACCATTATGAGCGTCCTTACCCTTCATAGGGACATGACGGATTTCATTACCATGTCCCATATCTGATGGTTCGTGTCTCATATCGTATGAGACAGTATACCCCGCACCACCTCTCTTGCAAGAACGCCCGTGCCCGTTCGCGCGGCTTACATCGTACTGAGAGTCGAGTTGGTGCGGGGCGCGCGTCCTTAGTGATACAATATACCTATATATGAGTCGCAAAAACGGCAATACTACTCGGCGCAAGCGCGGTCGTGAAGAGGGCGTGAAAGAGTACGACACACTTATCCGCTACGCCTCCGCTATCGTTCTCACCGCTGCCGGCGTCTTGCTTGTCCTTGCGATCTTCGGTGCCGCAGGGCCTGTCGGCACAGCGATCTTTGCTGCAAGTTATACGGTTGTCGGCATCGGGGCATTCCTTCTCCCGCTTGCCCTGCTCGCAACCGGCTTCTATGCAGGGTTCGGACGGCCGACACTCTCGACACTCACGAGCACCGGCCTCCTTATCATCGGCGCCTCTGTCCTCGCCTTCGCCGGACTCTTCCCGGGAGCAGAATTCGGCGGCATGCTCGGCACGTGGGAAGGGACGATGCTTATGGGCTTCTTCAGCTTCTGGGGAGCACTCGTGCTCCTGGTGGCGACCATCGCCATCGGTGTTGCAATCGTGAGCGACCTCGAGGCGCTTGGAGCGCTTCTCAGTGAGAATGTGCTCTCGCTCTGGGAGCGTATCCGTTCTCGCCGCGAAGAACCCTCTGAAGAAGAGCTTGCCGTCGTCGGTGTACCAGAAGAAGATGCCGAGGAGTACGAAGAGGACGAGCTCGACGAAGAATCTGATCTCTCTACTCCTCCCGAGCGCGAACCGGTCGTGACGATATTCAATCGCACCGGAAACGCTCAAGGGACCGGCATCGCAAACTTCGATGCCGAGTACGAAGCCCCTCCCCTCTCGATACTCGGTGCCGACCGTGGCAAGCCGGGCGTCGGCGACATCAAGGCGAATGCGAATATCATCAAACGCACCTTCCAGAACTTCGGCATCAACCTCGAGATGGACGAGGTCTCAGTCGGACCAACCGTCACGCGCTATGCGGTAAAACCCGCTGAGGGCGTGCGCCTCTCGAAGATAATCTCGCTTGCAAACAATCTCGAACTCGCACTCGCCGCGCACCCGGTGCGCATCGAGGCACCCATCCCCGGCAAGTCGCTTGTCGGGATCGAAGTGCCGAACTCGGTCAAGGCAATGGTCGGCCTCGGCGGCCTTCTCGGTGCTCCTGAGTGGAGCGACAGCACGAAGCCCCTCCTCGCCGCGCTTGGCCGCGATATCACCGGCACGCCGCACTACGTGAACATCGCGAAGATGCCGCACGGCCTTGTCGCCGGTGCTACCGGATCGGGGAAATCAGTCGCGATACATGCGATCATCACCTCGCTTCTCTACCGCAATGGTCCCAACCAACTGCGCTTTATCATGATCGACCCGAAGCGTGTCGAGCTTACCGCCTACAACGGTATCCCCCACCTCCTTACTCCGGTCATCACTGACCCGAAGAAGACAATCTTTTCGCTCAAGTGGGCCGCAAAGGAGATGGAACGCCGCTACAATATTCTCGAGGCAGAGCATGTGCGCGATATCGACTCGTATCACTCCACCATATTCGAGCCTGCGAAGAAGAAGGGTCTCGCCGAGATGCCTGAGGCGCTCCCCTACATTGTTATCGTCATCGACGAACTCGCTGACATCATGCAGAGTTACCCGCGCGAGCTCGAGGCCTCGATTGTCCGGCTCGCACAGATGTCACGCGCCGTCGGTATCCACCTCGTGCTCTCGACCCAACGCCCCTCGGTAAACGTGATCACCGGTCTCATCAAGGCGAACGTCCCGACGCGCATGGCGCTCCAGGTCGCCTCTCAGATAGACTCTCGCACGATTCTCGACGGCTCGGGCGCAGAGACCCTGCTCGGCGCAGGCGACATGCTCTATCTCTCAAGCGACATGCAGAAGCCGGTCCGCATCCAGACCGCCTTCATCAGCGAAGCAGAGGTGAAGAAGGTCGTGAGCTATATCAAGAGCCACAACGCCGGCGATCTCTCCTCGATTGACTTCGGCGGGAGCGGCACGGGCACAAGCGCCGAGGCAAACGACGTTATCGGCCTTATCAATGGCAATTTCGACGATGATGATATCGACGACGATCTGTACGAAGACGCGCGTACTGCGGTAGAAGAGGCCGGTCGCGCCTCAACCTCGTACTTGCAGCGCAAATTAAAGATTGGCTACTCGCGGGCCGCACGGCTCATGGATGTGCTTGAGGCAAGAGGCATCATCGGCTCCGCAGATGGGAGCAAGCCACGCGAGGTGCTCAGCCGACAAGGCGGCGCCCCAGCTACACAAGACGCCGATGAAGAAGAGGTCTTTTAACCCATGACCAAGTACCTCCTGGCCACGGTTCTTCTCCTCCTCGGCGGTTACGGATGTGTCGAGGCGTGGCCACTTCTTGCCGGCCCCTCCCTCTCGATCGACTCTCCTCTCGATAATGCCCCCTTCCCGGGCGGCATTGTCACGGTTACCGGGAGAGCCCCGCGTGCGGCGCAACTGTCGCTCAATGGTGCGCTCGTTCTCCACGACCAGAGCGGATACTTTTCGTCAACCCTTACCTTCCCCCGCGGAGGATCTATACTTACCTTTGACGCGACCGACCGCTTCGGTAGGACCGTTACCGCGACCCGTTCTGTCTTCGTCCCTTAAACTAGGCAATTAGGCCTTAGGCACTAGGCTTTAGTAGAGTGGTATGATGTGTATCAGCTAACGCCTAAAGCCTAGCGCCTAACAACCTTATTCATATGGCCTTCGGAAAACCAAAAAAAGAAAAAGTGCTTAAGACCGTAACCGCAACAACCACCGACAAAACCGAGCGGCAGAAATCGATTGAGCAGGCGCTCAAAGAGATTCGCACCAAGTTTGGCGATGAAGCAATCACCACCTATGGCGCCGGAGTGCCGCAGAAGATACCCGCAGTATCGACCGGCTCTATCGGGCTCGATGCCGCACTCGGCATCGGCGGTCTCCCTCGTGGACGTATCATCGAGATATTCGGCCCCGAATCTTCAGGCAAGACCACACTAGCCCTCCACGTTATAGCCGAAGCACAGAAGGCTGGCGGCATCGCAGCATTTGTCGACGCAGAGCACGCACTCGACCCTGAGTACGCCCGCCGCATCGGTGTGAAGCTCCAAGAGCTCCTTATCTCGCAGCCCGACACGGGCGAGCAAGCGCTTGACATCGTCGAGAGCTTGGTGCGAAGCGGGAACGTCGACGTCATCGTCGTCGACTCAGTCGCCGCGCTCACCCCGAAGGACGAGATCGAGGGCGAGATGGGGGCTCAGCACGTCGGCAAGCAGGCCCGGCTTATGAGCCAGGCGCTCCGCAAGCTCACTGCCATCTGCGCACGGAGCAAGACCATCGTCATCTTCATCAACCAAATCCGTATGCAGATAGGCGTCATGTTCGGCAACCCAGAGACGACGCCGGGCGGCAAGGCACTCAAGTTCTATACCTCGATCCGTCTCGATATCCGCCGCATCGCCTCGATTAAGAAGGGTGAGGAGGTCGTGGGCGGCCGCGTGCGGGTGAAGGTGGTGAAGAACAAGGTCGCTGCCCCCTTCAAGACGACCGAATTCGACCTGCTCTACAACGAGGGCATCAGCCGCGAAGGGGAGATTATCGCGCTCGGCGAGAAGTTCGACCTCGTCGCGAAGTCTGGCGCTACCTACAAGATGGGCGAGACTAAGCTCGCTGTCGGATACGACGCGACGCGCACCTTCCTCCGCGACAACAAAGACATCTCCAAAGAGCTCCTGAAGCAGATCAAGGCGAAGCTCGCTGAGGGCTAGGAGCTCTCGGTACTCTTCATAAAGGCGAGTGCGCGACTGATCTCGCGCGCAGCGAAGAAGAGTGCGGCGAGCGCAGAGAGCGCGAGCACCTGCACGACGAGTCGCGTATGGATAAAGGCCGCGAGGTAGAACTGCGGGATACGCACGAGGTCAGCCGGGGTGTTTTGCAGCACATGGGCGACCCACACTTCCCTCCCGATACCCCAGAGCGCAAGAAGCGACACGAGGGTCGAGACAACGCTGGTCGAGACGACAAGGCGAAGCGCACGGATGAGGTGCACACGTTGCATCACGATACGTTCGATGTTTGTCCGATTATTATCCATAGTGTTGTTCGTCATAGGCTTGTTTGAAAAGTTTTTTCGCTCGGTGCACACGCGTCTTTACCGCAGGGATCGAGAGGTCCTCAGCCTGGGCGATCTCTTCTTGCGTCTTCCCTTCGATAAACTGGAGGCGCAAGATCTTCGCTGCAGTCTCAGGGAGCTTTGCAAGCGCAGCGACCACTTCGTCTCGTATCGAAAGGTCCTCTAAGAATTCTGCCCGCGCATCCGGCAGCGACTCGTAGTGCTCAGGGAGAAGCTCCGCACGCTTGCCCCACTCGACACTCTTCGTGCGGTACTTCGTATACGCGACACGATTGAGGATGGTATACATCCATGACGAGAAGCTCGCGCCCTCTTGTGCATGATATTTGTCCGCGTAGAGGTACATCTTTGTGAAAGCGTCTTGCACCACCTCCTCAGCATCCTCGGGGCTCTTCAGTATCGTCCGTGCGCGGCGCAGGAGTGCTGCCTCGTAACGACGGACAAGGAGAGCGAAGAGGTCGGGCTCCGTCGAAGAACGCGCCAGAATCTCTGCATCAGAGAGCTGGCTCAGGTCCGTGGTTGAAAAACTCATAATGTCTGCTAGCATACACTAATTCCCGTCTTGACGGGATACTTTTTATAACTCATTTCTTGAGTTTTTAGTTTCTTATCCCTTACAACTTACCCCTAAAATCTATTCATATGGCAGTACTCAGCTATAACGAAATCCTCCCAAAGTGCATTATTAACTACAACAACGAGCCCTATGAAGTGCTCTCAGCGCATATATTCCGCATGCAGCAGAGAAAGCCGGTCAACCAGACGAAGTTGCGTCAACTCGTCGGCGGCAAGGTGCTCGAGATAGCCTTTCACCAGAACGAGACCGTGACTGAGGCTGACGTGGGCAAGATGCAGGCGCAATATCTCTATACCAACCGAGGCGAGAGCTGGTTCGCCGAAGAGGGTAACGCCAAGAATCGCTTCTCATTCCCCGAAGATACAATGCACGACAAGGTGCAGTGGCTCATGCCGAACACCTCAGTCGAGGTACTTACCTACGAGGAGAAGCCTATGACGATAAAGATTGGTATTAAGGCAGAACTCGAAGTGAAGGATGCGCCACCGGCGGTAAAAGGCAACACGGTCAGTGGCGGCACCAAGCTCGCGACGCTTTCGACCGGCGCCAAAGTAAACGTGCCGCTTTTCATCAACACGGGCGACATCGTCCGCATCAACACCGACACGGGTGAGTACACCGAGCGCGTTGAGAAGGCGTAGGTGAAACGAAACAAAAAAACCGCGTCAGAGCGGTTTTTTTGTTTCTTGCGTACTAATTACGCGGCGATGTACGGCATGAGCGCCATGTAACGGGCGCGCTTGACTGCCTGCATAATCTCGCGCTGCTTGTTGGCCGGGATCCCTGTGCGCTTCTTCGAGAGCATCTTAGCGTGCGGGTTGGTGAACTGCTTGAGGTATACGACATCCTTGTAGTCGATAAACTTCTTGATCTCTATCTCTTCTCGTTCAGCTTGGTAGGCCATGGTGAAATGTTTAACTATTTAAAAGTTTAGAAAGGAATATCTTCCGGATTAATCTCCTCGTCCGGATACTTAATCGCCTCAGAGTCGCTCGGCGCGGGCTGCTCCTCGTGCGAGGCTGACTGCCCTCCTGTTGCAGGAGCACCACCGCGTGCAGCGCCGTCGGCACCGAACTGGAAGTTGTCTACGATAATCTCGGTGCGGTAATTCTTCTTGCCGGTCTCTTTGTCGTCCCAGGCGCGCGTCTGGAGGCGGCCTTCGACGTAGATCGGGCGGCCTTTCTTCACATACTGTGCGATAACCTCTGCGGTGCGGCCGAAGGCGACGACGTTGTGGAACTCGGTCACCTCTTGCTTTGCGCCGTTCTTGTCCTTATAGGTGCGGTTAGTCGCCATGCCGAAGTTCGCGACCTGACTGCCTGAAGGGAGTGCCTTCAGCTCAGGGTCGCGCGTCAGATTGCCGTAGAGGAATACTTTGTTGAGGTACATGTTTGTATTATACAACGACGTTCTCAAGCGCCGCGTCGAGCTCTGCACCCGCGACTGTCTCTGCATCCTCGGTACGCTCCGGCATCTTGAGGGCAATCTCGCGCATCTCGACTGCGTGGCGAGCGGCATCCTTACTCGTCAAGAGATCGATGAAACGGACAATCTGCTTGTTCGCGTTCACAGTCGTGAGGATCTCTGCGTGGCTCGATGCGGTGGTCTCGTATACGATCCACGCGAAGTGGGCTGAGTCGAAGTCGCGGCGACCGGCGACCTCCTGGCGGGAGATCGTGTACGCAAGCTGTACCTTTACCGGTTCACCCTCTGCGATAAGCTCCCCCTTCCCAGCGATAAGATCACGTATCGCGTGGTACGCCTTCTTTACCTCTTCAATCGGGAGCTCGGGGTCAAGGTGGAAGCCGAGCTCGTAGACGCGGGCGTCCTGCCCCGCTTCATCGAGTTCGTCGACACGCACCTCTTCATCCTGATTCTTAGCCATAATTCCCGCATCCTAGCACGGGTTTTTGCTGCTCGCAAGAGCGGCCAGAGCGAGCGCGACTAGGCCTGCGGGAACATGCGCCTCGCATTGGCAAGCAAGGTGGTACGCACTGTCTCAAGGTCTTCGCCCCGTATCTCTGCAATTTTAGAGACGACCTCGATGACGGCAAGCGGGTCGTTGCGCTTCCCGCGGCGAGAAGCGGGGGCGACATAGGGCGCATCGGTTTCTGAGAGAATCGACTCGAGCGGAACAGCCCGTATAACCTCATCATAGTCGCGTGCGAAGGTGATAACAGCGGTGAAAGATACTGTGAAGCCAAGGGTAATGAGTGCCCGGGCTTCGGTAATCCCGCCAACAAAGAAATGGGCGTCCCCGCATAGATTTGGATACGAGACCTTAGCTACCTTCAGTAACTCTATCAAGTCAGTATAGGCGTCCATCGTCCCCTTACTTGGCCGCGGATGAAGAATGAGCGGCTTGTCGAGTAGAGTCGCAAGCTCGATATGTTTCTGCAAAACCTCTTTCTGTTTTTCTTTTACTCCATCATTTACGTCAGTCGGTCTGAAATAATCCAACCCACACTCCCCTATCGCGACGACCTTTGAGTGTGTAGCGAGCTTACGAAATTCCTCAACATCAAATCCTTCGTCAGCGTGGTTGGGGTGCAAACCGACAGAGGCAGAGAGATGTTCGTACTTCTCTGCGAGCTCAACCGCCTTTTGCGACGTCTCGAGGTCGCAGCCCACCACGATGCCTGCGATGCCCGCTTCGCGCATCTGTTCGATTACTGCCGCCTCGTCTTCTCGGTATGAATCAAACTGAAGGTGACAATGTGTATCAATATATCTGACCTGCATACATCGAGCGTAACATAAAACAAATTGGGCGACTCGAAGTTACTCGAGCCGCCCATAACTGCCGGTTTCTACCTTTCGATTTTCTTTGCAAGATACATCGTCGAAAGTGCGAAGAAACCGAAAATGCACGTGAACCAGTCCGCACCGTGGAAGAAACAGAGGACAGCGAGTACCACAGAAAGTGCAGAGGCAGAGGCAGCGACACGAACCAAATCACCGTTCCACATTGCTTTCAAACAGACGACCGCCACGACACCAAGAGCGGCGAATATCGGCGTTAGACCGTCAGTGGTGTCGAAATCTCTGTACACGAAAAACGCGTACACCACCACCGCAAGACCAACATGAGGAAGGATACGAACTCCCCACTTGCTCAGATTCTTCATGACTCCCCCTGTACACGACTCGCGCGGCGCGTGAGTTCCGAAATGATTATGAGTTACGAAGGTGTTTTTGTCAAAGCCGCGGGAAGAGATTCTCGGGCTTTTTGTTCTCCTTCACTGCCTGAATAATCTTCTCGGCGGTCGCAGGCATATACGGGCGCAAACTTGTTCCGATTCGATAAAGCTCTTGAACGAGTTCAGCGATGACATGCTTCCCCTCTTCCGGATTCTCCTTCACCACGACAAAGGGTCTCTCTCGTGTAATGCGCTCATCAGCGGCACTTACGCGCGCCCAAACCGCATCCATCGCCTCGTTAAACTTGAAATCGCTGATTGGTTCGCTCGCTGCGGACGAGGCGGCGACTGGCGCAGACAGATAGGTCTCGGCGAGCTGCATCACCCGTGCGACGAGATTGCCGAGGCCGTTCGTAAGGTTGGCCGTGTAGTGGTCGTGGATCGCCTCAAGCGTGAGGTCTGAGTCTTGTGTCGGGCTTACGTGCCGCAAGAGGATATACCGGACAGCATCAGTACCGTACTTTTCAATTACCGCAACTGGATCGATTACGTTGCCCAGTGACTTAGACATCTTCTGTCCGTTTGACGTGATGAATCCGTGGATGAAAATTTGTTTCGAGAACGGCAATCCGACAGAAAGGAGCATCGCCTGCCACATCACCGCCTGTTGACGCACCTGATCCTTACCTGCGAGTTGCGTGACCGGCCACCATTTCTTGAATGTTTCTTCATTCTCCGGCCAGCCGATTGCTGAAATATAATTCACCAGCGCGTCGAACCATACGTACATGACGTGAGCGTCGTCGTCTGGAACCAGCACGCCCCAAGGCATCTTAACGGCGACACGCGAAATACTGAAATCTTTAAGGCCCGCGTTGATGAGCGCGATCATGGCGCGCTTGTGCTCCTCGGGCATAAGGAAATCAGGCGTGTCTGCGTAGAGTTTCAAAAGCGCATCGCCATATTTGGAAAGACGGAAATAATAGTTCTCTTCTTCGCGTATTTCGATCGTGAGATTCGGATGGATCGGACAGCGGCCATTTACTAACTCAGAGTCGGTCTTCTCGAGTTCGCAACCGACGCAATACTTGATCTGGTAAAGAGCTTTATAAATATCGCCCGCGGCAGCACAGCGACGCCAAAATTCCTGCGCTGCGGCTTTGTGTGTATCACTCGTCGTACGAGAGAAAAAATCATACGAAATATCGAGGGCATCGGCGAATTTCTGCCATCGCACTGCGAATTCATCAACGTATGCCTGTGGCTCCTGCCCCGCTTCTTTGGCCTTGGTGTACACTTTTGCCCCGTGCTCATCGGTTCCGATATTGAAAAAGACATCGTCGCCTTGCAAACGAGCGGCGCGCGCGACACAATCTGCCTGCACAAATTCGAGCGCATGACCGATATGAGCATCGGCATTCACGTATGGAATAGTGGTGGTGAGGTAGCGCGCACTCATATTCGATCTAGCTTCGCGAGTGCTCGCGGCGCTTCTTCTTGTCAAAGTCCGTGATGAGCTCGAGGACAACTGCCGCCACCGGCACCGAGAGAAGGACCCCGAGGAAGCCAGCGAGCGTGTACCCCGCAATAAGCGCCACGATAACGAGAAGCGGCGGGATACCGACAATCTTCTTCACAATGAGCGGATAGATAAGATTGGACTCGAACTGGTTCACGACGACAAAGAGGCCGGCGACGATAAGACCGAGCGAGACACCGCCGTCAGAGTATCCGACGACTGCCGCTGCCGTACCCGCAATGAGCGAACCGAAAATGGGGATAATCTCCGCTATCGCCGTGAAGACTGCGAGCAGGAGCGCATAGGGGATGCCGATGATAAGCAGGCCGAGATATACAAGTATCGCGACAATAACCGAGAGGAGTATCTGTCCTTGCATCCACAAGCCTATCTTCTTCTGCGCACGCTTCCAGAGGTCGACCGAATACTCTTCATACGCCACAGGCATCACCATACGGAGGAAGTCGTCGACGCCGGTGTCCTGGAGCGCGAAGTAGAACGAGAGCACGATTACCAACACGAGTGAGAAGATACCACCGAAGAACGTCACGAAGAGCTGCAGGGTGCCGCCTGAGCCCGTAGTAAAGACTGACTGCAACGAGAAAAGCGATTGAACAAATGACTGTATCCCTCCCTGGTCGCCGATAAGGTCCGTTGCATTCGCGATACCCGAGAACGACGAAGAGGCATTGAGCGTTTCGAGATACTTCGGCATCGCAGAGAGGAAGTTTGCCGCATCTGCGATAATCGGCGGGAAGAAGAAGTAGAGCAGCGAGAAGACCGAACCGAAGACGAGCACGTAGACAAGGAGAGCCGCCACGAAGCGCGGGATGTGCTGACGGATAAAGAACGCGACGCCCGGCTCGATAGCTGAGGCGATCACGATAGCGGTCAAGACGAGGAGTGCGAGGTCACGCAGGAGCCAGAAGACGTACGCGCCTGCCACTACAAGGAGTGCCGTGAAGATAGTGCCCGACGTGATTGAGACATGGACTTTCTTATTCATAGGGAAATCCTAGCATATATGCCTGCCGACAGGCAGGCGCTCGTTACTCAATCGCGGAGCGAATTCGGGCAGCAACTTCAGCAACCGTAAGGCGCTCCTGCTCCCCCGAGTCGCGGTGGCGAAGCGTCACCGTATCTTTCAACTCCGGAGTCTCGCCGAGCGTATCGAAGTCAATCGTGACACAGAAGGGCGTCCCGATCTCGTCTTGGCGGCGGTAGCGCTTGCCGATATTGCCGTTATCGTCCCATGCGATTGTCGGATGGATTTTCTGTAGTTCTTTGCGTACCTCGCGCGCCTTTGAGACGAGCTCGGGCTTGTTCTTGAGAAGAGGCGAGACCATCGCCTTGACCGGTGCAATCTTGGGCGTAAGCGCGAGATAGGTGCGCACCTCCCCGCCCATGTTGTCCTCTTTATATGCGCTCGCAAGTATGGCGAGAATCGTACGGTCGACACCAAGCGACGGCTCTATAACGTGCGGGACGAATTTCTCTCCCGTTGTCTCATCGGTATACACGAGCGGAACATTAGACCCTTTCGCATGCGCCGAAAGGTCGTAGTCAGTACGATACGCGAGACCCCAGAGCTCGCTGCGGCCGAAGGGGTAATCGTATTCAAAATCAATCGTGCGCTTACTGTAAAACGCTCGGTCGCTCTCCGGCACCTCAAGCTCATGCACCATGTCGTGCGGCAGCCCGACCGCTTCGGCAAAGAGATGCATCATCTTGCGCCACTCTTCAAACGCTTGCTCCCACTCGGCAGGCTGCACGAAATATTCAACCTCCATCTGCTCGAGCTCGCGCAAACGGAAGATGAAGTCGCGCGGAGCAATCTCATTTCTAAATGCCTTGCCGATCTGTGCGATACCGAACGGGAGCTTGGGGTGCATCGAGTCCATGACACTCTTGAAGTTTGTGAAGATGCCGCCGGCCGTCTCGGGCCGCAGATACACCGCCGCCGAGTCGTCCTCCATCGCACCGGCGTGCGTCTTGAACATCATGTTAAATTGTCGCGCTGCACCGAGCGTCCCTTCACACTCGGGACACTTCTCCTTATCCTCGAGATGGTCAGCACGGAAACGCTTTTTGCATTTCTCACACTCAACGAGCGGATCGGAGAAGCCGGCGACGTGACCGCTTGCCTCCCAGATCTTCGGGTTCATGAGTATCGCTGCATCGACGCCGTACATGTCATCGCGAGAGCCACGGAACATCTGTAGCCAGAGGCGCTCCACGTTCTCTTTGAGCACCACACCCATCGGGCCGTAGTCGAAGGTCCCGGCGAGACCGCCATAGATCTCAGAACCGGGGAACACGAACCCGCGCCGCTTGGCGAGGGAGACAATCTTTTCCATCAGGTTCGAGTCATTCATAAAAATACTCTACTCTAAACGAGCGTTCATTGCACCGTGGCATTGGTCGGACTATATCCCGGATCTCCTGCGGTCTCTGTTGTCGCCGGGTCTGCCGTAGCCGACACCGTCACGCCCGCGAAGCGGTCATGACCCGAGAAGGTTGCCCCACTCGTGAGTAGTGGCGCACTACCCTTCTGGGTAGTCGAGGGCATGAGCGAGACTTGGAAGGCTCCCTGTGCGCTCCCGCCTTGAGCGAGGTCGCCGACCGTCCAGGTCACTCTGCGAGACTTCTCGTCGTAGGAGAAGGAGCCTGCGCCAGCCGTCTTGTTGGTGTAGGAGACATAGATTGGCAGAGTCGCCGACACCGTACCACCGGCGACGGCGCTCCCGCTGTTCTGCACGTTCCAGAGAATCGTATAGGTTGTCTCTTTATTGGCGCGTGGCGGGATTGGGCCGCTGTTGCTGATTGGGCCTGAGGAGTGCAGCGACGAGTTCACGAGCGTCACAACCGTCATAACCTTGAAGGTCTTCGTCGCGGTCGAACTCACCTCCTCCGGCACGTTCGTCTGCCCGACGCGTGTGCCCGACACCGACATACTGAAGCTTACGGTTGGCGTCGGAGGGAGCGCGCCTGCCGACAACGTCGAGAAGGTGAGTGCGCCGATGCCGGAGGCGCCGGGAGCGAGCACCGCAAGCGCGGGGTCAGTGTCCTTACTGAAGACAATCGTGTGATTCGAAGAATTATAGAAGCCACTTGTCGTCTGGACGCTGTTGTAGTCGATACCATTCCCCGAGAGAGTGATGACGACCACTGCATTCCCCACCGTCGTCGCAAGCGTATTGGTATACGAGACCGTGACATTCTGGTAGCTCCCAGGAGTCATCACGGTGTTCCCCGAAGGGTCCCCGTTGACTGAAAGTGCGGTGTCGATAAAAGGAGCAGCGATAACAACCGTCGCATCTTGCGTCATGTAGGTCACGGCGAGTGTCTGGTTATTTGATGTACTCGCTGTACCGACCGTGAAGTGAAAGACCCGCTGCTCTTTGTTCTGCCCGGTGAGCACTCCCGTAAGGGTAATCACCTTGCTTGCCCCCGGTGCTAAGGTCCCGAGAAGGAAACTTGAGTTATTGAGGGGGACTGACGATGTCGTTGGTGAGAATCCGAAAGGAAATGCGCCGGCAAGCACCACGTTGTTTAGCGCTACGGTCGCATTATTGCGAACGGTGAGCGTGAGCGTGAGCGGCTTGTTCGAGACCGTCTCAGTAAGCGTGTCGATCGAGACCGAGAGCGGTGTCGTAGAGACCGTGACCGCATAGGAAGACTTCTTCACGAAGATCGCGTTGGAGCCGGCAGCGCCGTAGGAGAAAGAAACCGGTAGCTCAAGCGCCTGCCCTGCCCCGCCGAAGAGAACAGCCTTTACCGAACGAGTCACGCTCGCACCGCTTGGGAGTGTCCCCAGGTTCTCGATGTAGTGCGGATACGTCTTGAGCATGTTTGCCGCATCTCTCGTCCCGTTCGGGAAATCAATCTCGATAGTTGCATTCTCGATTGCCGTCGGATTCCTATTTGTAATGGTCAATGAGAGCGGTACGGTGTCACCACCGGCAATGGTCGTCGGACCCTGAATCTCGACTGAGACTTTGTCCACCGAGACTACGTTCCCGCCGAAGTAGAAGAAGTACCCCGCGACACTGAGTGCAACAAGGAAAAAGATGGTGGCGACCACGAAGAACACCCCCGCTAACCGCACGTGACGCTCGCCCTGGTGCGGAGTCGATCGTGGCATATGTTCTTCCCACGCATGCGGGAGATCTCGCCCCCCAGGAGAAGCGAGCGGTGTCCGTGTGCGCGAAACGCTCTCCGGTCGATAGAGCCGCTCGCGTGCCCGCTCGAGCGAGCTGGTATCATCTTCTGTAAATCGAGGCATTAGGTACTAGTATACCCCAGGAGACGTGGTGCTCTGCAAGGTAAACGGGGCTTCAGAGCCCCGAGGCGGCGATGCCGTTATTGATGCGCGCAATATACCGAGAATGCTCCCGTCTGACCTCGTCGAGCACAGGGAGGGTAAATTCTGAAGCAGCCCCAGGGATATCCCCCGCATCAAGTCCAAGCGCCGCGAGTACGCGAAGCGCCGCGAGCGTCTCGGCAGCTTCATGCGTATCTTCAGTGAGCGTCTCGAGCGCTTCGAAAAAGCCTCTCACCACCCCGAAAAGTCTCGAGTCAGAGGTCTCGCCGCCCACCAGCCGCACAAGGAGACCCGATACGCGCGCCGCTACCGTCCGCGCTTTTGCGTGCGCGATCTTCTGAAACCAGTTCACCTCAAGCACGGCGCCGGCAACGCGCCAGCCCTCTCTCCCGTGCACAAGCACGAGCCGGCTCTCGGCGAAGGTCGTAAGCGCGGCTGAGAGCTTCGCTCCTGACCAACGGACGCTCTGTGCACGAGCGCGCAGGAGACCGAGATCAGGGGTCAGTAGCGTCACGAGCGCGCTCGCTTCGCCCAAGGAAGTTCGGGCGAGAACGATACCGCGCGTCTCGTATTTATGACGCATTCCGGATGAGATTGAAGCGTACGGGACCGGTCGACAACACTGCCGAGTGCTTCCCTTCCTGACTCACTTCCGTACGCACTGTGTCGTGTGTGAGAAATCCTTCGGTCTTGCGCGCTTCAGCAACCGCACGCGCCATCTCTCGTTCGTCACCCTCTTTGACGAGCTCGGGTGTGAGCTCTGTATCGAGTTCAATCGTCGAGTACTCGGTCGAGACATGCTTCACATTGACTTCGTCGGCGAGAATCTGCGCGAGTTCTCTCGAAAGCGCGTCCGGTACCGAGAGTTTCGCGAGCGGCTGGCGCACCTTCATGCCTGCCTTCTGGCGCAACTGGAGCGCGTCAGAGGCCAGTGTGCGGACACGCGCCATATCTTGAAGCAGTTCGAGAGTACGACTGCCTCCCGTAAGTCCTTTCGAGAGGTTCAGCCACCGTTTCACTCTCTCAACTACCCCTATTTCGTTCTGGGGCCAATCGGTGAGATGTACACTCTGTGGATCGCTCTCTTCTCGTACGCTTCGAAACACTTCTTCGGCGATAAAGGGCATGACTGGCGCGATAACTTTTGAAAATTCTTTAAGGACATACCGCAAGGTCATGAGTGCAGCTTTCTTGTCTCCTGCGTTACCGCCCTTCATACGATCGCGAGAACGGCGAATGTACCAAGTCGAGAAGTCATCAATAAATTCGCGCATTGGTCGTGTTGCGTGTGGGACATCATAGCGGTCAAACGCTTCAGTTGCTGTCAAAATCACTCCGCCGAGCCGCGCGAGAATCCAACAATCGAGTATCGCCGTACTGGTATCGTTTGCAGGACCTGCCTCATCCTTATAAATCTCATAGAAAGCGAGAATGTTGCGCAACATGTTCACCACGCGCGCGTGCGCATCCTTTACCTCCTCATCGCGAAACGTCATATCCTCGGCCTGCATCACGACCGATGACATGAGGTAATAGCGGAATGCATCAGCGCCATACTGATCAAAGAGCCGATATGGATCGGTATAGTTCCCTTTACTCTTTGAGAACTTCGCCCCATCGGCGGCAAGCACGTTGCCGGTCGTGATGACATTGCGAAATGCGAGACGGCCAAAGACTTCTACACCCACCGCATGCAAATAATAAAACCAGGCGCGCGTCTGGCCGATATATTCAGAGACGAAATCTCCCGGAGATCGTTTCTCGAATTCTTTTTGATGTTCAAACGGGTAGTGGTACTCAGCAAACGGCATCGAGCCCGACTCGACCCAACAGTCGACTACCTCGGGGATGCGTGTGAGCGGCTCACCTTTCTCATTCTCGAGAGAAACTCGGTCTATGTATGGTAGATGAAAATCAAGTTCGTAGTCACGGTTGTGCGGAAGCGGGATAAAGGGAATCTCCCGTACCTCGGCAGTGTGCGGTCGCGAGAGCGCTATCTGCAATGACTCTTCGGCAGAAGCACCCTGTGCAATCGCCTGGGCAGTCTCGAGACCGATGCCGTGCGTGACAATAAGGATATTCGCACCGCTCTGCTTCTGTTCGAGCTCATAGAGCACCGAGCCGAACCGATTCTTCGCATCTTGATACGACTCACCATTGGGGAACGGGTCAGTATACCGATGCTCTCTCCGATACGCATCAAATGCGTCGAGATCTGACGTCTGGTCAAAATCGCCCATATTAAGCTCCCGTAGTCGCTCATCGATAACGATCTGCTCCTTCGGGATGCCGAGCACGCCCGCCGCGATCTCTGCGGTCTCGCGCGTCCGGGTGAAGGGCGACGCGTAGAGGTGCGTAATGCCGCGACCCACGAGCTTCTTCGCAGATGCCTCTACCTCCGCACGTCCCTTCTCTGATAATTTAAATTTCGGCGTATCGGTAGCGTCGAATACCTTGTTGGTACTGTTACCCGCCTGCCCGTGCCGCATCATGAAATACGTATTGCCGGATTTTTTGGTGCGGGCCTTCAACTCTTCGAGTGAGCCGATGACGGTGACATTCCCCTCTTTGTCTTTCCAGATTGGGAGCGGGCTCGCCCAGAAACGATTACGGGAGATTGTCCAGTCTGGAGCGGATTCCAGATTGTGTTTGAAGCGACCATCTTTTAGATGCTCTGGTATCCAATTAATCTTTTTATTTTCAGAAAGCATCTTCGCTTTCACTGATTGGATATCAATGAACCAACTCGAGACAGCGTTGTAGATGAGCGGCGTGCCGCAGCGGTAACAGTGCGGATATGAGTGCGTATTCGGTAACTTTGCGAAAAGCAGACCGCGCTTCTCGAGATCTTCTTTAATCAAGGGCTCCGCCTTCTTGATGTATTGCCCGCGCAAGAATTCCGGCGCATCGTCGTTATACGTTGCGTTCGGGTTTAAGAGCTGGACCATCGGCAATCCCTCAGCCTTGCCGAGATTGTAATCGTCTTCGCCATAAATGACTGCCGTGTGCACGATACCTGTCCCCTCTTCAGTCGTGACGAAGTCTGCTGGAAGCACTTGCCATTTCTTCCCTATATATTTTTTTACCTTTTCTATTTCATAGAGGGGTTCGTACTCGAGACCGACAAGTTCACTCCCTTTTTGTTCTTTCACTATTTTCAATTCATCTGTTCCAAATACCGTCTCGAGTCGGTCTTTTGCAAGAATAAATCGCACAAGAGGTCCTGTGCCTCCATCTTTCTTCTCGATAGTCACATATTCAATAGCAGAACCAACAGCAAGGGCGACATTACCCGGAAGAGTCCAAGGCGTAGTCGTCCACGCAAGAAGTGACGTATTTTGTTGCCCTTTGACACGAAACTCTACCGTCACTGCTTCTTCCGTTATGTCTTTGTACGTGTTGTCCATCGCGATCTCGGCTTTCGCCAAAGGTGTCTCGCAGTGCGGACAATACATCAGCACCTTGCGGCCTTCGTAGAGCCGACCTTTTTTGTGGATCTCCTTTAACCCCCACCACACACTCTCGATGAACGTGTTGTCCATCGTCTTGTAAGAATTATCAAAATCGACCCAGCGACCCACGCGCTCGATATAGCGCTTCCAGTCGTGCACGTACTCGAGCACCATGCTCCGCGCAGTCTCGTTGAATTTCTCGATACCGAGCGCGAGAATCTCTTTCTTATTCTTCAAGCCGAGCTTCTTCTCGACGAGTGACTCGATCGGGAGCCCGTGCGTATCCCAACCCCAGCGGCGGCGTACGCGATACCCGCGCATCGTCTTATAGCGTGGAATGAGATCCTTTGATACTGATGAGAGGAGCGAGCCAGAATGTGGCAAGCCGGTCGCAAAGGGCGGACCATCATAGAAGACGTACTCGCCCTTCGGAGAGGGCTTCGTAAGCGACTTCTCGAAGATGCGCTCGCGCTCCCAAAATGCGAGCGTCGCCTCTTCGCGCTTCGCCGCTTCTGATTTCTCGGGCATGTCAGCCATATCGGCCTATCGTAACGTTTAAAGGGTGAAAAAGGAACAACCCGCGGAGTACCGCGGGTTGGGTGCAGAACGCTCTGCTTGGGTTGTTAGGTTGCTGCTACAGGGGGCAAGACATCCTTTCTCTTACTTTTGCCGGGCTTGTCACGCCAATCCAGTTGGCGAGACCGGTTTCAGACTGCCCGAGTTTCTCCGCACAGGCCGCGAACTTCTCCCACGAACATCCGCACCGCGCCATCGCCCCCTCGATGGCAGCGTTTTCATTGTAGGCATTCCCTCTCTTCTTAGTAGCCATAGAAAACCTCCTTCTGAATTGACCGCACACGGACGCGTACAGTCTGAAAAAGAATCTAGCGCGTCTTCATGAAGCACGCAACGTCGTTACTCACATCTTCTCTGGCGTGGGGATACCGAGGAGTGTGAGACCGTTCGTCATCGTATGCGCAAAGGCGCTTGCGACCCGTTGTTTATACAACTCCTCGCTGCTCCCCAGCACTTGTTCAGTCGCATAAAAAGTATTCCACGCCGACGCAAGCTCCGTCAAATAGGTCGTGAGCAGGTTCGGCGCGAGCTCGCGCGCTGCGCGCGCGACGACTGCAGGGAAATGCAGTATGAGCCGCTCAATCGCGTACGGTGCGTCCGGCTCCCCTGTACCACCGGCTCCCTCACTCGCGTAGGCGAGAATCTTTTTCGCACGCACGAGCGCGTACTGAAGGTACGGCCCCGAGTCGCCTTCAAGCGAGAGTGACTTTTCAGTGTCGAAGATGATGTCCGAACCAGGCGCCTGGCGCAAGATCATGTACTTAATCGCGCCGATGGCGACCTGTTCGGCAATGAGCGGGTCCGGGTTCTTCTCGGCAGAGAGTTCGATAATCTCCTGTATGAAACCTGCAGCGGTAATGACATTCCCTTCGCGCGAGGACATCTTCCCCGACGCGAGCTTCAAGAAGCCGGTCGAGAGATGCTTTGTCTTACGGGCGACAAGCGGTGCAACATCAGCGAGCGCCGCGAGCACGGTCTTGAAACGGCCGGTTTGCTCGTTGCCGGTGATAACGATTGATTCATCTGACGACCATCGCTCCTCTTTCAAAAATGCGAGCCCGATGTCCTTTGCCTCATACGTCGGCGTGTCATGCGAGGTGATAAACACCATCGTGTGCACAGCCTTCTTCTCACCGTTATAAATAACCGCCCCATCGCTCATCTCGAATATGCCCTTATTGAGTCCATCGTTCACCACGCGCACGCCGATCTCAGTTGTGTCACTGTCAAAGAATTCAAAATCAAAATGCGTCCCCAAGAGCCTCCAGATGCGGCGGAATTCTTCTACTGAGATATCACGCCCTTTGCGCCACAGCTCCATGAGTGCCGTGTCGGTGCCCGCATAAATCGCCTGATTGAGTGCGTCTATCTCCTCTTTCGCTGCCGGATCTGTCTCGTAGGCATTCGAGCCTTCTGTGTAGGCTATCCCAATCTCATTCGCCGTCGCAGGCTCGCTGATACCCTTCTTGCGCAGCCCCCAAAGCGCTTTCGCGACATTTGGGCCGATATCACCGCCAAAGGTATCGCGTGCAAGCAGGGCGCCCTCATTCTCAATAAGCCGCGAGAGTGCCTCGCCGACAATCGTCCCCACCAGGTGACCGACATGCATCTCTTTAAATGCATTCGGGTTTGAATACTCCACCATCACACGCTTCCCGCTCTCCGTGACCCCTTTCCCCCACTCTGGGCCTTGCGCAGCCGCTTCAGCGACGGCGAGTGTCACCGCCTCGCGCGCGAGCGTAATATTCACGAAGCCCGGACCCGCAACGCCGACATGGCTCGCGATGTCCTTGCCAAGCGTATCGATAAGCGTGCGGGCGAGCTCGTCTGCGAGCTCGTGCGGCTTTCGACCCAAGGCCTTTGCCGCGACGAGCGCAGCATTAGTCGCATAGTCGCCGTGTAGAGCGACACTCGGCCGCTCGACCGTAAATGAGATATCTGGCGCGCCTACCCTCCCCAGCGCCTCAGCGACCGCCTTCCGTATCTTTTCTTCCATTACGAACGAGTGTACCCCGTTAGATAAAGAAATGGAATTATGCACAGCACTCGAGGTGGATTATCTAACGGGGTGTACCAGATTTAGAGAAATGACTCAGGGATGGGGTGTGCGAGGGCGAGTTTCTTGATCTCTTGCTTCGCGCGCTTCACCGTCTTGTCGTCACGCTCGGTGAGCACCTCGATCATAATCTCGGCAACCCGCGCCACATCCTTCGCTTTGAAGCCGCGGGTGGTCATTGCCGGTGTGCCGAAGCGGATACCAGAAGGGTCCATTGGTTTGCGTGTATCGTCGGCGATCGCATTCTTATTGAGCGTAATACCCGCCCTATCAAGAAGCTTCTCTGCCTCGCCACCTGAGATGCCGAACGACTTCCACACGTCGAGCAAGATAAGGTGATTGTCAGAGCCGCCCGTGAGCATCCGCGCCTTATGCTTCTTGAAGACCTTCTCCATCGCATGCGTGTTCGCGATAATCTGCTTCGCGTACTTCTTGAAAGAGGGTCGGAGTGCCTCGCCGAAGGCGACCGCCTTGGCAGCGATCTGGTGCATGTGCGGCCCGCCCTGGAAGCCGGGGAACACTGACTTATCGATTTTCTTCGCGAGTTCCTCGCTCTCGCGCACGAGTATCATCCCGCCGCGCGGGCCACGGAGCGTCTTGTGCGTCGTAGTCGTCATGATGTCGAAGCCGTAGTCAAAGGGGTTCTTTGCCGCCTTGCCCGCGATAAGCCCCGCGATGTGCGCGATGTCCATCACTGAAATCGCGCCTACCTCGCGTGCGATGTCCACAAACTTTTTATAGTCGAGCTCGCGCGGATACGCCGAGAAGCCGGCGAGGATAATCTTTGGCTTTATCTTCTTAGCCGTGCGGCGCATCGCGTCGTAGTCAATCTCGCCCGTCTCGACATCCTTCATCTGGTAGCGCACAAAGTTGAAAATCTTGGTGAGGTAGGTCACCGGGTGGCCGTGGGTGAGGTGGCCGCCATGCGAGAGGTCCATACCGAGCACAGTGTCCCCTGGTTGAAGCAGGGCGAAGTACATCGCGATGTTCGCGTTCGCGCCACCCAAGGGCTGGACGTTTGCATACTTCGCATTAAAGAGCTTCTTCGCGCGTTCGATCGCAAGTGTCTCAACCTGGTCGGTGAACTCTTGGCCGCCGTAGTAGCGCTTGCCCGGGTACCCTTCTGAGTATTTGTTGGTCAAGGACGAGGCCATCGCCTCCTTCACCGCGCGCGAGACATAGTTCTCAGACGGTATCAGTTCCAGTCCTTCCGCCTGCCGCTTCTCTTCTCCGCGTAGCAGCTGTGCGATTTCAGGGTCTTGTTTCTTGACGGAGGAGAAATCCATAGGGGCATGGTAGCATCTTTGACTATTTTTCTGCATTCCGTATGATGCGGCAGGACAGCAGTTCTCAACAATCTCTCAAGGGAAGGATCCGTCATGAATGACTTCTACAAACCGCTCTCTCTGCGGACACCGGACACGCAATATCAGGATCGACTCAAGCATATCCTCGAACACGGCGAGATGCTAAAGGAAACGCCGCAAGGTATCGGCGCACTAACCTGTTTCGGTACCTTGCCGCAAATGGTCTTCTATTTGTCGAACGGTGTCCCGCTCATCACTGAACGGGCCATTAACTTCTGGAGGAAGGCAGTCGCCGAAATCATCGCCTTCATCAACGGTGCTCGCACCATCGATGAGATTACGCTGTACGGCTGCGACTTCTGGAAGGATTACCGCGGCAAGGGTGCAGGACTTGGGCTCGAGCCGGATGATATGGGACCTGGATCATACGGTGCGGCATTCCACGACTTCCCTCTCCCGGGGGGCAGTACACTGAACCAGTTCGCACAACTTATCCAGCAGATCCTGTCGTATCCATCGCTTCGAACACACCTCGTCACACCATGGATACCGTTCTATACGGCTCGCGGACCAAACCGAAAGGTCATCGTGGCACCCTGCCATGGTTGGATTCAGTTCCGCGTCATGAACGGGAAGCTGTGCTTACTGCTGTGGCAACGTTCTTCTGACTTAGCAGTCGGCGGCCCGTCAAACATCATTCAGTACGCAGCGCTTCTCCTGATGGTGTGCCAAGTAACCGGGTACACTCCAGGCTATTTCGCACATCTCTTCGGCGATGTGCACATCTACGAGAACCAGATCGATGCGGTACAAGAATTGGTCAAACGCGAACCACGACCGTTCCCCATCTTACGACTCGACCCAACAGTGAAGAATCTGTTCGACTTCCGGGTCGAACACTTCTCGCTCGAGGAGTACAACCCGCATCCGGCCATGAAGATCCCGTATAGCCCTTGAGCTCGCCGGCCAAGGATTCAAACTGCCCCTCCCAGGGGCAGTTCTTTTTTATACGGCGATGGTATATCGTTGGTCAGTATGGCTCCCCAGAAGCAGCGCGTAGATGCCCGGAACGCTACCATCGTAAAGCGCAGCGACTACGCGCAAACGCTCGATGCGATTATCACCGGGGGGTTCTGCCCATTCTGCGAGGAACACCTTTTCAAACATCACCGCCAACCGCTTGAGTACAAGAACAAACATTGGCTCGTCACGAAAAACTCGTGGCCGTATGAAGGCTCCCGATACCATTTCCTATTCATCACACGATCGCATGTCGAAGCAACAGAAGATCTGTCACCGGTGATGTGGGCAGACCTTCAGAAACTCTATCGAAAAGTGGTGCGCGAGAAAAACATCAAGGGAGCAACGCTTCTGCTCCGCTCCGGAGACACGAAGACGACGGGCGCGTCGGTCAACCACCTCCATGCGCACCTCATAGTCGGCAGTCCACGAACAAAAAATACGGAGCCTATAAAGGCGGTCGTCGGATTCAAAAAATAAGCTCCCCAACCCGAATCGGGCTAGGGAGCAAGTTGGGCGGCACTTACATCTCCACACGGATAATCTCCACGCCCTTCGCTTGGAGCGTTTCGGCTCCGGCGACGAGCGAGTATCCGTCGGTGTAGTAGAGACGTCTGAGGCCGGCGAAAGACCAAGGACCAGCACAGGGAGGACACGGGAAGGTCGTGACACAGAGGTCGCAACCCGCCGTACAGATCCCGCGAGCTGCTGCGGTACCCAGAAGCACCATCTCCGCATGAGCAGCGCTCGAAACCTCAATGCACTGTCCAGGCTCGAAGTTGCTTCGCGGATCGCCATAGCAGTATACGCTTTGCTCATGCGGAACGTGCTGATTGAAGGCCGCGAGCAAGATTATACCGTCCTTTACAAGCAGGGCGCCTATCTGCCGCCACCAGTCAGGACTGCGGTCCGCCTCGCGAAATGCCGAACGCATGAGTTCTCGATCGAGCTCGTCGACCGAGACTACACGTTCGCCCTCCGGTCGGCGATTCTTCTGCGTCGCTCCCCAGTCCCAGCGTAGCCGCCAACGACCGTCGAACTCGACCAATGCATCGGTGAAATAGTCTTTCGCCAATGCATGGGATACGTCCTCGTCCGGCATAACGATACGCGAGTACCGAAGATTATAGAGTTCCGACGGGGTGAGGATGCGGACGTCAGAGAAAATCCCGAGCGCCTGAATCATCTTCTGCGATTCTTCTGGCGCAACCCCCGGCAAGTGCCGGACGAGCGAGGGGAACTTCCGTATGAGCTCGTCGCCGAGCACGTACAAGACGCTCCCTTCGTATTCCCGGAAGAACTTCAGATAGCCTGCATGTGGCGAAGCAACGTACGCAATAACCTTACTGCTTTTCGATTGCATCACGTACTCCTTTCAGCGCATTCGAAAGCGCCTCGGTCGCCAGCAATGCTTTCGCGGCGCCATCCATCGACAGGCGACGGATACGCGCCGTCGTACTCGTCTCTGCTTGCGGCGGAAGATTCACGATATGCGCGCATTGCTCCTGTATCTTCTCGAGATTCGGCAAGTCCTTCGTCGACTCCGAGATGATGCGCACATCGTGCTCGACTACCCTGAAGAGCTGGTCGGCCTCATACTGCAGCGTGATGATGTCTACCGGACGCAAGTGCCCGAGCACCCGGCAACGTTCATCTTCAGGCACAATCGGCCGGTCAGGACCCTTCCGCGATTTCGTGAACGCGTCGGTGTCTACGCCGACAACCAAGATGACGTGGTCTGCTTCGGGGTAGAGCCTTGCGGTTTCGCTCTTCCCTTTCTGCAGATAGTCGCCGTGACCGATATGGAAGAGGTCCCATACCCCGGTCACGAAGGCGATGACACATCCGCGAGAGCGGAAATCATCGATAACTTGCACGAGCTCCGTGTGATCCGGAATGAAACGATCTCCGTAGGTCGCTGTGCCCTTGATGATGCGCAATGCGCGCTGCTGGACTGCGTTCAGCGTAGCTGGCTGATACTTCTTGTGAAGTTCCATATCTACATCCTCCTGAAATGTTCAAAAATACCCGAGCGAACTGTACGCTTTGGGGGTACCAAATGCAAACGGGCGCGGAAGCTTCGCTTCCGCGCCCATTTCTGTTCGGAATCTATCCCTTCACGTCAAGTCACGAGTATTTTCTTGCTAGAAAATCTCTCGACCCCACCCCGCGTTTACGAAGCTCCAGGCATTCGCTTCTCACGCTCCGGTCGATTGACGTCTATTTGACGTCAATCCCCATGCTCCGCGCAGTTCCCGCGATGGTGCGGCCTGCCGCCTCCTTGGAGCTCGCATTCATGTCCGGCATCTTCTCGTCGACGATAGTCGCAATCTGCTCCTTGGTGATTGTGCCGACCTTCGACTCCTTCGCCTTGCTCGAACCCTTCTCGAGACCGAGCGCCTTGAGGATAAGCCTCGAGGCAGGCGGATTCTTCATGATGAAGGTGAACGTGCGGTCGTCGTAGACCGAGAGCTCGATTGGGATAATCGTCCCTTGCTTGTCCTGGGTTGCTGCGTTGAACTGGGTCACGAACTGACCGATATTCACGCCCGCAGGACCAAGCGCTGTACCGACCGGCGGAGCCGGCGTCGCCTTACCGCCAGGGATCTGAAGTTTTATCTTTTTTACGACTGTAGCCATGTTTGTTGAATGTTGGGTGAGTTTAGCTTAGAAACCATATTGGGTCAACGTGCGACCTTCGCCTGATTTTTGGCCGGGTCTGAAAGCCAAAAATCATGCATAAGTGTCCGCAACAAGTTTCGCTTGCGAAACTTGAAGCTTCCCTCAAAGCTTCCTTACTTGCAAAAAGTCGAGCTCGACCGGTGTCTCGCGGCCGAACATCGAGACCATGACTTTGACCTTCCCGCGGTCCTCGTCAATGTCACCAACCTTGCCCTCAAGGTCCTTAAACGGACCGTCGGCGATAACAATTGGATCGTCCTTCACGAGGTCGATGCGGTGCTTCGGCGCCTCAGCGGTCATGCGCTTCATCAAAGAGGAGACCTCAGACTCCTCCATCGGGACCGGTGTGTTGCCCGAGCCGACAAAGCCGGTCACTCTTGGAGTGTTGCGCACGACAAACCACGAATCGTCGTCCACGATCATGCGCACGAGGATATACCCTGGGTAGATCTTCTCTTCTTCGACGATGCGCTTGCCGCCCTTCACGCGGATCTTCTTCTCGGTCGGGACAATCACATCGAAGATCTTGTTCTCCATACCAAGCGACTCGATGCGTTGCTTCAAGTTGCGCTCGACGGCGTTCTCGTAGCCGGCGTAGGTGTGGATCGTGTACCAGCGCGAGTCCTTCTCGTCTGGTACGGTCTCGTCCTTAATCTCTTTGCGCACCTGAGGTGCAATGTCTGCCATACCCACCTCCTCGGGGTACTCCATCTCACCGGTCTGCTTCTGGTTGTCGTCCATAGAGAAAAGATTAGACGCCGGTTACGCGACTCACGCCAAGACCGAAGACGAAGTCCAACACGCTGACCAAGAGCGCAATCGCAACCGCGATAACAATAACCACGAGCGTGTGGGAGATTGCCGTATGGTTAGACGGCCAGTTGATGTGGGCGAACTCTTCGCGGACATGCTTCAGGTACGTGAATGGTGAGGTCATACAAAAGCGTTTAGTAAATAAGTAAGCTTGTTTCCAGCGCTCGCTTGCAAAAGACAGATAAGAATCTCTCTTTAGCTCGCTTGGAAATAAAAAAGCCCTGCGGGCTTTCAACACCGGCAGTATAGCAGGGCTTGCTTATGCGTCAAGCTAGCGGATTTCGTAGGTAATCGAGACCGACGCGTTGTAGGTGTTCTCGCCAGTCGGCACCGAGGGAGCAGATGCCACCTTCGAGTCTGCCGCTCCGAGGCCGTACATCATCGGGTACGGGTACCCTCCTCGTGAAGACTCGCTGAAGTTCACAATCTTCTCAAGACGGACGCCGAGCTGCTTCGCGAGGAGGTCTGCCTGCTCCTTCGCCTTTAGGATCGCGTCTTCGCGTGCGGCGTTGTACCCGGCCGTCGAGTCGTCGAGTGCAAAGGCAGGACCATTTACGTTCTGCACTTCAAGCGAGCCGAGGCCGCCGAGGAGCTCGCCCACCTTCGTGAGATCACGCATCGTCACCTGGATAGTCTCTGACACTTGGTAGCCGGTAATCTTCGGTGCGCGGTTGTAGTCTGGGCATACTGTCCCCGAGGTGCACGGGTTCGGGTACGAATACTGCGGGCTGATGTTGTAGGAGAGCGTCTTTACGTCCTTCTCTGCGACGCCCTGCCCTTTCACATAGTCGATAGCGGCGTTCGCCTGTTTGGTGGTCGCGGCCTGCGCGGCAGACACGGTCGTCGCCGTGTTCTCTACTGTGAAGGAGACGCGCGCGACATCCGGCGGGAGGGTCGCCTGCCCTTCGCCCTGCACCGTGATCGTGTCGGTCGCGGGTGTGCTCGGTCGACCGAAGTTTGCTGCGGTGGTTATCGTCTGTGCGAGTAAAAAGAGCGCGAGGATAGAGAGCGTACCGATAAGCGCGAGGCGCACTCCGCCGTTTTCGAGAATCTCTGAGAGCGAGTTGTTGTTCATAGATAGAGAGACGTCTTACGTGAATAAGGCTTACTGGATAATACTATCACTGGCCCTGGAGGGTTACCAGAAGCTTCGTGAGTGCCGCATGGGCGGGGAGCGTCCTGAGATCGAGGTTTGGGTTCGTCCAGTCGGCATTGCGATCGATCGCATCGAAGCGCAGTACGTCGGTGCCACGCGCGAGGTAGTACGCCGTATCAATCACCCCCTCGAAACGTTCTATCGAAACGACCGTGAAGCGATGATTACCGAGTATCGTCGAGGTAAAGGAGGTCGCACTCACGGGTAGCCCCGAGGCACCGCCGACCGCTGTCTGTTGGATAGTCGCGAGCGGCGTAGAAGAGGCCTCGATTGTATACCGGCGAATCGTGATGCTCGCGATGATCGTCGACGACGCCTCGACCGGCAATGCGTAGGCAGCCACACTCGCCGTGTCGGGGAGGTCGGTTGCGACAAGCCCTGCGGGCAGTGCAAACGAGATATCAACACCAGGGAGCGCAATATTCGGCAAGGGGCATGCTGCAAACGTGCAGGAGGTGCCGACCCGAGAGACCGAGGTGCCGTCTGGACAGACCTTCGCGTCGAGTGGACACACGATCTGCTGGGCAGGGTGCTCGACGGCGTTGCGGTATACCAGCCCGCCGAATCCTACGACGATAATGAACACAACACCGAAGAATAGGCTTCTCATACGCAAATGATATCACGACGCACAAATCCTAAGTATTGGGGTGGTCGATGGGGGACGATCCCACAACCTTCTGCTCCACAAGCAGATGCTCTAGCCAGTTGAGCTACGACCACCATTTTTATTTTCGCTGCGTGAGTTTCTCTCGTTCTGACTCATGATGATGAACCAGGAAGTGGCAATTATGACAAAGCCACACGAGATTCTCTAACTCATTGTTTTTCCGGTTCTTGTCGATGTGGTGCACCGCCAAAACCCGGTAGTCCTCAGTCTTACATAATCGGCATATTTTGGGAATCTTATGCCGTTCCATCTTCGCGCGGTATACGAACTCTCCTGTCTTGAAATTCTTGTGCGCCGGACCGATGTAGAGCTGGTTGCGCCACAAAGTCTGGCAGCTCTTAGAGCAGAAATACTTACCGCTTTTTGAACCCTTGAGCCCTTTCTTAGTTTTGTACGTCGATTTCCCGCATGTTGCACAGGGAACTTCCTTTCCACCCCGCATGCTCGCATGATGACAATCAGCAGAACAATATTTACCGAAACCGACCTTCAGCCATGAGGGTTTAGCGTAAAACTCTTTGCCACACCTCTTACAAGCCACTATTGCCATCCATTCAATTTTTTCACTCTCTCTTGTCTATGTAAACACTATGGGTTGTGGATATTAAATGATTGGAGGTCTTTCCGTCAACTCAATACTTCGGCGTCTCCTCGGCGACACCCGCGAGATGGTTCGCGAGGCGCGCAAGCGCGAAGAGGAGCGAGGAGAGACGGTTGAGATAGGCGAGCGTCTCGGGCGCGAGCTCGCGCAGCGAGAGCTCCTTCACCGCGATCACGCGCCGCTCAGCGCGGCGCGCAAGGGTTCGTGCAGTGTCGAGGAGCGCTGAGAGCTCGGTCCCGCCTGCAATCGAGAACCCTTTCAGAGGCGGGATCTCTTTTTCTATTGCATTCACTATTTCCTCGATATTCTTCACCGCACGCTCCCCTACCCGCTTAGGCGCACCCGCAACCTCGGCCTGGATAATGAAGAGTGTCTCCTGTGCCTCGCGCACTGCGCCCGCAATGCGCGGCTCGTGCGTGCTTCGCACCTTCACGAAGCCGAGAAACGCGTTCAACTCATCAAGTGCACCGAGTGCCTCGGGTAGTTCAGAAGATTTTGAGATTCGCTGTTGGTCGCAGCCGAAGACGGTCGTCGTTCCTTTATCCCCCTTCCCCGTGTAGAGCATATACCGCCAGTATACAGGGTTTTGGAGAGGGGTTGACTTTTTAGAAGATAGGGTGTACTATATATAAGTTAATAACAAAAGGAGCACCTTCATGATGAACATCATGGGAAGTCAAGTTTACGGTCGCGACGCGGATGCTAATGATTGGAAGACGATTCTCGGTTTCATCGTCTTCATGTTGATTATGCTGGCGACGACTGTGGAATGGAGCCAGGTGTGGAGGCTCTGCTTCCTCCACTAGCTCGACAGAGCAGCAAAAGGCCCGGCACACATGTGTCGGGCTTTTTTATTTCCTGTGCCGGGCTTACTGCACGATCGGTTTCTTGACGATCGAACCGCCCGAGAGGATGAACACTAGTTCGATAATCGCTCTCGCGAGCGTCACCCCGAGCGACAGGAGAGCGACAAACAACATCTCGTCGAGAAGAACATCCCACTGCAGCGAGCTCTCCGGCTTGCTGTAACGGAGGGCGATAATCAAGACAGCTGCCGCAACCGGGACCTCGAGGAGAGTCCTCTTCATGTTCTTGAGAACCCCTTCCCGCACCATCAGGTCGTACAGGTTTTTCATGACTCCTCCTTATCTCAATGACCCAGGCTTCATTATAACATAATGAGGATGCCTTTCGGCGCTCTGCATTTGCGCCCACAAATACCTCTTTTCCGAACTGAGCTCTATCTATGCGCGATGTGTGATGAGCACGGAGAAAATGCGGCGACTGACTTATCTAGCGAATCCTAGTCTCTTATGATGCCTCCCCACTCGACAACCGTGAAGCCGGTGCGCATCGGCGTCGTTATCTCAAGAGGTTCCGCAGGTATCGGTGCCGAAAGCGGCTTGTAATCCATGAGGACGCGAATCATGGTATCAGGAGCAGGGATGACTGTGAGAGGAGCTACACGATCCATCTCGCTCTTTGGTACGAAGGTGATGAAATAATACGGAGTTTTCGAGAGACGTGGCACCCAGAAGGACATGAAGTCAGCACGCTCTTTCACGTTCAATCCAAGGAGTGTGAGTTTCTCGGCAAGCAAAGCGGGTATGTCAGCTTGTGCGACCACGAACCCTTCTTTCGGCGTATTCACGATACCTTTTGCACCACCCTCCCAGAAGAGATACGGGTATGTCTTCCCATCGGTAAGATTCGTAAGGACGCTGTCTGGAGTTGCCATCACATTCCAACCAGTATCGTATGCTGGATCCGTCTTAGTGAATCCACCAATCGGATCTACCTTCACACTCACTTGCTCCGTTTTCGTTGGATACAGGTAAATGACGGGTTTCCCTTTTCCACCTATTGGAGCCGCAAGACCTTCTTGACCGAGAATCATCCAATCATCCTCAAAACTTTTCCAGAAGAACACGGGGTGGCTGCTAATGAAATCGCTGTAGATCATCGGATAATATCCGGAATAATCGGGCCCGAATTGCTGCCTTTTGGCATACAAACACCGGTAGACATCGTCGTGGTCAGCCGGATTTACTTCATACACTGGGTCTCCCTTATTGGTCGTACCTGTTTGGATGAATGTTGCTTTAAGTGCGCCAAACGAATCCAGACTCGCGAAGCAGTCCGCATATGAGGGGTAGTAATACGACTCATACTGATATCTCATCACTGTAGTCGTTCCCGTAGACCATGTGAGTAGGGGGATACGGCTGCTACTACTCGCGGTGAGTATCGGCATAAAGTCCGGCCCAAAGGAAAGGCTAAAGACCATTCCAGTTGGAAGCTGAATATAGTAATCATATGCTTGTACACCTGAAAACGCGGCTGGTATTGATTTAGCACGATATTGCGCCGGAGCGCGCATTACCTGGTCCCCCGAAAGCTGGAATCCAGTAACCGGCTCGAGATTTGTTGGAGGGAATGAGGGTCCGTCAAAATAATCTACCCTACCATGTGGTGTTACCGGTACATCATAATGTGATTCCGCTCCCCTACCTGCAGTAATAAGTCTTTGCGGAAACTCTGAATCGTTGAGTACAGGCAATTTGTTTAAATCGAGTTCCGATGCAGGACAGTTTGAAGTATTCCACCATCCGATAGGAGTACTGCTTGCATTCAGTACCAGGTACAGAATCCTTCCCATGCATCCTGTGCTACTGCTGCTACCATCCAATGCGTCAATCGGAGCCCCGATACCGAGTACGAGCTCGGATCCTGAAAACGGACCGCTCGTAAACGTTCCGGCATCGTAGTAAGTGTAAGAAGCTGTATAACCCCCCTTGCCAGGAACGCTGAGTACAAGAGGAGTCTCTGACGGTATCGATTTCCATGCCACAGGATCAGTTGTTGCTATCTCGCCTTGGGTGGTAGAGGTCGCAGTCTGCCCCGATGTAGAAAACGATAGATACCCATGCGGATACGCCCATGCGACACTGCCGACAACAAGCACGAGAATAATACCGAATACAACAAGAGTCCTCGTCGAGAACGGGTGGTGTGTGTCCGCAGGAATACCTGTGGGCACGTTCTGAGGCATATTCACAGGTTGTTGTTCATCCATAGTGCAAGCTATTTTTTAAGAGTAAGGAGTATGTCTTTAGTATAGCCGATGCGGCATCTTTCGAGAGACTCCCAACACAAGGCATTGCATAGCTCGGAAAGAAGTTTTGGTTGCCTTCTTTTTCCGAACAAGTTACTTCTGGTGCCCAGGAGAGGCTTGGCCAAACATAATTTCTTGCTAGAAATTTTTTCGGCCCTGGCTCGCGCCGTCGCGCTCCGCCCTTCAAGTCCTTGCTCCTGTTTGTCAGGCAAACAGTTGCGCCTCCTGTGCCCAAAATGAGAAAGCGCCTTTCGGCGTTTTCATTTTGTGTCTGTATTGTACCAAACTCGCACCTATTTCCAAAACAAATGATGTCACGCGCTCCACGCGTGTGGTGGCTCTGAATTGCATTATACGCCCTAATTTCGTGCCAACTCGACAGAAGGCTCG
>JBAYJI010000004.1:0-33225 GCA_041665205.1 Minisyncoccota bacterium | reverse complement strand
GATCGTGAGAGAGTCTTTCATAGCGGGAATGCGTGAGTCATCGCCGGCGTCGAGAGCGCTTCACGCTCCCAGTGCTTCGTGTCAATCTTGATATCACGGATATCACGCAGGTCTTTGTACTTGAGCACACCGTGCTTGAGCACGTAGTCGTAGAGCTCGCGCGTGAGACGCACATCCTCGACGCAGTACTCGGCCACCTTTGCCTTTTTACCCTCCTTCCACCAGTCGCCGGCCTTGAGCCCATCGCCCTTCTTACCGCGGCCGAGCGTCGCCTCAGCGAGTGCCTGGAGCCGGATGCGGCGGCCGAGCACCTTCTGCACTTCGCTTAGGAGGTCGAGCGAGCGGATGTGGGTGAGGTCGCCCGGGTAGTAGCGGTTTAAGAGCGGGATATCGAAGGTGTCGGAGTTGAAGCCAATCAGCATATCGGCGCGTTCGAGTACGGGCCAGAGCCGCGGCAGCTCCTCTTTGAAGTACGAAGAGTATTCGCCGGTCTCGGAGTCGTGGATAGCCACGACGGTGAGCTCTTGTTCGGCAACGTCGAGGTGGCCGCGCACGATAGAGTCGGAGATAGATTCAATATCGAAGGTGATCGCACGCATCCCGTTAGAAATAGAACACGAACGCATTTATTGCGCCGCACTCTATCCGATTATGAAAACTATATTTCGTCATGATGTTGCCATTATACAGCAGGTGTTCGTGATTTCTAACGGGACGCATAGATTAGCTGCCGGCGCGCACGCGCACCGGGAGTTCAGAAATAGGGAGTCCGACCTCCTCGCCCGTATTGAGTACCTTCATACGGACTGTCTGGCTCAAGACCTCGTTTGCACCGTAGGCTACGAAGAGCGGGATACCGCGCTTCACCGCGTCTTTCACCTGATCGCCAAGTGCGCGGTCGGTGAGGTTGACGAATACGCGAGCGCCCTCCCTACGAAGCGTGTCGGCAAAGGCCTGGGCAGCGGGGATGTCACTTGCGGACGGGGTGCCGAGATAGAGCTGCGGTTTGCCGGCGCTCCCGCTCGGGGTGAGACCGTGCGTCTCGAAGAAGTCGGCGAGTGTGACATCCCCCATGCCGAAGCCGATTGCGGGGATAGGCTCGCCGCCGAAGAGTGCGACCAGCTTGTCGTAGCGACCGCCACCGAAGAGCGAGCGAGGGTTCGCAGGGTTCGTGTCGAAGACTTCGAAGACGGTGCCGGTGTAATAGTCGAAGCCGCGCGTAAGGGTCGGGTCGAAGATCGCGTTACTCACGCCGCGTGCGGTAAGCGTCTCAATCGTGTCCTGGAGCGCGCGCTTCTCGCGTGCAATGTCGGGAGAGGAGCCGGAGTCTTCGATGAGCGCGAGCGGGTCCTTCACGGTGAGAGAGTCCCGCGCCGCAGCGAAGGCCTCGGGCGTCATCTTGGCCTTCTTGTCGAGGAGGCGAAGGTAGCTCCGCGTTGCCTCGGCCGAGAGGCCGGCTGCGGCGCAGGCAGCGGTGAGGAGCGCGCGCGAGTTCACGCGGATAATAAAGTCGCTCTCCTTCGCGCCAAATGCCTTGAGGAGCTCTGAGGCGATCCTGATAATCTCGACATCTGCCTCGCTGCCCGCGACGCCGACCAGGTCGACGTTGAGTTGATAGTGCTCGCGCAAGCGCCCCTTCTGCGGCCGCTCGTAGCGGAAGACGTTCGGGATCGAGAACCAGCGGAGCGGGAAGGGCATCTCGCGGCGCTTGCCGGCTACCATGCGGGCTAAGGTCGGTGTCATCTCGGGGCGGAGCGTCACGCGGCGGTCGCCGCGGTCCATAAAGGTGTAGGTCTGCTCGCCCACAATCTCTTCAGAGGTCTTCGCTTCGTAGAGCTCGGCGCGTTCGAGGGGAGAGGCGTTGTACTCTTCATACCCCCAGGCACGGAGCGTCGCGCGCAGGGTCGAGAATATCGCGTCTACCTTCGCCCAGTCGTCGGGGTAGAAGTCGCGGACGCCTTTGTACGGATCGGTCGAGAGCGGTTCGGACATATGCACCTGAGTATATCAGACCGTTACTGGGCTGGCTCGGCGGAGACGTACTTGAGGATAAGGTCGCGCATCTGCTCGGGTCGCGGGATACCGCGCATCGTGAACTCGACGTCAGCACCGGCGCTCTGCACCTTGATATCGCCGATACCGAGGAGCGAGGGGACGATACCCGAGACGTTGGTCGTCACGTCTTGGACGCGCGTGAGCAGCAGACTCGACACTTCGCGGACGAAGAAGCGGCGCTGCTTGATTGTGGCGATGCGCTGATTAGTGAGCACCCATGCGTTAAGGAAGTAGCGGGTGAAGGCGCCCCACGCGCTCGTCCACCACACGAGCAGCCAGACGCCGAGCACGGCGCGGGAGAGTACGGTGTGGTAGTCGAAGAGTGCCGCGTAGGGTGTCATGGGCGGCGCGAGGATAAGGAGCTTCGGGAGTGCGAAGGGGAGTATAGCGAGGATAGCGAAGGGCAGGAGCTCGCCGAGGAAGAGGAACCAATGCTTGCGCGCCTCCTTCACCACGTGTTCGCCCGGTTCGAGTTCGAATTCTCTCATACGGGGAGATAGGGGGAGAGGAAGAATGCCTGGCCCGAAAGCGCGTAGGACATGAGTGCGACAGAGATAAAGAGGTGTGCGGCAATTGCGGGGAAGGCGATCCACGACGCGTGAGAATACTTAAGCCAGTGGTAAACCGCGACGAGTGTATAGATTGCCCAGAAGGCGAAGACGGCGTAGAGCGCCCAGGTCACGAGCACTCCCGCAGAGAGGGCACTCGGCAGGTGTAGCTGCGTAAACAGGGTAGTGGGCGGTGAGAACGGTTGGAGCGGCTGATCAGGCATTAGGGAAATGATACAACGATAATGCGGGGTTTGCCGTACTGGTCGGTGCGTATCGAGGCGGCGAAGCCCTGCTCGGTGAAGAGCTCTTGTGCAGCCTCGGCGTGCCCGCGATCGCACTCGACCCATGCGACACCGCCCTTGGCGAGGTGCTTCGAGAGACCTCTCGCGATACGGCGGACATAGTCGAGCCCCTCTTCTCCCGCAAGGAGGGCGAGCGAGGGTTCGTAGTCGGCGACGCTTCGCGGGAGCACGCGGTTATGAGGTACGTAGGGAGGGTTTGAGGCGACGATGTCGAATGTCATGCCCTCAAACGGCTCGAAGAGGTCGCCGATGCGCACCGAGGCCCTCGAGGCGTCGAGATTGTTTTCGCAGATATTTTTTAGAATGGTTGCTTCGTGTGCGGGGTCGACTTCGCCGAAGTACACCTGAGCATTAGGGAGTCTCGCGAGCGCCGCGCAGCCGATGGCGCCGGAGCCGGCGCAGAGGTCGAGAAACGACATGGGGCGCGCCGGAGTGCCTGTTTTCGGACACGCATAATTTTCTGCTGAAAATTTGCTGTGTCTCCCGTCGTCACGGTCCGACACGTCCTCAAACAGGCACTCCGGCGCGCCCGTAACCTCGTTGAGCAATTGCTCGGTCCACCACTCGGTCTCGGGGCGGGGAATCAGTGGTCGCGAGTCGAGGTAGATCTTCAAATCGAGGAATGGTTGCCAGCCGATTACGTAGCCGAGCGGCTCGCCAGAGGCGAGCCGCTTCGTATCCGCTTCAAAGTGGGGGTTTCGTAAACCCTCGTATTTGTCGTCTAAAAGCCACTTTGCGTCGGGAGTCATGATGTACACGCATTATACAGACATATGCACAGCTTTTGCACTGTCTTTTCCGCAGATTTTGCTTGACATTCTCAATGTATAAAAGGAAAATGAATAGGCAGTTCGTTCTCGTTTGGGAAGAACCTTAACATTTTTATCGGTCCAATACATGCGACGAATGCGCTCGCTACCTAGGACCACTTATAAAACCGAGGCTCATTCCCAGATTAGAGAATGAACGGGCAGGAAAGGCCCCACGGCGTGGGACTTTTCCATTTTTTATTTTTGTAGGAAAACAAAACAGCCCCGACGGTAACCGTCGGGGCTGTTTTGTTTTCAGCGAAGAAATTAATATCCGCCGCGACCGTAACCACCGCCGTTAGAGGCGCCGGCGCCGTAGCCGCCGCGATCACCACCTCCGAAGCCGCCTTCGCGGCGGGGAGGACGATCACCCTGCGGGCGAGCAAAAGAGACTGAGAGCGTGCGCCCGTCCATCTCCTTGCCGTCCCAACGATCGATAGCAGCCTGAGCTTCTGCCTCAGTTGCCATCTCGACGAAGCCGAATCCGCGTGAGCGGCCGGTCATGCGATCGCTGATAATGCTCGCGGAGACGACATTGCCGGCCTCACCGAAGGCCTTCTTGAGATCGTCTTCGGTCGAGCGATAAGGAATACCGCCTACGTAAAGCTTGTTGCCCTGAACCGAACCTGCTGATGCTGTGTCCATGTATTGGATCTAACTGATTAACCTCGCCGAAACTGAACACTTGCGGCCGGTGATGGCCGAGCGAAGCTCGAATACTCTGCGAGTGAAAGCAGTATGCCAGAAATGTCAGAGGTACGCAACCCCTCCGGCAGAGAGTAGGGGATAGCGATAGAACCGCATAAAAACGGCCAGGGAGGCTGCATTTTTGTGCAGCCTCCCTGGCCAATTACGCGTTGATCGTTCGTCGCATAGTCTTGGGTATTAGGTATAGACCTATAAATCCTGCATCCGAATCGGCGGTCGTAAAAGACCATGGCGTGCGAAAGGGTGCAACAGACTCGAAGATCCGAAAGAACATAAAGAACGGTTTTATGCATGTGCGCTTCCCGCGACGCGCTGCATTGGGCGCTTGAAGAAGGGTAACAATCGGTCGATTAAGGATTTGTTAAATCGAAAAGTATCGAAAACAGCCCAATGTCCTGAATATGACCATTTCTTAATGAAAGCGTAATGTGTTCCAAGGTACCATTGATTTTGCTTCATTAAGAAAGGATAATCTCTACACCACTTATGAAAATATTACTCATCGAAGACGAGCCGCAGATCGCGAATCTGGTGAAGGCCGGACTCACGAGAGAGGGGTTCTCGGTCGACTGGGTCTCTGACGGCAAGGAGGGCGAACGGCGCATCGAGCTCTATCACGTCGAGTACGACCTGATTATCCTTGACGTGATGCTCCCAGGGAAAAACGGGATAGAGATCTGCAAGAATATGCGGGATCGGGGGATCACCACCCCGGTGCTGATCTTAACCGCGAAGAGTTATATCGACGACAAGGTCTTTGCCCTCGACAAAGGAGCCGACGACTATATGACCAAGCCGTTTGACTTCAAAGAGCTACTCTCGAGGGTCAAGACGCTCCTGCGCAGACCGCGCGAGAAGTTGGCCATCGAGCTTCGAAACGGAGACATCGTGCTGAACCCCGGATCACGGAAGGTGTTTCTTCGCGGCAAGGAGATATCGCTCACGCTCAAGGAGTTCGGCGTGCTCGAATACCTGATGCGCCATGCGAACAAGGTGGTCACCCGAGACGATATCCTCTTTAGCGTCTGGGACTTCCACTTCGACTCCTTCAGTAACGTCGTCGACGTGCACATCAACCATCTGCGAAAGAAGCTAAACAAGAAAGGGAAGGGAGACTTCCTTGAGACGATACGCGGCGTCGGGTACCGGATCAACACGGCGAGCGAGGAGCACGTGGTACACGCGTGAGGAGGGGTCACTCAAGCTGCTTCAGCGAGCTCATCCCTGAGAGAGGCACGGTGACGTAGAAGGTCGTACCTTTCTGCCCGGCGAGATTCTTGTCGTCGAACGCTCTTGGTGAGGGCGACTCGCACCAGACCTGTCCGCCGTACTGGTCGACCGCAGCCTTGACCATATAGAGCCCGAGGCCGGTGCCCTTAACCTTGCCGTCGATATGGACGCGGAAGAGCTTCTCGAATATGCGTACCTGCTGCTCCTTTGGTATGCCGCTCCCCGTATCAGAGACGGCAATCACCGCATCTTTGCCTTGCTTCTTGATCTCGACCAAGATAGTGCTGCGCAGTGGACTGTACTTCATCGCGTTTGAGACGAGATTCTCGAGGACAATCTTCATCAGGCGCTGGTCTATCTTGATGTCGGGCAGGTTCGGCTCGTAGATTCGCTTAATCTTGATATTGCGGTTCCTTATAGCGATAGAGATATTTTTCAAAATCGTGTCGACATAGTCGGGGAGATGTACGGGCTCGGGGTTCACCACGAGCGTTCCCATCTGGATCCTTGATATATTCAGCAGGGTCTCGATGATGTCGGTCATGTCCTTAATCCCGCCGAACGCAATCCTTAGATATTTCTTCTGCACCTTCGTGAGAGGCTCGTCCGAGTGGTTCAAGAGCATATCGATAGAGAGGCTGATGCTCGTGAGCGGTGTGCGCAGTTGGTGCGAAGCGAAGGAGATAAACTCGCTCTTGGCCTTGTCGATCTCTTTTTCATGCGTAATATCGCGCCATACCGCAATCGCTCCGAGGATGGTACCGTCGATGACAAAGGGCGAGGCGTTGATCGAGAGTGGCACCTTCCGTCGGCTCTTCTTGTGTACCAGGTAGAAGGTCGACGAAGAGGATATAGGCAAGTTCTCTCGCTTGCGGGGGTCTATAGCGATATAAATCGGTCTCCTCTCGATGGGGACTCTTTTCCCAAGTTCGTCGAAGAAGGGAATCGTCTCATCCAGGTCTCGATGCAAGAGCTCCTTCGGACCCAAGCCGCTGATACGCTTCAATGCGTTGTTGCAGTACACGATCCTCCCCGACATGTCGGTCACGACGATACCATCGGCGATACTGAGCAGGAGTGCCTCGTTTCGCGCTTCGCGCTCGCCGATCTCTCTGGCGTATTCCTGCAGCTTATGTTCTGAATCCTTACGCCGGGTGATATCCCGGATAATCGAGGTGAAGAACATTTCTTGTCCGTACTCCCACGAAGAAGAGGAGATCTCAAGCGGGAATTCCTCGCCGCCTTTCCGTCTGCCGCGCATCTCGATAGACTTGTTGCCAATCTCGGGCAGGTGGTCTACCTCAAGGCTCGGCACCTCTTCAGTCGTGTTCTCTGCGGCGTCTTTCAGTATAAGCAGCTTCCGCAGGCCCAAGAGAGCGAAGGGCTTCCCGAGAATCTCTTTCTCGCGGTAGCCGAAGATAGATTCTGCGCTTTTGTTCCAGAGGACGATGTTCCCCTCGTTGTTTGTCGTTACGAATGCGTCCTTGCTCGACTCCACCACAAGGCGGAACTTCTGTTCGTTCGCACGGATCTCCTCGTCCTTGTGTTCAAGGCTCTTCAAGAGCTGCTCCCTGGGGTCGGTGAGTCCGGTTATTGCCACGGCGCGGTACAAGAGGTAAAAGGCGGCAATCTTCAAGAGATGTCCCGTCACATCCGAGAATTCAAACGCGCCTTCATTCAACAGGAAGAATGTTTCAGAGAAGATGCTTACGACCAGGAAGGAGCACAGCAGAAAGAATACATTTTTGTCAAAAGCACTCCGTTTTCGTATGAGGAATATCAAAGAGAGAAGCGTCAGTACGGTAATGATGACCTCGCTCACGGTCTTGAAGAGTGTATGGCCGATCTCGGGGATATACGAGGTGGGGAATATGTGCCAATAAAATATCGAGAGCAGGAGGACAGACAGTACTCCCGCGTACGTCGTGAAGACGAGATCGATTCTTAATCTCCTGCCGATGAAGAAGGGCGCAACAAGGAGAGATATTGCTTGGAGATAGCGGGCTGCTATCCAGAGCTGCGCGGTGAGGTTGGTCTCTTCGTTTCTGATGGTGAGAGTGGATCCTGCATAAAATAATGCAAACAACAGATCGATGAAAGCGACAAAGACGAGGGCGATACCGAGGAAGAGCAGATAATTATTCTGTATATAGTCTCGCGCATTCCAGACAATCGCCGAGACGATCATCATCAGTACGATACTGAAGAGTTCGGCCAGGCTGCACGAGAGCGGATAGTTGTTCAGGCCGATGCTGTAGAACATGAGCAACACTAACAGATCGGCCACAAGGTACCGATACGTTTCTGCAGAAATCGCCCGTGCTCGTGAGAGCAGAGTTTTTTTCATACCCGTCGAAGCGTTACGCTCGCGTGAATAATGTAATGTTAGAATCCGCCGGTGACAAGAGCAGGAAAGAACATCCCGATCATGCTGATGGCGAGTAAGGTAACGATAATGACGGCAAAGGTGCGCTTCATGTGTATCAGTATACCAAGTTAAGACTGTACCGCAGGCTTCATTAAGTCTCTCTTAAGGTCGGCAAAGGTGCCTCCCACCTTCTTGCCGGGGTTGAAGATGCTGTGCGGATCAAAGGCTTTTTTCGTTCTCTCGAAGAGGGCAACCATCTCCGCACCGAAGAGCATCGGCAGGTAGGGGGTGCGGACGATACCGTCGTTGTGCTCACCGGTTGTGGTACCGCCCACGCGGATGACGAGCTCGTAGACTCTCGGCGCGAGATCGAGGATAACTTGGCGGTTCTCCTCCTTGGTAAGGTCCATGAGCGGGATAATGTGGATGTTGCCGTTGCCGATATGGCCCGCGACGGTGTAGATCATGTTTGCCTTGTACTCGTCGAGGAGCGCAGAGAGCTTGGGCAAGAAGGTCGGGTAGCTCGCAGGCGGCACCACGAAGTCGTCGATAAAGGGCGAGGACTGGAGACCGTGGAGATTCTTACGCAAGAGATTGAAGCTCTCGCGGCGTACGATCCAATATTTCTCTGACTCCTTCTCGTCCTTCTCTATCTTGGTCTGCAGGTTGAGATCGGCAAGAGCCTCTTTTGCCGCTACCGCTCTCGCGTCGGCGGCTTCGATCGTGTCCTCGGCAAACTCTGCCATAAGGATAAGCTTGGGTACGCCACCGGTCGCGACCATGAGCGCTTCGGGGATAAAGTCAATCCCGAGTCGAGCAGCCTTTACCAAGCCCATCTGCAGGAGCATTTGCGGCATAAACTTCACGGCAAGCTCGAAGGTGTGGTCGTCGTAGCTCTCGAACGACTCAGGGTTCTCTTTGAGCACGCGCTGCACTATCTCAGGCAAGAGTTCGAGATTGGAGAGGAAGATGACCAGCATGGCGCGATGCTCCTTCGGCGCGACGAGGGCGAGCTTCGCACTCGTCCAGAGCGCGAGTGTGCCCTGAGAACCGCAGATAAGCTTCGCGAGGTTAAAGGTATCTTTCTGCGTATCGCGGATACTCCAGAGCGCATAACCGGCAGAGTTCTTCGACACCTTGGGTCGCCTCTCTTCGATGAGTGCGGCGTTCTCGGTGAGGAGCGTATCCATCTCGCGATAGATAGCGCCTTCAAGTGTCTGGAGCTGCTTCTTCTCTTCGAGCTCTGTCGGCGCGAGTGCCTTGAAGGTGACCTGCGAGCCGTCAGAGAGGACTGCGTCCACCGACTCGACATACTTCTCGGTCTTGCCGTACCGGAGCGTTCGTTCGCCGCCGGCGTTGTTCGAGACGATGCCGCCCATGGCGGCGATCTCGCGGCTCGCGGGGTACGAGGGCATGAGCAGACCCTTCTCGAGAGTTGCCTTCTCAAAGTCTCGATAATACACACCTGGTTCTGAGATTGCGTATCCGGCAATCTCGTCCTGGGAGGTCTCGAGGGCAACAACCTCGAGCACATGGTTCATGTGCTCAGTGAAGGATACGACGACGCTTGTCGTGAGCGGGCCGCCCGACATGTCGGTCCCTGCTGAACGCCCGGTGAGAGAGACGTCTGCGCCAGCGGCACGGGCGCGCTCTGCCTCCTTCACAAGTGCGCTCACGTCGTCGGCGTCTTTTGGATAGACGACGAGCTCTGGCATCCGGGTAAAGAGAGAAGTGTCTCGGCTCAACTTCTTGCGTACTTCAGGATCATCACTCACCTCGCCCCGTATCGCGCCCGTAAGCGCCTTCTTCAACTCATCAGTAGTCATATGCGCCCCAGTATAGCAGTACAAAAAACGAAAACGCCCTCCGAGGACGTTCCGTCTGCCGGTAGCACTATCCGATAGTACGACCGGGTTCAGCGTTTATATACGGTACGCTAGAAACGTTTGAGCACATCAGGCGCGCCCCTTGCGCGACCTATACGTGATGTCGTATGGAGTGCGCTTTTATGACACGTTTTGGACTGCGAGATAAACTGCTATGCTAGAGGGATGAAAAGAAATGCAGTCATTCTTACTGTCTTCATTGTGTGTGTCCTCGCTGGATTTTGGGTGGTGACGACGCGTACTGCGGTAGCTCCGACTAAGGGCGACGGAGCCTGCACGATGGAGGCGAAGATTTGCCCAGACGGCTCTGCGGTCGGCCGCACAGGGCCGAATTGTGAATTCGCCGAGTGCCCGAGTGCGACCAGTACGACGAGCGGTGGTGGCGGCAGCATCTTGCCCTATACCTCTGGCGTACGTGGGAGTGTCTCGCTTGGGCCCTCGTGTCCGGTGATGCGCGATCCGCCCGATCCTGCCTGTGCGGACAAGCCGTACGCGACAACGATAGTCGTGCGGCGCGCAGGATCAAGCGCTACCTTCGCGACGGGAGAGTCAGATGCAAGCGGCGTGTTCGAGTTCTCCCTCCCGCCAGGGCTCTATACGCTTACTGCCGCAGGCGGCAGTGTGCTCCCGCGCTGCAGCACGGTTGACGTCACGGTCAACCCGACCGGGTACACTCCCGCCACCATCTCTTGCGACACCGGCATCCGCTAGCTTCATTACATCTTCATACACAAGCGCGCATGATGAAGCCTGAGAGGCTTATTCATCATCATTACCTATGAGAACTTCGACTATCGTGTGGATCGTCATCATCATCGCCGTACTCCTCGGCGCGTGGTATCTCATGATGCCGCAATCGAGCGTGTCGTCCTCTGCCACGCCGTCGACGTCGCTCGGGATCCAGGGGGCGACAGGGCAGACGGACACCGGACAGCAAGCTGCCGCACCTGTGCTCACGCTTGCGAAGAGTGCAGCCCTCGGCGACTATCTGGTCGCTGCAAACGGTATGACACTGTATCTCTATACGAAGGATACGAAGGACGTCTCGAACTGTTATAACAGCTGCGCAACTGCATGGCCGCCGTATCTCTCTACTGCCGCAGAGCCGCTTGTTGCGGGCACGGGTGTCGCGGGAGCGCTGACGACCGTCACCCGCACCGACGGGAGCAAGCAGCTCGCGTATAAGGGCGTACCCCTCTACTTCTGGGTGAACGACACGAAGCCGGGTGATACCACCGGACAGAACGTGGGCGGGGTCTGGTTCGTGGTGAAGCCCTAGTCGAGTCTGATAGAGTGTCTGGATGACACAAGGCGAGGCGCTTACGATTCTCAAGACAGGTGCGAACGTATTCCTCACCGGCGAGCCGGGGAGCGGTAAGACGCATACGGTAAACGAGTTCGTGAGTTGGCTCCGCGCCTCAGGTATCGAGCCCTCGGTCACCGCAGCGACCGGTATCGCCGCGACGCACGTCGGTGGTATGACGCTCCACTCGTGGAGTGGTATCGGTATCAGCGAGTCGCTCTCGAAGGCCGACGTTGACCGCATCGCGAGCAAGGAGCATATCGCGAAGCGCATCGCGAAGGCGAAGGTGCTAATCATCGAAGAGATCTCGATGCTCTCGGCAAACACCTTCGAGATGGCAGACGCGGTCTGCCGCGAGGTGCGACGCTCTGAGTTGCCCTTTGGCGGGCTCACCGTGATCCTCGTGGGGGACTTCTTCCAACTGCCGCCAATCTCGCGCGGCTCCAATGTCGGCTTCGCCTACACCTCTCACGCGTGGCGCGACTTGAACCTGATCACCTGTTACCTCACCGAGCAATACCGACAAGACGACAGCAGCTTTCTCGACGTGCTCTCGGCGATACGCTCGGGCGAAGTCGAAGAGCTTCATCATGAAGAACTAATGCGGCGGCACACAGAGCCTGCAGATCTCCCCGCAGACGCGCCCAAGCTCTTCTCGCACAATGCCGACGTCGACCGGATCAACGCGGGCGAGCTCGCAAAGCTCAAAGGAGCCTCGAAGAAGTTTACGATGAGTGCCAAGGGCAAAGACTCGCTCGTCGAGGGTCTCAAGCGCGGCTGCCTCTCGCCGGAGACCCTAGAGCTCAAGGAAGGCGCGGCGGTGATGTTCACCAAGAACTCGCCGCAGGGTCGGTTTGTGAACGGCACGCTCGGGGTGGTAAGCGGTTGGGGAGCAGACGGTATGCCGATTGTGAAGACGAAGGAGGGCCTGCGGATCACGACCGAGCCGATGGAGTGGAATCTCGAAGAGCAGGGCAAGGTGAAGGCGAGCGTCGCCCAGATCCCGCTGCGGCTTGCCTATGCGATGACGGTGCACAAGAGTCAGGGGATGAGCATGGACGCGGCGATTATGGATCTCTCAAAGGCATTTGAATATGGACAAGGGTACGTCGCGCTCTCGCGCGTGCGCAGACTCTCGGGCGTGTACCTCACGGGCCTCAACCAGCGCGCACTCGAGGTGCACCCGGAGATATTAGAAAAGGACAGAGACTTTCGCGCCGCCTCTGAGGCGGCGCGGGACGCGTTCGCGCAGATGCCCGAGAAGGAGGCGGCCGATATGCAGAAGAAGTTCGTGAAGGCGCTCGGCGGAGCGTGGATGGAGAATGCAGGGGGTAGGAAGAAGAATACAAAAACTGTGGGATTGCCGGGCAGACTCGCAGAAACGCTCCAAGCCGCACGCGATGGGAAATCACTCAAGGAGGTTGCGAAAGCGCGCGGGCTCGTGGCCTCGACTATCGTGCACCACCTCGAAGAGCTCGCAGAGCTCGGCAAGCTCTCCCGAACCGACTTCGCCCATCTTGTGCCGATTGATATCGTCGACGAGATACACGAGGCGCTCACTACCGTGAAGGGCGATAAGCTCTCGCCGATCTTTCACGCCCTGAACGGTCGCCACTCTTTTGAGACTATCCGCCTCGTGCGCCTTATGCGGAAGTAGGGAATTCAGACCTCGCTTCAAACAGCAGAGAGGAGAGTTTTAATCGTACGCAACGTGTCAGAGGGGTTTTCGACTACACAGGTGGTGACAGCGGTCTTGTACACCGCCTCGTCGTTGCCGCCTGTGCCGAGCTCGTCGCCGACGTAGAGCGCCTTTGATTCGGGGATATGTAAACGCTCGCAGAGCTTCTGGATACCGTACGCCTTGTCGATGCCGCTCTTAGTCACGTCGATCGAGGTCGCGCCGCCGACGCTGACCGAGAATCCGCGCAGTCGTGCGACGACCGCGTCGCGGAGCATAAGGCGCTTCTCGTGCTTCGGGTCCCACGCCTTCTTCAGAGCGATTGGCGCCTCTTGTCCGAGCGCCGAGAGCGTCACTTGGCCGCCGCGATACTCGATGCGCTCTCCGTGCGCCTTCTTCGAGAAGTCGATAAGGCCGGTCTCTTCTCCGGCTGCGCGCAGAGCGGCTTCGATTGTATCCTTCTCTCTTTCAGTCAGGCGTTCTTCGTAAATCTTTTTCCAATCGTCATGCTCGAATTCGTAAAGCGCGGCGCCCGAGGTGGGGAGCAGAGAGAGGTGCGCGAGCTGCGCGTCGACGGGGAGCTGCGCGACGACTTGCTTTAAGAATTGGGAGAAGGCGCCGCCAGAGATAACGGCGACGCGCGTGTGGGAGAGGAGCTTGGTGAGGGCGAGCGCCATCTCGTGGGTGAGGGGCTGCTTGCTCTCTGCGAGCGTGCCGTCGAGGTCGAAGATGATGAGTTTATACATATATGATTGCTCGCTGCATGACTGCTCGCTCGGTGAGCATCTGCGAAGTACACGCATAATTTTCTGGCTGAAAATTTGCTGTGTCTCGCGCCGTCGCGCTCCGACACGTACTTCTCGATGTACACCCTCGCTCGCACCTCACCCCGTTGCGTCTCGGCACGTACTTCTCGGTGTATGTTCTCGTTCTCATTTTATGATAGCGCGTCGAGGATGTGCGAGAGCGAGGCAGTCGCGACGCCGATCACCCGGTCGGCGCCGCCGTAATAGAGAAAGAGCGTGTCACCGCGCACGACTGCGCCGCACGAGAAGACGATGTTGGGCACCTCGCCTTCTTTTTCATATTGCTCGAGCGGCTCGAAGATCGCATCAGCGGTGCGTGCGAGGACACCGATACCCGAGGCGTCGAGAAGCGCGGCGCCAAGGCGGTAGGTGCCGTGGCGCGAGACGCCGTGATAGATCATGAGCCACGTGTCGCCGACCTTGATCGGCGGTGCGGCGCTGCCGATCTTCGTCCCGTCCCACATCCCGTTTCGCGGGCCCATGATCTCGATACAGCGGCTCACACGCTTGCCTGAGCTGAGGTCGGGGAGGAGGTCGGCGCAGAAGAGGTTGTGCACGCGGTGGTAGAGCAGATAATTGCCGTCGACCTTCTCGGGCAGGAGAGCCAGGTCCTTGTCGTCGACTCCGTCGGGGGTGAGGAGGTAAGGCATGCTCCATTTCTCCCAGCGTCGCGCGAGGAAGTCGTCGACGCTGATCGACGAGACGGCGCCCGCAGGCGCATGCGCGCCATCGTATGCGGTGTAGGTCATGTGGAGAGTATCACCGATCCGCACGATGCGCGGGTCTTCGCAGCCAGAGTTGCCGGTCGGACCTCCTCGCTTCTGTTCGAACTCCTCTCGCGGCACATAGATCGGCTCGGGCAGGCGTTCGTCGATCGTGACGCCGTCCTTCGATACAGCGAGTCCGATTGTCGAGGTGTTCGCGTTGTCCATTGCGCGGTAGAGGATGTAGATCGAGCCGTTGATGTCGATCGCGGCTGGGTTGAAGACGTCGCGACTCTCAAAGCCGGTCCCTTGCGGCGCGAGGATCGGGTTTTGCGGAGCACGGTTGAAGGTGCGTGCCGGCCGTTCAGGGTTTAGAGCGCGCATCAGGTCGTGGAGCTTCACCGATGCTTTCGCACAGACGGTGTCGGCTGCGCCGTACCAGATATCTAAGTTGCCATTGTCGCCAATAGTTGCAGCAGTGGGGAAGACAATCATGGGCGCAATCCCGTACTCTTCGTAGATCTCTTCAGGGACCATGATAGATTCGGTGCGACTGATCACCTTTGACGGATCATTGCGGTCGAGGAGTGCTGCCTCGATTGAGAAGACGCGTTCGCGCTCGTTAAAATAATTTTCGATATACGAATAGAAGATGAGCCAGCCGTGCTGGGTGAGTACCGGCACGCTGCCGACCTCGACCTGGTCACCATCGCTCCGCCGCATCGCTATCTTGTGCGACTGCCAGTCGGTGTACCACGTCTCCCAGAAGCTTGGTGACCAGAAGTCCTCGACACGGTCGGCGTAGACGAGACAGATCTCGGTCGGCGGTTCGTCGGTGTGGATCGAGAGCATCGCGACGACCTTCCCGCCTACGCGCTCGGGGAAGAGGGCGAACGCCTTTGCGTTGAAGGGTGTCACGAGGTGCCGTTCGGTGAAGTTCTTTCCGTCTCTTGCGACAGCGATACCGACCTTGATGTTGTCTTTGTTGAAAGGGTAGCCGCCGAGTGCGGTGTAGGAGAGGTAGGTCGCACCCTCGAAGATAGTTGCACGCGGGTCTTCGCAGCCGAATGCCTCCCACGACTCCTCGGGCATGAGGATCTGTCGTCGTTCACTGAAATGGACTCCGTCTTCTGAAAAAGCTTCGCCGATGGTCGATTGTCCGGCATACGGGGAGACGAGCGCGGCTGGGTTAGAGAGCGCGCGGTAGTACATACGCCATCCGTTACTCTCGCGGATCACTGAGGGGTTGAAAGTCGCGAGCGTCTCCCACGGGTGCTCGTGTCGGGGCGAGAGTATTGGGTTATGCGGTTCTCGGCGGAGGACAAACATAGGTTAGTCGGCTCGCGCGGGGGTCATGGTGGCAAGCGAGGGCTGACTGCCTGCGACGAGCGCATCGAGGAACTCATTAAGGGGCGCGGTCGCGACACAGATCACCTTGTCGGCACCACCGTAGTAGACATAGAGGGTCTCGCCGCGTACCACCGCGCCGCAGGCGTAGACGATGCCCGGCTTGCCGTGGTTCTCGTAGGGCTCGTCGGGAGAAAGAATAGGTGCCGCGGCGCGATACAGCACTTTCGTCGGGTCGACGAGGTCGAGCAGCATCGCGCCGAGCTTGTAGCGCCCGGGGTCGCGCTCGTCGATTGCGTGGTAGAGGAGTAGCCAGCCGCGGTCAGTCCTCACCGGTGGCGGGCCCGCGCCGCGGACGAAGTTGTCCCATACGTCTTCGCGTGCGGGGAGGCTGCCGCGCGGCCCTGCCCAGCTCGCGATGAAGGGTTCGTTCGTGCCGATATCTTCGATTGAGTCGCGGTAGGCGATATCGATCTTGGGTATGACGCTGTGGAGGATCGCATATTTGCCGTTAATCTTCTCCGGGAAGAGCACCCAGTTCTTGTGAATCTGCTGTGGCTGCGAGAGGATGTGCGGCCCGTCCCACTTCCAGAATTGCCCTGACATGAAGTCTTCTTCAGCAATCGAGATTGCAGCGACGCGGATAAAGTCCCACCCGTCGAACATATTGAAGGTGACGTACACGCGGCCGTCGATGAGCACCATGCGCGGGTCTTCGCAGCCGCCCCAGCTGCCGCCTGAGGGGTAGAGTACGGGCGAGTAGCGGCGGGCGTGGCCGGGGAGGTTGCGCGGCTTCTGTGCGACGTAGACAGGGTAGGGCAGGCGTTTGTCGAAGTGGATCCCGTCGGGACTGCTCGCGTAGCCGAGTCGTGAGACGCCGTCGACGCCGATTGCGCGGTAGACGAGGTGCGTGCGGCCGCCGATCACGGCGGCCGCGGGGTTCATCACTGCCTCAGCGGTCCACGGGTTCGTACCCGGCTTGAGGATGGGGTTGTGTAAGGACTTATTAAGTAAAAGACGCTGGAGATGCTCGAGTCGCAAGAGATCGACAAGCTTCTCTCGTATCGGTCTCGAGAAGGCGGCACCAAGAACCGCTCCGATAACGAAGAAAGAAAAGAGCAGTGCGATGATGTTCGCCCAGAAGAAAAAGCTCATAGAAAGTGAACACCTTTACAATACCACTCGCACGCCGTATCAGGGCGTGATATATTCACCGATATGTTAGTAAATGTCTGTATCGCCAAGCTCCATCGCGCGACGGTCACCGACGCCGACCTCGGTTATGTCGGCTCGATTACGATTGACGAAGCGCTCCTGACTGCAGCTGGCCTTGTCCCAGGGCAGATGGTGACGATAAACAACGCCTCAAACGCCGTCTCGTGGCGCACCTACATCTTGAAAGGGAAGAAAGGAAAGGGCGAGATAATCCTCAACGGCCCGCCGGCACGACTCTTCCAGAAGGGCGATATCGTCGTGATTCTTGGCGAAGCGTGGGTTACGCCGGCAGAGGCGGCGAAGATGAGCCCGACTGTTGTTTTCATGGACGGAAAGAACAAGATAACCAAGGTCAAGAAAGGTTGGCGCCCCGAATGATTTAGGAGTAGTGTCTTACCAGAAGCCCTTTGTAACGAGAGGGCGCCTGGCTTTTCTACTTTCTAAGGAGAACGAAAAATGAAAGCGAACCGAGAGCTGATGGACCGCTTCTCTCGAAGGATTCCTGATCCATCGAACATGCGTTTGGTGCATATCTCTCCAGAATTTCCCTCGTGGCTCAACCCGTTTGCAAGTGACGGTGTAGTAATCAAGGCTGCCGGTGTCCCCGGCGAAGCGCCGCACAGTAAGTGGATTGTCGCCTACGAAGGCATACGAGACGGCATCGAGAGGGGTTACATCACTCCCGATACAAAGATCGTCGAAGCGACAAGCGGCAACACGGGAGACGGCATGGCTGCAATAGCTAACGCGCTCGACCTTTCCTTCACGGCGGTTATGTCTATCGACGTCGCGCAAGAAAAGATCAATGCGATACGAGTTCTTGGGCGTCGCACGCGTCTGCAACTGCTCTCTGATGAAAACGAGACGACGGTCGAATATGCCCGTCGGCTCGGTCAGGAACCAAACTGCTACAACCCGTGTCAGTACGACGGGATCTGGAATCCGCAGGCGCATGCTCGCTACCTCGCGCCGCAGTTGTGGAAGCAGCAGAAAGATATCTCGCTGCTCTTTGTCCCAAGCGGCACGATGGGGACGAGTATGGGGCTCGCGATGCACGCCTACGAATGCGGCTTCAAGACGCTGGTCTACCCTGTGTTGTGCGCCGAGGGGCACGAGATACCCGGAGCGCGCACACTCAGTAGCGTCAAGAAGGATATCCGGCAACAGTGGAGTGCTGTGTTCGGCGAAGAGGTCATCCAGTTCGGCACGCGGCACGCGGCGTTTTATGGTAGCTTCCTCACGTGGCCGTTCGTGCTGCAGAAGTTGGGACCGAGCTTCGGTCTTGCCTTCGCCGGTGCACTCAGCTTCCTCAAAGGGCACAAGAGCGCCGGCACCCTCGACCAGTTCAGGGAGAAGGACGGGACGATCCAGGTCGTCGTGTTCGGTCCCGACGAATGCCGTCCGTATATCGGGCTGTATCTCGGCGTGCTCGATCGCAAGAAGGAGCTCTCCGCAAAGACTCCTCCGACAGACCTGTTGTCGGTACTTGAAAAGTAATCAGCGCCTGTGCGACACTCTTCGACCGCGCGTATGCGCGGTCGTTTTTATATTAAACGCGTGGTTTGAAGGCAGCGCGAAGCGCGTTTACGATCACGGCGACGTCGATACCTTCTTGTATCAAAGCGCCCTCGACGGGCACGAGCGCACCGCTTGCCGCAGTGAGCATCCCAACGGTCGAGAGACCGATGCCGGTGTAGACGCTCTCGCGCGCGATTCGCACCGAGCGTTTGGAGAGGGCGAAGAGCTCACTGATAAGCGAGAGGTCGTGTCCGAGAATCGCAACATCGGCCGCCTCAATCGAGGCGCTGTTCTCAGTACCCGAGAAGACGATCCCGATGTCTGCCTTTGCAAGTGCCGGAGCATCGTTGAGGCCGTCGCCAATCATCGCGACCTTCTCGCCGCGCTTCTTCGCCTCGTCGACCAGGCGATACTTCTCTTCTGGTGTGCAGTCGGCACAGATCGTAAGCGAAAGTCCGGCGAATATCGCTTCGGCGTGCTCCTTACGGTCGCCGGTGAGGACGGCAATTGTGTAGCCGGACTTGGTGAGTCCGGTAAGGATCTTCTTTGCATTTTCTTTAAGTCGGTCAGCGAGGTGGAAGACGGCAATCTCGTTTCCGTCTTCGATAAGGAGGAGCGAGATGCCGCCTGCTTGATGGTGTATCGCCGGTGCCTGGCTGATCGACACTGAGTGTCCGTCAATTTTGCCGCTGACACCGGTGCCGGTAATCTCTTTCACGTCCTTTGCAGGTGAGGGAGTGAAGTTGCGCTTCTTTGCGGCAGCAGTGATCGCGTGCGCGAGCGGGTGGATCGAGTGGAACTCGAGTGCGGCAGCGAGCGAGAGCGCCTGCACCTCGCTTACCCTGGTGTCGAGCGGGGTGATACCGACGAGCTCGGGAGCGCCGAGGGTGAGCGTCCCGGTCTTATCGAAGAAGATCGTCGTAATGGTCGCAATCGACTCAAGCGCTGCAGGAGTCTTCACGATTATGTTCCGACTCGCTGCGCGCGAGAGTCCGCCGATAAAGGCGACCGGCGCCGCGATGATAAGCGGGCAAGGAGTCGCGATAACGAGCACCGCGAGTACGCGCATCAGGTCGCCGGTGAAGAGGTACGTGCCGCCCGAGATGAGAAGCGTCAGAATAGTGAAGGGCAGGTTCGCTGCAGTGGTGAGGCGCACGAAGGGTGCCTGGTTCAGCTGCGCATTTTTAACCAAGTCGACAATCTTGGCGTAGGTTGAGGTCGCGAGCGTGCCCGAGACGAGGAGCTCGAACGCCTCGCCCGCGTTTACACTCCCGCTCTTCACGACCGCTCCCTCGGCGATGGTCTCGGGCAAGGGTTCGCCCGTGAGGTTTGCGAGGTTGAGGACTGCGTGCAGGGAGATAAGAAGACCGTCGAGCGGCACGAGCTCGCCACCACGGACGATAATCGTCGCACCAGTCGCGACGCTCGCAAGCGGCATCTCCTCTGTCCCTGCGGGAGTCTTCACCAGGGCGTTCTTGGGGAGGCGCGAGAGCAGGGCAGCGAGAGAGGCTTCAGCGCGGCGGGTGGCGTAGGCCTCGAGCGCTTCGCCGCCGGTGTACATGAAGGCGATAACCGCTCCGGCGAGATACTCGTGCGTGAGAGCGGCAAGCATGAGCGCGAGAAGGGCGATATAGTCGAGCGAGTTGTTGCCGGAGCGGATCTCTTGAAAGGCGACCACACATATCTGGATAATCCCGATACCAATCGCGACGAGGTAGAGGGCAGGGAGGGCGAAAGAGAGCCCTCCTACAAGGAGAAGGGCGACTACGCCGGGGAGTATGAGGGTCGTGGCGTTTACGTAGCGCATACGGGAGGCTTCTCCCTATGGTAGCACGGCGTGACTCTACCTATTGACAAGGGATTGTCAATGTGCTAGTATAGCAAGTAACGAGGTAGCTGCTAGCTATTTCGGTAACTACAACCAATGACCATCTTTACAGCCCTTATGGGGTTTTTGTTTTTGTCCGGCAGCAATAGGCTGCCCGCCAAACCCGCCGAGCCCGCACCGGGCTACACCGTGACGCTTACCGCCTATAATGCGGTCCCCGAGCAGACCGACGGCAACCCGTTTGAGACCGCCAGTGGCGCGTACTCGAACCCCGAGGTGGTCGCCGCGCGCTCCCAAGACCTTGGTGATGAGCTGCCTTTCGGTACCATCATCGAGATCGAGGGCGCGGATATCTCTTCAGGAGACTCGTGCGGCTACAGCGTCGTCGCGCACAAGATCGGGTATCGCGTCATCGAAGACACGATGAATGCGAAGTTCAAGAACCGCATCGACGTGCTCCTCGATACGAACGCCGAGTACAAGACGGCCGACGCCGGGATGCAGAACGCTGCGCAGGTGCTCGGCATCTGCAAGGGTGCTACCTACCGCGTCGTGGGGTATGTCGATATCAATCACATCCCGAAGACGCAAGGAGAGCTCGCGAAGCTCGTGAGCAATGGTGCTAAAGAGCTCGCGCTCAATAAATAAGTTACCGACAAAAATGCGCGGCGCCCCCTTGGGGCGCCGCGCATTTTTGTATGCGGTATGCTTATCGTATGAAGCGGCTGACACAAGCGGAGTCGGGACTCACGAAAGAGGCGTATCGCGCGCTCGCGCGGATTAATACGCCAATCAAGATCCAGGACTTCCTCGACACACTCGCCTTTAACTTCGAGAAGAAGGGTGACACGCACGCCTCGCCTCGCCGCGTCCTCGAAGAGAAGAGGGCGCACTGCATAGAGGGTGCGATGCTCGCTGCAGCCGCACTCTGGGTGGCGGGCGAGCCGCCCCTCATCATGAATCTCTCGCCGAAGATGGGAAAGGGAGACTCAGACCACGTGGTCGCGCTCTACAGGCGCGGTGGCCGTTGGGGTGCGATCAGCAAGACCAACCACTCAGTGCTCCGCTTTCGCGACCCGATCTACCGGACGCCGCGCGAGCTCGCACTCTCTTATTTCCACGAATGGTTCGTGAACGAGACACGGGAGAAGATACTCGAGTGTTACAGCAAGCCGCTCGACATGCGCCGTTTCGGCACGGAGTGGATCACGGCAGAAAAAGAGTTATGGAACGTCGCCGACGCGCTCAGTGAGCGCAGACATTATTTCTTCGTACCGAAAGGGAATTGGCGTTACGTGCGCAAGGCAGACGATATGGAGCTTGCCGCCGGACAGCTCGTCGAATGGACGAAGTCCGACCAGCGCACTTAAACAACCGCTTTGCGGATGATGAAGAAGGGGGTCATCTCGCTGTCTTGGCCGGCAGGGTTGTCGCGGAGGACCTCGCGGATAAACTTCTCAGAGATAGCCGAAGAAGATTTACCGAGTGAGAAGGCGCCACGGTAGTTTGCGTCGACGATAATCGTCTCGACGCCGAACCGGTCTTTGATATTGAGCGCGACGTTGTCGGGCGCAAGCGGCGCCTTCTTGGCGTACTCGGTGTAGGGTGCGAGCGTCCACGACATCGGGCAGTCGATCGACTTGGCCTGCTTGCCGACGAGATAGTAGAAGGCGCCTTTGATGCCGAGCGGGCGGGTGACTGCAGCGACCATAGCTGCGAAGAGGACTCTCAGCACTCCGGCCTCTTCGATGAGGAGCTGCATCGCGGGTGCCGTACCGTGCCCAAGGCCGCGGAACTGTGGCGTGCCGACATGATTGCGCACCCGCTTCGCGAGCAGACGGGCGAGCGTCGAGGTCACGACGTCCTTGATCAAGACCATGCGGCCCTGGGTCACACAGACGACCTTCTCGCTGATAAAGAGTAGGTCCCCCTTGTCGAGATGAGGCGCGACGTACTCTTCGAGAAGCTTGAGCAGGTCGTCGCCGTGCTCGATAAGTCGCGTCTTCACGGGGAGCCGCAGGTAGCGAGTGCCGAGCGCGACGGCGTCGAGGTCCTTACCCTTATTTGGCACGAAGTTAGAAGACATGATATATCTAGTATAACGTTATGCGAACAAAAAAATCCAATTATCCCGACGGTGTTCGGGTAGGGCGGTCGAGTGCCGGACTCGGCCTCTTCGCGACACGCGCGTATAAAAAAGGGGACCGTATCATCGAGTACTTCGGGCGGACGATATCGCTCGCTGAAGAGTACACGAGCCGCAGCAAGTACCTCTTCGAGGTGAACAAGCGCAAGACGATCGACGGCACGACACGCAAGAATATCGCGCGTTACATCAACCACTCGTGCAAGCCCAACTGCGAACCAGAGATAGAGCGTGGGCGCATCTTTATCGACGCGATAAAGGGTATTAAACCGGGCGATGAGTTCACCTACGACTATGGTGAGGAGTACGTCAACGAGCACATCAAGCCGCACGGTTGCCGCTGTGCATCGTGCCGCAAATAAAAACGCCCCGCTAAAAGCGGGACGTTTTCATTTGCGTAACCTAACGTGAGTTAGATCTTGCTGACGTTGAGAGCGTTCGGGCCCTTCGGGCTGTCGCCGATCTCAAAGGTGACCTTGTCGTTTTCCTGGAGCTCGTCGAACGAAATGTTCTTGAGCTCGTTGGAATGGAAGAAAAGATCCTTCGCGCCAGCCTGGGCACCATCAACCTTGATGAAGCCGAAGCCTTTGTCGTTCTTCTTGATTACTGTTCCGTTTTGCATACTGCGAGACTAGATTGTGTGTGACTAATAGTATCAAATCAGTAGCCGAAGATAGAAGCTCGATCCCACTTCTCTGGATCCAGCGCTGGTTGATTGATACAGAATAGCAGATTGACTCTTTTTTGTCAACTACCGCGGCGGGAACATCTTCGCGAAGAGAGTAGTCGTGATCGGTGCATTCAGCGCATTGAGTTCGTATAAAAGGCTTACCGACTGCTTGCCGCCAGCGTAGTAGTCGCCGCGCGCAGAGGTGTAGCCCGCCTTCTTCACTAGCTCGACGATCGCCGGGTCGTACATCCCGAAGGGGTAGGCGAATTCGTGCACGGTGATGCCGAGCTCCTTCTCGATCTTCTGTTTGCTGCCGTCGATCTCGTCCCACAAGGCAGCCGGGTTCGTGACCTTGGTGAGGAAGGGGTGCGAGCGCGTGTGTGAGCCGATCGTCATGCCCGCGTTGTGGAGCGTGCGCAGGTTGTCCCAGGTGAGAAAGCCGCGTGTCCCGATCGAGTTGGTGAACACGAAGAAGGTTGCCGGGTAGTGGTACTTCTTCAAAATAGGGAATGCGTAGGTGTATTGATTGCTCCATCCGTCGTCAAGCGTGATGAGTATCGGGTTCTTGGGCAGGGGCTTGCCGCTCTTGAGGTAGTTCTCGAGTTCACCAAATGATATAACGTGATACCCCGCATCGGCGAGGTACTGCATCTGCGCATCAAACACCTCGGGTGTCTGGGCGAGGTCCCGTACCGCACGGTCGTCGCTCGGGTAGCTGGGGCGGACGATATGGTAGGCCAGTATCGGTATGCGCACCTTCTCGGTCGAAGAGGCGACATCGGGAGCGGCCGCGGCAAAGGCCGGAGGCCTTTCAGTGTGGAGTGTCAGGCTGCTGAGAGAAGAGAGACTCTCTCGCGGGCGTTGTGTGTCTTGTACGAAGAGGAGTATGCCGCAGAGGAGCGCAATGCCGAGAACAGCGAGGACGATTGGCGGGTACGGAGGAGAAGATTCGTGCATAGTATCAGAGTGCCTCGCAGTATAAAGGCTTTCTCTCAAGAAGAGAACAATGCTGAGGCTATGACACGCGCGTTCGCGCCGTGAGCCAGTCCATCACCTTCTTGCGGTGCTGGTCGAGCGACCATAGGTTGTCGTTCTTAAAGAGGGTCGCGTGCAGCTTGCGGAACTCGCGCAGGAGCGCAAGCGATGCGCGAGGGAACTCAGCAGGGAGGCCCTCGTTGTACGACTTCAAGAAGTCTCCGAAAGAGATAAGCTTCTCGCTCCGCAGGCGATCAGTATCGGGCAATTTCATTACTTTTGATAATACCACAAACTATTCGATAAATCAATTTTTTTTGCGTAATATATACTGAATCGCATATATGACATTCGACCTTTACTGGTTCTCTGCGCTCTACGGCCTGGCCGGCTCCTCGAGCGTCGGTGACTGGCTCGCCGTATTCTTCGCCTCTTATTCCCAATACGTGTGGGCAGCGGTCCTGCTCCTCTTCTTCTTCTGGCCAATGCACGGCCGCGTGCAGAATCGGATTATGATTGTCCTCTCTGTTGCCGCAGCGCTTGTCGCACGGCTTGTGGTGAAGGGCGCGCTCATGTTCGCGTATCCGCGCCCGCGGCCGTTTGTCGAGCTCGCCAGCGTGCACCCACTTATCAATTCTCCGCTTGCAGAAAACTTCCAGTCGTTCCCCTCGGGCCACACGATCTTCTTTTTCGCACTCGCGACGGTCATTTATTGCTTCAACCGAACGTGGGGCACGGTGGCACTCGTCGCTGCCGCGCTTGTCGGGCTCTCGCGTATCTACGTAGGCGTGCATTGGCCGACCGACGTACTCGCCGGCGCGCTCCTCGGCGCGCTCACCGGCTGGGCGGTGTACCGCTTCTACATTGCACTACGCGTCAGGTATTTCAACCCGGTTGTTTGAGGCTACTTTACCAATTCGGCCGTCTCGCTAAAGGCGCGGCGCGTCTTGGGGAGCGCGGCCCTAGGTGGGGATAACAAAAAAAGCGGCCACACTCTCGTGTGGCCGCAAGGGCAGGGCACTTAGTGGCGTTCCCAGAGCTCCCGAGGAACGTTGTCCTCTTCAGTGAGGAGCGCAATCGGGAGCCGAGGGGCCATATCGATCCAGTGACCACCGAGGCCGCCGGTCAGGTGGACAAGGACAGAGCTGTTCGCCCCTTCTCGCGGTAGAGACAGCACTCGCTCGCCTGTCGCGAGGACGTCGCCGACTTTGAGCGCTCTCGGCTGTGCAAGGCGCGGTGTCCTGAGGAGGTTCTCACCGGTCTTGTCATGCTTCAAGAGCTCTTCGAATCCGTACGGGTGGTAGCCGTTTATGTAGAGCGGCCACCCCGGCGGGGCATCGTCGCTCCTCACAAACAACAAGCCGACGTCGCCAGACTCGAGCACGCGCCAGTACCCGACACCCCCAAGCGCCTGCGGGAGCAGAGTACGGTGCGGGTCGTGGAACGAGACAGTAAACCTCCGCGGCTCGGCGTGACTGGTGCCGAATCGGCCTTCGAGAGAGACCTTCTTGACCCCGCCCTTTACTTGCTGCTCTTCGCCGTCCTTATTCTCTAGAGCGAGGACCAGGAGGGCTTCGTAGTTGATCTCGAAGTCGAGGATCTTGGCGAATCTTGGCCCGTTCTCGATCTCCCAATCTCCTTGTCGCAGCGCATCGCTGAGCATCTTGATTTCAAGTGGTGTAGGCATTACAGATCTCCTTTTCTTGGTTGATTGTCCAGTTAGTCAGGGGTTGCCTGAGTTCAGTTGTTCCATTCGCTTTATACGCCTGATTTAGAGCGGGTGCAATATTCATAGAGAGGCTTTGCGGCACGGGCGATTTACGCTAGAATGCCCACACGCCCTTCGGGGCGCGTTTTCAAGCGTATCCTGAGAGGCCCATTGAAAGATTCAAGAGATTTATAGATTTCGCTCCGCGGTAGCTCAGTGGTAGAGCGGCTCGCTGTCAAAGGCAGCTTCTCGAAGGAATTCGAGAATGAAGAACGAGGTGAATTGCTGGAAGCCCAAACGAGAAAGACGTGGGTAATCAGCAGCCAAGCCCCGAGGCATCTCGGGGAAGGTTCAGAGACTATCCCGCAAGGGAGTACTGTCTCGAAAGAGATGGGAAGCGCCTCGCACCGAGAACCGGTGATGATATAGTCCATCCCGCTCGTAATAGCGGACAAGATGTAACGAGTTGGTCGTAGGTTCGAATCCTACCCGCGGAGCGAAGTTTAGAAATCTTGAAGCGAACGAAAATGGAAGCGCCCTTCGGGGCGTTTTCATTTTCTGGGGATACGCAATCCATTGGGATTGGGGTGGTATATACTGATATGTATACCATGGTACACAAAGAAAAAAGGACATACGCTGACCGCGCGGAATATTTGAAAAAAGCTGTTACCGAGCGCAGACGCAAACTCAAGCAGATGCTTATCGAGCACAAGGGAGGAGTCTGCTCGATTTGCGGATACAAGAAGTATGCGGGCGCATTTGACTTGCATCATCTTGATCACACACAAAAAGAATTTGGATTGTCGGTCAGAGGCCTTACGCGTTCGTGGGAGAAGCTTAAGGCAGAGGCCGATAAATGTGTCTTAGTCTGCGCCAACTGCCACCGCGAAATTCATGGCGGTATCGTTAAGATTTAAATAACAGAAGGGTTTTTTGTTTTCGAGCGAGGCTCCGAGGGGTATGCTTACATACCCGCGGAGCAAATGGTTGACAGATATAGTGATTCGTCATATACAAGAAAATAGACTAAGCTGTCACCGGTTAATCAGCTTCACTGATACGAGGAGAAAAGCGATGGCCACCTTAAGTGCTGAAGAAGTAGCGATTCGTGCGAGTTTTGACTGGATTTATGGGCATGCAAACGACATCAGACGGGATATGGGGAAGAGAGCGGACGGGCAAGGACAAACGGTGTTCGTCATAATACTCGCGATCCATTGGTCTATGCAGAATCTCTCCAAACTAATCACGGACTACTGGGCGAACAATGCCCACAATGAGTCGAAGATCCGCGAGTGCATTGAACACGTATTTCGCGAGGTCGATAGTCTGAAGGGTTTCGGCTACATGTTCATGGAATCCGAGAAGGTGGAACACAAACAACGGCTCCTGAACATTATCGAGGAGCGGACCGTACTCGCCGAATAATCCACACCCGACAGAGCCCGGCTCCTGTCGGGTGTCTCTTTTTCTATACCAAACAGGTTCGAACATCCTCCGCCCAGCGGAGCCCCAACAGTATCAAGTTCGAACCTGTTCATTTAACTTGTTGGATTGGCAAAACGAGAAATATCTGTAGAAGAATAATCGAACCATCCATTCGCCTCTTTGTTTATCATGGCTTCATACTCATTCCATTCCTCGGTATCAAAAACTGGTAGCCCTATTTCCGTAAGTAGCGATCTAAGCTGACCCTCGGCTTCTGATTTGTTATCGGCGTGGGACATTATTTCTGCTTCATAGAAACGACTATGCAATTCCTCATCATTTGTAGTTAGAACATCCTGAATGGCAAACTCCACTTCTCCCACGGTGTACCGTTCAATTTTTCTATCGCCATATACTCCCTTTGGGTATCCGAGGAGCGAGAGAACGTGCAGTGCCTGGTGGAGATTTGTCGCCTCAACACTCACTTCTGCTTCTTCTCGAGACGCACTGCCAGGTTCACCTCTCTTTGTCACAATCTGAATCTTTCCATTAGTTACCTTTACTCTTACATCAAGAGTGCGATTGTTGATCCCGATTGTTTGTGACAAATCGAAGAACAAGCGCTTCTGCGTGCTGGTATGTTTTCCCTTATCCTCCAGATATTTCTGAAGTACCAAGTATCCCTTATCATCAAGGGGGCCTCTCAGTTCGACTTCGATATTGTTCATAGTGGAAATTATACCCCACAGGTTCGAACATCCTCCGCCCAGCGGAACAAAGTTTGACAGATATATTTTGATATGTTAAATGAAAGATTGATGCGAGCTGTGTAAGCTTGTTTGTACAACTCATCGAATTAGCTCAAGGAGGGCTTTGCTGTGAAAAAAATCCTGACCGTAGTAACAACCGCGCTGTTGGTATTCACTGGTGGAACGGTTTTCGCCGATGAGTGGTATATCACCCACGAACCGGCGTCATCCGAAGATTTCGCTCATGAACAGAACGTGGGAGCAAAGATGCATCAACAGGCAGTTCAGTGTCTCAATGTGTTTGGTTCGCGGCGAGTTGCCGAACTCAAGAAGGAGTTCAGCGGGAAGTTGTTTATCACGTTCTTCGACCCCGTTCGTAATGCTACCCGCCTCACGATGGCTTCTAAGCGTGAAGCGCAAAAGCAAATCGCTCTTGCACAGCACGGGGGTCTTGAGCTCGTACTCTACGGACGGCATGCTCAGCAACATCGACGCATTCAAGGTCTCTTCCAGTACGATGCTACTTGGCGGGCTGTACTTGTGCCGGCACTTACAATGACTCAACCTTGGTTTTGTGGAGTCTTTTTGCACGAACTCTTCCACGCATCCAAAGACCGGAAGAGGGTTGTAGAGAAAAGACAGCGAGATACATTCCTGAATCCCGCATGGGTTGATGAAGAAGTTCGTGCACACGAATTTGAACGAGAAGTTCTGAGTGCGTTTACGGGTGGGCAATATGTGCACGCGGTTAAAGCATTCATCGCTCACGAAAGGGACTTGCGCTTGAGGGACATCCAAGCAACCCTGCAAAGGCGAGGATTTTCGGCTTTTGATCAGCTATTCTCACCTGCGTCGGAAAATGAAATGTCTATTCGTAGAGCGCAGGTTCTCGTTGATGCCACATTTCTATTCGTCGAGAAAGAAGGTGGCGGTATTGAGGAGAAGCGGGAGGCATACATCAGCATATTCAAAAAAAATCGTCGATAATCGGGGCCGCTGCGCAGCGAAAGCGAACAGCGGCCTTCTCCTTATTTTACTCCACTCGGCGGAGCAAACTTGCTTTCTTATAAATATATGCCATCATTGTTCTTGGGTACCTGTTCCTGCACATCCCGCAGGATATCGAAAGTTATCTCTGAAAGGAGACAGCGTGAAAACTAAACCTTTGTTTGTATCCGTTCTGTACCTGCTGTTGATGTTGGATAATCAGGCTTCTGCACAGACTATGCAACGCTTGGACACGGAGGTGGGTCACAGCTTCAGGGTCGGCCCGTTTACGACTCTCGTGCGCAAGGCCATAGAAGGAGGAAAAGAAGCGAGTTGCCCCAAGCTACAGCCGATGATTAAGGCGACATTTCAAAGCATGCAAAACCATATGGCATCGCGGGCATTTTCCCTCGGCTATAAAGCAAGTTGGAAAATCCTAGAAGTTGACCAGAAGACGCTCGACTTGTTTTGCAATAAGCGCGTCATGGTTCTGCTCCGAAACCAACATGGGGATGAACTGCTACTCGTGAAGCCGCCGTTTGTTCGGATGTCCGACCCCAAAACGGGCGACCGCGGAACTCTAATTCGCATCAACGCCGCCATTATCCCGAAGGGTAGCAAAGTAAAAAAACAGCCGGACGAGTACGGGCAGGTTTTCATGCCCGACCGTTTGTTGAAATAACAACCATCCGACGGAGAGTTCAACTCTCTTCGTCAAACCCACGAGAGCCCACACGCTTCTCGTGGGCTTTTCGTTTCTATACCAAACAGGTTCGAACATCCTCTATCCAGCGGAGCAAAATGAAAAAGCACCCTTGTGGTGCTTTTTCATTTTGCTCCGCGGAGGAGCCATCGAAATGGCTCCGTGCAGGATTCGAAGACCTAGCGAGCATTTTATGGAGCGAAGCGAACAGAAAATCCGCGAGGTGTACTGAAACTGTAAGTTTCGAAAAGCGTAATCGCGGTCCTACCCGCGGAGCCGAGTGAGTAGAACAAAAGAGCCCTCCGGGGCTCTTTTGTTTTCGAGCGAGGCGAACGCGGGCAAGCTCTGCTTACCCGCGGAGCAAGTTGTTTTAGGGTTTATGTACTAGATTATTTTTCATACCCCGAATAGGACATCAGAACCGATCTCAAGTTATGCAATGACCCCCCATTGTGTTCAATCTAGCAAGGAGTACCATTCGTTTAGCAGACAATGAATATAAAAATTTCAACGGTCCTACCTATTGTTGGTTTAATGATGCTTCCTGTTATCGGGCTGGCGCAAACTTCAGAAATTCAAGTCTCGCCAATTCAACCAGCCACAACTGTTACTTCTTCACAAACAACTGAAACGCCTACAAAATGCGAAGTAATTTCTTTTAGAGTTGGAAATGGGTGTGGCGTTGGTATGTACACAAGTGTCAATTTTCTATGTTCTGATGGTGAGAAAGCTATTTTAGGGGATGGGTCTTCGTGTAAAGATGTCGATGTGTGGCACCAGTACGCGAACGAGGCCTGTGCAAATCGCTATTGTTCAAATAGTTATATATCCCAACCTCTGCAAACAGCAACACCCGAAAAATCAATAGAACCTGCGATATCCGAGTTACCGGTGTCAACATCAGCACCAAAATCAACAACGCCCGGTGTTACTTCTACACAAACAACCGTCACCACCACTTCGCCAAACACAAAATGCGGAGTGAATTCTTTTGGGGTTTCTAATGAGTGTGGTCTAGGAGTGTACAAAAATGTTCATGTTCAATGTTATGACGGTTTTGAAACTAATTTAGGCGCATCAGAATCTTCGTGCAAAACTTCTGATCTATGGAATCAATATGCAAAAGAGGCATGTGCAAATCACTGTTCGAATGGAGAAAAATCGGGGATTGTTTCGTCCGGAGGAGGATATGGTACTGCTTCAACTCCAGCACCAGCGCCAACACGACCAACTGGCTCACCAACGGTGACAGGAAACAAACCGGTTGCCGTATCAATGGATCGTTGTAATGAAGTAACACAATGGGCAAATAAAATTACTTATTATAAAAAACTTAGCGACTTAAATGACGATGAGCTAAAAAAGAATGGATTTTTGCGAGAGGAAATTGTGAAAATCTTGCAAGAACTTTCATTCGGTATTGAACAAGTAAAAGCACAGTGTAGTGCTCAAAGCAGGACAACTACGCCGTCAGCCACAATAACAGGATCAGCCTTTATTGCAGAGACAGTAAAACCAGTAGTTATTGAGTCAGGACAAGAGATTGGCACTTACTATAAAGCTAGACTTGAAAAAGCTGTCTCCGCAAAAGGAGAAGAAAAACAAATACAAGAACTTAAAACATTGAGAGATGAAATAGATGGGCTTATTTCTAACCTCATAAAAAGCAGGAAGGAGCTGGAAGTAAGCGAGCTTAATACATTAGTAAAAGAAGTAACCGTAAGTCGAGGAGAAATTAAAGCCGATGATATCTCCGTGAAAACTACGGAGAAGAAAATGCTTATCAATGTTGGAGATAGACCAGTAAGTGTTGAACCCACTGCAGACCAAGTACTTATTCGGGACAAAGGATTGGAAGTGAACACGGATGAGGTTATGATTAAAGAAAATATATTGAGCGTAGGTGGTGTGGATGTAAAAATGTCGGCAAGTGAAGTGACAGAAAAGCTTGGTATTACGCCAACAACAATTGAATTGAAAGAAGAGGACTCGAAAGCGGTCTACGCTATGAAAATTAATGAACGCCGGAAATTGTTCGGGTTTATTCCGTTTAATAGCCAAAAGACCGTAACCGCAGATGCTGAAAATGGCGATGCGTTATCAGAACAACTTCCTTGGTATAATTTCTTAACGACGAAGTAGCTTGTCGTATCAACAGAACCGTCTGACCCTAACTAGTTAGACGGCTTCTGTTTTTATACTCACTTCGTTCGTTAAAAACTAGGTCGCATCTTCTATCCAGCGGAGCAAATGAAAACACCTCTCACAGAGGTGTTTTCATTTGCTACTGAGATTTGCTCTTCTCGCTTTCTTCTGCGGCCTTCTTCTCGTGCGCATCTGCAGCAGACTTATGAGCTTCTCCTGCTACTTCTTCTGCCTCTTTTGCCTGTTCATCTGCGATATCAGCCTGTCCATCTTTCATGTGTTGATCGTCCATTGTAGAAATATAAATGAATAATCTAATTCATCCTCCGAGCAGCTCTCACTAATAGTTTGCCGTATGCAAAAAGAAATAATTACAGCTCCCTTCGTTTTGTAATACCTCTTTCGCGAAGACGGCTCCACTTTAGAGTCGTGTTAACAATTACTATTTTAGTAGATCTCATATGGCAACAATAATCAATACGCCGGCGACCACAGAGGGTGCCGACAGTGGCGCGGGCTGGGCGGTCGCGGTCCTGATACTTCTCGTGGTCATTGGTGTCGGTGCTTATTTCTGGCTTAATTACCGTGCAGTACCCGCAACGGGGATGAATATAAATGTGACGCTTCCGCAAAACCCGGTGACGAGCCCCACACCTACACCTTAGGTCTCAGGTCGGTCCGAGACGCGTTCATTTTCGGCCAAACACAAAGCCACCGGACCTAAGTCCGGTGGTCGTTTACTTTGTTTGTAATAAGACTAAGCTCCCGTCGGCATTTGTAGATATGTATTCGATAATGGTGGTCGTTGTGGTGCTTTTCTGGTTTGTCGGTGTGGCTACCGGCATAGTCTCGGCGATATTCCTTTTAGATCTTGAAGATGCTTATATTTTCCAACCAACAAGATATTTCATTTCAGAGATACAGACTCGATTTGCCAAGGTTGTCTCGGGCGTACGCGTTTCTTTAAAGAGGGCATTTCAGGCACCTGCAACTCACAGAACTAAAATTATTCGTGTACGGGCGGTAACGAGATAACGGTAGCGGCCTCCTATCCACGCTCGATAAAATATAATCGGGTTGGCTTGCTATAGTAAGTGTATGAAAATGGTAATCCTCGTTGCTGGGTTTTTATTCGCTCCTTCTCTCGCACTTGCCGCCGGTGGGACTCTGCAGATACAGAGCGTCTCTCCAATCGGAGCGATCAGTCCTGGCACCTCGGTCAGCTTCGCCGCCTCGGCGTCGGGCTTTATCGACCCCACCTACACACTGAGCGACTCCTTCAGTGCTTCGGGAGCGACGGTCGGGGCTATCGATATCGTGGGGTACTTCACCTGGACACCTGGTATCTATGACGCGGGGCGGCACACGATCACCGTCGCGGTCAACGACAAGTTCAGTCACTC
>JBAYJI010000003.1:0-33738 GCA_041665205.1 Minisyncoccota bacterium | reverse complement strand
GATATCGCCCCGCGCATGACCGCCGCCTCTCGCGACGAGCTCGCCAAGGGTGCGGCCGGTGCCCCCGTGCGACTCCTCCTCCACTTTATCGAACAATGGCCCCATGCGAAAAAACGATGACGTTTTTCATACGGGGTAAAAAACCATGACGTTTTCTATAAAAACAGATTCATATGAGGGACCGTTTGAAGTGTTGCTCGACCTTATCGAGGCACGTAAGCTCCTGGTCAACGACCTCGCCCTCGCGAACATCACCGAGGACTTTATCCAACACGTGCGCGCACAGACCGCGTTCCCCGTCGAAGAGACCGCCAATTTTATCCAGATCGCAGCCACGCTCCTCCTGATCAAGTCGAAGTCGCTTATCCCTGACCTCACCCTCTCCGAAGAGGAGAGTGCTGATGTCGAAGACTTGAAGCGCCGCCTCGCTGCCTACGAGAAGGTGCGCGAGGCCTCGCGCGAGCTCGCCCGCATATTCGGGAAGAACGTCATGGTACCTGCGGGGGAGCGCTTGCCTGAACCATTTTTCTCTCCGTCGCGCGACCTCTCAGCGAGCGCGCTTACCGAGGCCTTTGCGCGTGTGCTCGCTGCCCGCGAAGAGGTCGAGGAATTGCCCACCGCGAGAGTGAAGCCCTTGGTGACGATTGAAGAGATGATGGATCAGCTCGCGAAGCGCGTCCAGAGCGCGATGACACTCTCGTTTAAGGACTTCGCCGGGAGCGCGAAGGAGAAGGTGGAGGTGATCGTCTCCTTCCTCGCCCTCCTTGAGCTGGTGAAGCAGGGTGCCGTCGCGGCCGAACAGTTCGAGGCACACGGCGATATCCGCATCAGTCACACAGCCTCTGCCGCTGTCCCGCGATATGGCTAGAGACTGGTGGCAGAAGGGAAGGGCATTTGACCTCTGGTCGATCCCGCATTTCTTGTTCGGCATCCTGATGGCCTTTTTGCCGTACCTCGTCGGGATATCGTTCCTCACTGCACTTGCACTCACGCTTATCCTCGCGATGCTGTGGGAGGTCTACGAGAAATTTGTCGATATTAAAGAGACCGTCCAGAACAGCCTCCTCGACATTATTCTCCCTATTGTCGCCTTCACACTGACCTCATACGTGCTCCGCATCTACGCATTTCGCTCCGACGAGATAGTCGTCGGAGCAGTAGCGGTTGGCCTCCTCTACCTCTTTACCAATGTCTCGGGCTGGCTCGCGTACCGCCGTCGCAACAGCGACTTCACGCACTAAACACCAGTTGTGCATACCAGGTATGCACAACTGGTGTAAATGATATTGTTTTTGAAATGAGAAAAGAACAATTCGGACCAGGAACATTTGTGCACGTTGTTAATCGCGGAGCTCACAAAATAAGCATCGTGCGCACGGATGATGACCGATGGCGCTTTTTGAAACTACTTCGATATCTTAATGATGCAAATGTGCCACGGAACTGGGAACGCGATATTTCACCAGCTCACATTCAAAATAATTTCGCACGACCCGAGAATTGGGGAGAAGCACAACCATATGTGTCAATACTCTCACATTGTCTCAAGGACAATCATTTTCACCTCCTTCTCCTTGAACAATTAGAGGGTGGGGTGAGTAAATTCATGCAGAGAGTCTCGAGGAGTATGGCGGCGCACTTTAATGCAAAGTACGAAGGTTCAGGAGCGCTTTTCCAGGGACCGTATCGCGCAAGAACAATCGACAATGACAGACATCTTCAATATCTTTTGGTGTACATCAACATAAAAAATGTTTTTGAAAAATATCCCGGGGGCCTTATGGCCGCGCGTAACAACTTCGATGACGCTTATACATGGGCAATTCAATACCCTTTTTCAAGTACGGCTGATTTTGCAGGAAAGCGAAGATCGTCGATTATCGATTATGCTGCATGCCAATCCCTATTCACATCACCTTCAGATTTTAGAATCGCTGCAGAAGAACTTATGGGGTCTCGTTCAGATATAGAAGACGCATTACACGGACTTACCCTCGACGAATAACCTCGTCCCTCGCTATTCTTGTGCATACCAGGTATGCACAACTCGCGAGGGCGATAGCGGTAACGGTGATATACTTTTATTCATGGACACTTCGCAAAGAGGATTTATAGTGCCTCTACTCCTCATTTTCGTCGCGATTCTCCTTGTTGGTGGAGGAGCGTATGTGTACCTGCAACAAAAGCAAGACGCGAGCCCGTCAATTTCCGAAAGTCCGGTGGCTCAAGCATCTTCAACTGCACAGACTTCAGATTCTCAAACAGTCGGATGGAAAACCTACTCTGATACTTACATTGGATACCGAATTAAATATCCTACCGAGAATACCCGTTTAGACAAATCAACCGATGATCCTTGCACAGTCATTAGTTACAAAGAAGGGTTTGTAGCAATTGATTGTGATTCATCTCTTCATACTTTTTCACCTGATAATTATCACGCTGTCCCAACGGAGACCGTTACGTTCAATCAACAGCAGTCTCAAGCACAGGGATATGCGAAAAACGATGGTACCGGGAAGTTCATATTTTTTGAAGTCAATAATCCTAATCCCGTTTACCACATATCTGACTCTATCTTAGAGATTCAGTACGGATTCGGTTGGAAATCCAATGCTATACAGCTGTCTGAGCAGGAATCACTAGAGATTCAAAGTACACTTTTAGCGATTATGAAGACCTTCCAGTTTGATCCGACCTTAAGAGGTGCAGGTTCCCTTATCCCGAAGAGCGGGGGATAGACGGTGAATGGAAATTCATCCGGTTACATCCCCAGGTTTGGGCGTTGTAGGGAGGGCAGGGGACGGGCTATAATGGCGGTAATGCTTACGCCGCCTGCAGCCCTCCACGCACTCCTCTTTGCCGCGGGCGAACCGCTTGAGAAAAAGCAGCTTGCGAAGCTCCTCGAGATTACCGATGCGGAGTTTGTTCCGGTGCTCAAGTCCCTTACCGATTCGCTTCTAAACAGCGGCACCGCGCTTATCGAGACCGAGACCGAGGTCGAGCTGCGCACCGCGCCTGAGGCCGCACCGATTGTGAAGAAGCTCCGCGAGAGCGAGCTCGCGCGCGACCTGGGGAAGGCGAGCCTCGAGACGCTCGCGACGATCGCCTATCAGAGCAGTACAACGCGCGGCGAGATCGACTGGGTCCGCGGCGTGAACTCCTCGGCATCGCTGCGCACGCTGCTCATGCGCGGGCTTATCGAGGGGAGGGAAGACGAGCGCGACAAGCGCCGGATCCGCTACAGCCTGACCACCGAGGCATTCGCGCACCTCGGTATCGCAAGCGGGAACGACCTCCCGCGCGCCGAAGAGCTGCGAGCGAAGGCAGAGGCGATTATTGCTGAAGAAGAGGCTGCGGCGGAGTCGGCCTCATAGCACTATGGACTCCTCTGAACTCCAGAAGCTCGCCCAGCACTCCCGCTTTATGCGCGAGGCAGGCTTCGCCCTTATCGTTTCTTCTCTGTTGCTCGCCTTCTTTCTTTTCGTACCGATCTCTTTCAAACAAGCATCTGCTCCGGCGGTAGCCGCAGAGCCGGCGGTACCCGACGCCTTCGCCGACCTCTCGCTTGAGGCGAAGGCAGCGGTCGTCTACGACCTCTCGACCAAGCAGGTCCTCTACGCCAAGAGCGCCGACGCGCAGCTCCCGCTCGCTTCGCTCACCAAGCTGCTCACGGTCTATGCGGCGCTCACGACGCTTGCGCCGGACACGCCGATCACGATCGATGCCGAGGCGACTCGTCTTGAAGCGCCGCACCTTTTCAATGTGGGGCAGACCTTCTCGCTCACCGATCTCGCTCGCCTCACTCTCACCGCCTCTTTAAATGATGGTGCGGCCGCAATCGCCAGAGCGACCGCACTCCGGGAAAATCGCTCCGAGAACGCAGCTCTCGCGGGTGCCGCCGCTGCACTCGACCTCTCACAGACCTATGCGGTCAACGGGAGCGGGCTCGACGAGAGTAGTGCGCTTTCAGGAGGCTACGGCTCTGCCCTCGACCTCGCACGCCTCGCCGGGGCGCTCGTCGCGCGGGCTCCCGACATCGCCGCGGCGACCACCCATAGCTCTGCACACGCCACCTCAGCGGGCGGCACCTCCTACACGGTCAAGAACACCGACCCGATTGTCGGCACGCTCCCGCGCCTCCTGCTCTCAAAGACCGGCTACACCGAGCTCGCCGGCGGCAATCTCGCGCTCGTCTTCGACAGCGGTATGAACCATCCGATAGCCGTCGTCGTCCTCGGCTCGTCGAAGACAAGCCGCTTCACCGACGGGGAGACGCTTGTCGAGGCGACCCTCGCACACTTCGCGGGCGTCACACCGCTCTAGAGCTATGCTTACCTCAAACATTATCAAGGTTTTCATCCCCGCGACGGCCTCCTTTGCTGTCGGGATACTCCTCGCACCGCTCCTCACGCACTACCTCTTCAAGTATCGCGTATGGAAGAAGGTTGCGAGCAAGACGGCGCTCGACGGCACACCAGCGGTCGAGTTCGAAAAGCTTCGCGCCACCGTGCACACCGGCACCGAGACCTCGACACCGCGCATGGGCGGCGTCCTGATCTGGGTCAGTGTGATGATCGTCACACTCTCGCTCTGGCTCCTTGCACGCCTCTTCTCGATCCCTCTCTTCGAGAAGCTCGACTTCCTCAGCCGCAGCCAGACCTGGATACCGCTCTTCGCGCTGCTTGCTGGTGCGGGGATGGGCTTTGTAAACGACCTTCTCGACATTCACCCGTCGGGCGAGAGAGGAGTGCGGCTGCGCACACGCCTTCTCTTCGTCACGCTCGTGTCGCTCTTTATCGGCTGGTGGTTCTACGCGAAGCTGGGTGTCGACGCGATCGGTATCCCGGGTGACGGCACCTTCACGCTCGGTGCGCTTGTGATCCCGCTCTTTATCGTAATCACACTCGGGCTCTACGCAGGCGGTGTGATTGACGGTATCGACGGACTCGCGGGGGGTGTCTTCAGCACTGCCTTCATGGCATACGCCGGGATCGCTTATTTCCAAAATCAGATCAACCTCGCGGCCTTCTCTGCGACACTCACCGGCGCGATACTCGCCTTTCTCTGGTTCAATATCCCGCCGGCGCGCTTCTGGATGACTGAGACCGGCACGATGGGGCTCACCATGACGCTCGCCGTGATCGCCTTTATGACCGACACACCGGGGAACGGCTACGGTATCGCGGCGCTCCCGATCATCGCCTTCCCGCTCGTGGTGACCGTGCTCTCAAACATAGTCCAGGTGCTGTCGAAGAAGTTCCGCGGGAAGAAGGTCTTCCGTATCGCTCCACTCCACCACCACTTCGAGGCTATCGGCTGGCCCTCCTACAAGGTGACGATGCGCTACTGGATCATCTCGATCATCTGCGCCATTGTCGGGATGACCGTTGCGCTCCTTCAGTAGCGTATGAAATTCGTTTCCGGCGATCGCGTCTTCCTTATGCTGGTGCTGGGCGTCGCGCTCGCGGGGCTCGCCATCTTCTCTTCGGCGACGCTTGGGATGCTCGCGCGCGAGTCGAGCTCGGTGTCGAAGGATATCTTCTTGCAGGCAGGGCTCGGACTCGGACTCGGCTTTCTCGCACTCTTCGTCGCTCGTGCGATCCCGCTTACCGTCATCAAGCGCCTCGCGCCCTACCTCTACGCGCTCACGCTCGTCTTCACCGCACTCGTCTTCGTGCCCGGGATCGGCTTTCACTCTGGTGGCGCAACGCGCTGGATCGACCTCGGCTTTACCACGGTGCAGCCGGCAGAGTTCTTGAAGATCGGCTTCGTTATCGTACTCGCGTGGTGGCTCGCTCCGCGCGCGAGGACGCTCGCGAACCCGCGCCACGGCCTCTTTCCTTTCCTTACGATCCTCGCGCTCCCTTCGGCGATCCTGCTTGCTCAACCCAACACCTCAACGACACTCCTCCTGCTTGCCACCGGGGCCGTGATGTACCTCGTCGCCGGAGCACCGTGGCGAGACTTCGGCATCCTGGGGATCGGCGTTATCGTGGCGCTCGGCATCGTGATACTCATGCGCCCCTACGTACTCGAGCGTGTGAAGACCTTTCTCAATCCGTCTGAAGATGCTCTCGGGAGCGGCTACCAGATCCAGCAGTCCCTAATCGCCGTCGGCTCAGGCGGCCTGCTCGGGCGCGGTTTCGGCCAGAGTGTAGAGAAGTTTAACTACCTGCCAGAGCCCGACGGCGACTCGGTCTTCGCCGTCTTCGCTGAAGAGACCGGCTTTGTTGGAGCGACACTGCTCCTCCTACTCTTCGTCGCACTCGCTGCGCGCGGAATCGTAATCGCAGGGAACTCTCGCGACCTCTTCGGCGGACTCCTCGCCCTCGGCTTCTCCTTTATGATCGTCCTGCAGGCCTTTATCAATATCGGCGCGATGATCGGCATTATCCCGCTTACGGGGCTCCCGCTCCCGTTTATCTCGCACGGCGGCACGGCACTCATGGCAGTGCTTATCATGTGCGGCCTCATCCTCAACGTCGCCGCCCACCAGAAAGCCTAGCCGGATAGGCTCTAGGCATTAGGGAATACGCTAGCGCCTAATGCCTAGTGCCTGCTACACTAGTTCAATATGACTATCGTGTTTACCGGGGGCGGTTCAGGGGGGCACTTTTATCCGATTATTGCTATCGCCGAGGCGATGAACGACCTCGTCCGCGAAGAGCGCCTCGTCGCGCCTGCGCTCTACTACCTCGCGCCAGACTCTTTCGACGAGAAGGCGCTTTTTGAAAACGGGATCTCCTATATCCGCATCCCCGCAGGCAAGATGCGTCGCTACTCCTCCTTTCAAAACTATACCGACATGTTCGTCACCCTGATGGGCACCATAAACGCATTCTTCACCCTCTTCCGTCTCTATCCGGACGTCGTGATGAGTAAAGGCGGCTACGGCAGCGTACCGACCGTACTCGCAGCACGTATCCTCCGCATCCCGGTCGTTATCCACGAGTCAGACGCCAAGCCCGGCCGCGCGAACTTGCTTGCGGCAACATTCGCCAAGAAGATTGCGATCTCCTTCGAGAGCGCAGGAAAATATTTCCCTGAGAAGGTGCAGAGCAGGATCGCTCGCACCGGTATCCCGATCCGCAAGGCGCTCACGCGCGTCGAGGCTGAAGGCGCCGAGCAGTACCTCGGGCTCGACAAGACCGCGCCGACTATCCTTATCCTCGGCGGCTCGCAGGGCGCCGTGAAGATAAACGAGGCAATCCTCACCTCGCTCCCGGTGCTCGTCTCCTTTGCAAACATCATCCACCAGACCGGCCAGGCGAACTACAAAAACGTGCACGCGATCGCGCAGGTCGAACTCGGCAAGGACCCGAACGCCTCTCGCTACCACGCAGTGAACTATCTCTCTGAGACCTCGCTCCAGAGAGCTGCGGCGGTCGCAGACCTCGTCGTCTCACGCGCCGGTGCCAACTCAATCGCCGAAATCGGGCTCTGGAAGAAGCCCGCGATTATCATCCCAATCCCCGAGTCGATCAGCCACGACCAACGCACCAACGCATACGCCTTCGCCCGCACCGGAGCAGCAATCGTGATCGAAGAAGGGAACCTTACCCCGCACCTACTCCTCTCTGAGATACAGCGCATCATCAACGACAAAGAGCTCTCTAAGCGCATGGGTGAGTCGGCTGCAGGCTTCACCGACCCAGACGCCGCACGGATCCTCGCGCACGAGGTACTCGCGCTCGCACTCGCGCACGAATCATGACCGTCGTCACGCGCATCCCGCCCTCGCCCACGGGTCGGTTCCATATCGGCACCGCGCGCGCCGCGCTTTTTAACTATCTCTTCGCCCGACACGCAGGCGGCAAAATCGTCTTCCGCAGTGAGGACACCGACCAAGCGCGGAGCAAAAAAGAATATGAAGAGGAGATTGTCGCAGGTCTCACCTGGCTCGGCATCTCGTGGGACACGTTCTCTCGCCAGAGCGAACACACTGCCAGGTATCAAGAACTGCTCGAGAAGATTGTCGGGGAAGGGAAGGCCTACATCTCTTCTGAACCAAGCCGCGAAGACCCAACTAAGACGGTTGAGGTCGTCCGACTGAAGAATCCGGGTACGAGCGTCACCTTCACCGACCTTATCCGCGGCGACATCACCTTCGACACGACCGAGCTCGGCGACTTCGTCATCGCACGTTCGATGTCTGACCCGCTCTACCACTTCGCCGTCGTTGCAGACGACATGGACGCACAAGTCTCGCACGTGATCCGCGGCGAAGACCATATCTCGAACACGCCGCGCCAGATTCTGATCCAAGAGGCGATCGGTGCTCCGCGCCCCAGCTACGCACACCTGCCGCTTATCGTCGACGAGAAGCGCGCCAAGCTCTCTAAGCGCAGCGGCGCCACCAGCGTGATGGACTACCGCGACGAAGGCTTCTTGCCTGAAGCATTGGTCAACTATCTCGCCCTTCTCGGCTGGAACCCAGGCAACGATCGCGAGGTCTTCTCGCTCGCCGAGCTCGTCGAGGCATTCACACTCGAAGGCGTACAGAAGAGCAGCGCTGCATGGGACCGCAACAAGCTCCTCTCGGTCAATCAGCACTGGATGCGCGCACTCTCTGACGACACCTTCCTCTCCCACTTGGAAGCTTCGCTTCCAAGTGGTGAACTTGGAAGCGAAGCTTCCAAGTTACAAAAGGCGGTGCCGCTTTTGAAAGAGCGCGCCCACACCTTCGCTGAAGCGCGCGAGCTGCTTACCGGCGAGCTCTCGTGCCTCTTCACCGAACCCGCTCCCGACCGCTCCCGGCTCCTCGCCAAGGAGCTCCCAGGGCATCCAGACATGACTAAAACAGCCCTAGAATCCCTCCTAGAGCCCCTAAACGCCCTCCCAGACGGCGCTTCTGCCGAGGTGGTAAAAGAGGCCATTATGCCCCTTGCCGACGAGGCAGAGGCAAGAGGGAAGGGAGGTCGCGGAGCGCTCCTCTGGCCACTCCGCTACGCCCTTTCGGGGCAGGATCGCTCACCTGACCCCTTCACACTTATTTCGATACTAGGGAGAGAGGTTGCCGCTTCGCGTGTAGAGAAGGCTATTGCTATACTTGAGGGATGAGTCGCATTCTTTTCGTATTCCTGCTTACTGCCTCCTGCCTACTGCCTACTATCTCTTACGCCGATGCCGCCTCCGACATCCAGGCGCAGATCTCGGTGAATAATCAGCAGCTCGACGCGCTCAAGGCCGAGATTGCCGAATACCAGAAGCAGCTCGACACAATCGGCTCTAAGAAGAACACCCTCCAGTCGACCGTGAATGCGCTCGCACTCTCGCAGAAGCAGCTCGCGACACAGATCAAGGTCACCCAGAACAAGATTGCCTCGGCGAATCTGCAGATACGCGAACTCTCGCTCTCAATCGGCGACAAGGAGTCGACAATCGCTTCGAATCAAAGCGCGATCGCAAAGGCGCTCCGCAGCGTCGCGGCAAACGATCAGATGCCGCTCATCAATCAGCTCATCTCTTCGCACTCCTTGAGTGACGCGTGGCAGGCGACCGATCAGGCGACGCAGTTTAACCTCGCACTCTCAGAGAGCGTCGCTGCGCTGCGTGTCGTGCGCGCCGACCTCGCTGCCAACCGCGACAAAGTCTCGGCGACTAAGGACCAGCTCGTCACGCTCCAGAGAGACCTCACGCTCCAGAAGCGCTCGGTCGACGCGAGCAAGACTGCGCAGACTCAGCTCCTCACCCAGACCAAGAGTCAGGAGTCGAATTACCAAAAGCTCATCGCGCAGAAGCAGGCCGCCGAGAAGGCCTTCGAGCAGCAGCTCATGGACCTACAGGGCCAGTTGAACCTCATCGTCCACCCGGGGCTCCTGCCCAAGGTCGGCTCAGGCGTCCTCTCGTGGCCCTTTAGCAACGGCTTCATGTTCAACTGCACCTCGCGCAAGACCGTCTTCGGCAATCTCTTCTGCATCTCGCAATTCTTCGGCAACACGCCCTTCTCGACGGCCAACTCCCAGGTCTACAACGGCCACGGCCATAACGCGATCGACATCGCCGCGCCCATCGGCACTCCAATCTACGCTGCACTCAGTGGGACAGTGCTCGCCACCGGTAACACCGACCTCGTGCGCGGTTGCTACTCCTTCGGCAAGTGGGTGATGGTGATCCACGGCAACGGTCTCTCGACGCTCTACTCGCATCTCTCAGAGATCGACGTGACGAAGGGGCAGCAGGTGGGCACCAAGCAGCTTGTCGGCCTCTCGGGCATGACCGGCTACGCCACCGGGCCGCACCTCCACTTCGGCGTGTATGCGACTGAAGGGACGCAGATCATGACCCTGAAGCAGTTCCGTGGTGCGACCGTCGGCTGTGCGAACGCCACGATGCCGGTGGCCACCCTCGACGCCTACCTCAACCCGCTTTCGTATCTCTGATTGAGCACAATCACCTACTGGGTAAGGTCGTGGTATGGTTTAGCACATGGGTTTTATCCAGGGATTCAACCAGATAGGGAAGGGTGACGCGGCCATAGCAGGCGGCAAAGGCGCCTCGCTTGGCGAGATGACGCAGGCAGGTATCCCGGTACCGCCGGGCTTCGTGATTCTCTCAAATGCTTTTGAACACTTTCTCGAAGAGACCGGCCTGAACGCCGAAATCGATACGATTCTGCACTCAGTCGATCAGAGAGAAATGCACACGGTAGAAAACGCTTCAGAAAAAATACAAGCGCTCATCTTGAACGCGCAGATGCCCGAAGACATCGCGGCAACCGTACGAAACTTTTATACACAACTCGACACGCAGTTTGTCGCTGTGCGCTCGAGCGCCACCGCTGAAGATTCAGCGAGCGCTGCGTGGGCGGGCCAGCTCGACAGCTTCCTCAATACGACCGAAGAAACACTTCTCACCAACGTGCAGAAGTGTTGGGCATCGCTCTTTACTCCACGTGCTATCTTCTATCGGTTTGAAAAAGAATTGCACAAGCAGAAGATCTCAGTCGCGGTCGTCGTGCAGAAGATGGTGCAGAGCGAGGTCTCGGGTATCGCCTTCTCGGTGCATCCTGTTACCGAGGATTATAACCAACTCATTATTGAGGCGGGCTTCGGCCTCGGCGAGGCGATTGTCTCGGGTTCGGTGACACCTGACAGCTACGTGATCGAGAAAGAGCCGCGACACATCCTCGATAAAAATGTCACCTATCAGAGCCGTGCGCTCTGGCGCGCAGAAAACGGCGGGAATGAATGGCGCGAGCTTTCACAAGAAGAGGGGACCAAACCTGCACTCTCTGACGAGCAAGCACTCGAGCTCGCGAAGATTATCCTACTCATCGAGAGCCACTACGGATTCCCCTGTGACATCGAGTGGGCTTATGAAGCCGGGACGTTCTACATCACCCAGTCGCGTCCCATCACGACGCTCGCACCACCCACATCGCCGCTGAGCACCGGAATCAATCCTGGGGATTATCGTTTTTATGGCTTGTGGAAATGTAACCTCCTCGCTGATTGGTACTGGACACAATGGCTTGTGCCAGAATATGCGTCACAAATAGGACTTTATCTCAAAGATGGAGGCATATTCGTCATCAACGGCGGCAATTTCTTCGTTAAAAAAGAAGTTATCGAAATCATCCGCACTTACGCAAGAGGCATTATTGAGAATCAGGATCGGGAGAAACTCCTAAAACTTCGAGCACTTGCGAACGATGTACATGCGACTGTCATTGCAGAAACCAAACGCATCTGTGCTGGCAATCCGACTGCGGGGAGTGTTCGTGCTGTAGCTGAAGCAGGACGCCACATCATGTTCGCATGGAGTTTTGGTTACTTATTGTCTGAAGTGCTCGATGAATTTCTCATTCCTGCGGCAACGGCCGCTGGAGTGAAAGCAGAGGATATTTCAGCCCTCATTCCTCCATTTCAAACACCACTGTCTGAGGCTCAGGATAGCTTGCGCAACTTAAAGAAGGTACTCGAAGAAAAAGGGTACTGGAACACACTCCTGCAAGATTCCACCGTAGCATTGACCGAGATCAAGAAAGACTCGGAAATGTGCACGATGATTGAGGCACACACTAAACAACACGGCTGGACCACGATGATGAATCTTGTCGGCGAAGATCCAAGCATTGAGGAAATAGTGGACCAAATTACGAACCTCACCCAAAAGAACGAGCATCGTGAATTAGCTTCAGGACATAACTCTAAATTGTCCTTTCTTATTGATTTTGCCGCATCGACCGCTTATCTGCGACAGACGGGCGTTGAGTATTTCTCAATATATTCACGAGATGCAAAGAACTTATTTAAACAAGCCGCTAGGAAGCTTAACATCACGTACCGAGAGCTACTCGATCTCAATCTTGATGAGATTACTAACGGCCTCGACGGTTCGAGTGTAAAAGAGATTATCTCTCGGAGAGTAGGTGACACATGGGCGATTTATACAGTCCCTGGAAATGAACCGCGAGTGATTGATGATTTAGAAATAATCAGACAACTCGTCTCGGTAATGATCCCAAAGGCAGAGGAATCAGAAGATGGAATAATTTCCGGCCAAATAGGTAACAAAGGAATAGCTCAGGGAAGAGTAAAAATCATCTTGTCTCAAGAAGATTTCTCTAAGATGGGGAAAGGGGACGTGCTTGTAGCGACAATGACAAATCCGGATTTCGTTCCGCTCATGCAGAAAGCTGCGGCAATCGTTACGAACATCGGCGGACTACTGTGCCATGCCGCCATCATTTCTCGAGAAATGAACATCCCGTGCGTCATCGGCACCAAGTTCGCCACCCAAGTCCTCCACGATGGCGACCTGGTCGAGGTTGACGCCGATAACGGGGTGGTGCGGATTCTGGAGAAAAGCACGCAACATGCATAACACGGGAGTTATCGAACTGATCAAGAAGACGAGTTGGCACGCTGACTGGAGCGGACTGTTCCCGCTTGTCGAACTTTCTACTTCTTTTCGGGTCTATTTCGACGGTCTGCAGGCAGTATTTGGGAAATCCCTTTCGCATTACTTCGTTTTCTACGAAAATGGCGTCGCCTCTGCGCGGCTCCCAGATGATGAGTATGAAGCACTAGGAAGGTGCCTCGGGGGAAAACTGCATGACGCCGCGTATGCTCGCCATTGGGCGAGCGAGTTCAAGCGCGCGGCAGATGATATTCTCGAGGCAATTCATATCCCTCCCGCCGAGTTCTTAGAGAACCTCGAATCATTTGATAACCTCTACGAGACCTACGGCGCATACAATGTCGGTACCAAAATAGTCTTTGATGTCATGTTCGATTCTTTGAATACAGAAACGAAGAGCCTGCTCGAAGATGCGAGAAAATATTCAGAGACTTTCTACAAGGACAATGGAGAAGTGTTTTCCGCCGCCGCGAATATCATCGTTCAGAAGACAGGATATGAGAAGAAATACGTGCTGATGATGACGCGAGAAGAATTGCTTACCTATGTAAAAACGGAAGTCCTCCCGACACAAGACATTCTTTCATCCAGATACGACGGCTGCGGGATATATTTCTCACTAGAAAAAGGTACCGTCTTACTCAGTGCGACCGAGACCAGGACGATTACAGATAGCTGGATGGTGGGGCAAGGGAGCTCACTGTCGGGAACAGTCGCGTACGTAGGTAAAGTGGTAGGGAAGTGCCGGATTGTTCTCGATTATCAAGATGCCGCACTTGAAGAGGGCGAGATATTAGTGACTGGAATGACCGACCCGTATTTCGTACCACTGATGAAAAAAGCGGCAGCTATTGTGACTGACGGGGGCGGCATGCTCTCCCATGCGGCTATCGTTGCGCGCGAATTGAAAAAACCTTGTATCGTGGGCACGAAGTTCGCCACACAGGTCCTCCACGATGGCGACTTGGTCGAGGTCGATGCCGATAGAGGAGTGGTGCGGAAACTAACTTAATATGCAGAATCCGCTTGGAAATATACAGGACTGGCAACGATTGTTCAGGGTGCAGGGATTACGTTTCTTCATTGATGACATCTGGATGGATCATTACAAAACGCTCGGAGCACTTACGGTAATCATCGACGATGACTACACGAGCTATCTGTCGCGGACGATTATGGAGAGGACACTCGCTGATGGCGTACATTTCATTTCGGATGCAACTGCATTCACAGCGTACGAGGCGGAGTTTCATGGGTATATGAAAAGGGCCCAGGCATACGCTGAAGCTCTTTCCTTTGACACGGCAGCCGAGTCAGAAATCAAGAAACTCCTCAATGAGATCGCTCATTTGTTCTATTTCTATTCAAGGACAGAGTTCTTCTATACTGACGGCGCACAGAGACTCTTCGAAGAGACGGACGAAAGGGCTCTCGGGGAACGATTAGCAAGGATGGGCCAGATCAAGAATGACGGCCGCGAATTTCTCAATGGCATTTTCTTCGGCTCTGACGCAGTATTGTCGCGACTTCTGAAGAGTTTTGAACAGCGCTTCGGGATACCGGAACGCGTACTGCAACAGTATTCTCGAGAAGAGATTTCCGGCCTCTTCAGAGGCAGCCGGGTTTCAGACGAAGAAATCGCCCGCCGTGATGATGCCTTCTATATTCTGGGCAATGACGACACGACAATCATCAAGACCGGGACCGAAGCACGTAGCGACATCCAGGAGTTTATAAATGGGGCGGCTTACGAGCACCGCGACACGATAAAGGGCACTGTAGCGCACCCCGGCAAAGTGCAAGGCAGGGCTCGGATTATCCGGTCAGGCTACGATAATTTTGATATGCTTCATCACCTTATGGACGCGATGAAGGAAGACGACATCTTGGTTGCCGAGACAACGTCGCCCGAGCTTATGCCGGCATGCAAGAAAGCGGGAGGCATCATAACCGACCAGGGCGGCATGCTCTCCCATGCGGCTATCGTGAGCCGAGAATTAAACATCCCCTGTATCGTTGGTACGAGCAATGCAACCGAGGTCATACGTGACGGTGATGTGGTAGAAATGGATGCACGGAATGGGGTAGTGAAGATACTTGAGAAGGGAAGCAGCTGAGAGTAAAAAAACAAAATGGCCCTGTCGCGATTACCGCGACAGGGCCTTGGTGTAGCCGGCTGGCTACGAGAAGTACCGACAGACAATCCGGTACATGCCCGAGAGGATTGCCGGCATGCATTGCGCGTCGTAATCCTCTTGGAACTGCACCGGCCACGGATTGGTGATGTTGGCGTTATACACCGTTTTCATGTCGGCACCTTCCTCGACCACCTTGCCGGCGATCTCGTCGCTTGCACAGACAATCAGGTCATACGACCTCAGATCGACGTCGTGGATATGGCGACGCACATGCTCGGAGAGATCGAGACCGATCTTCTTTGCCGCTGCGAGTCCGTAGGGGGCCGCTTTGCCAGTCCGAGCTGAACCACTGATGCCGGCGCTTTCGCAAACGACATCATGCCCGGCGTTCTTGAGGAACATGCCGAGCACGGCGGCCATCACGGGACTACGGTCGGCGTTGCCGATGCACACGCACAGAATCTTCTTCGTCATGATCACTTCTCCTGTGGAATTGCTATATGGGCCCGGGATTAACCGGAATGGAAGGTACTTAGAACTTCGTTTTCTATGATAGCACGTCTGTATGCCGCTGTCAAGCCCTCTATAAAGTACCGCCGTTTGACTCGGTCAAATGCGGGTATACACTTGTCGTATGGGAATAGAACAACCACAACAAAACGAAGCTGATCCGCGGATCGGCTTTGAGCGCGCCACAGCAAGCTTTAAGGAGAATATCAGCGCTTTGAATGCATTTATCGAGTCGCACGGCGGCGAAGTGCCTGAGGAGGCGCGGGCTGCGTACGAGGAGTTGAAAGAGAAGATTCTCAAACCCTATGCTGTCTGAACAGGCACAACAGTTGGTTGCCGACTTTGAGAAGCAAATCGAGGCGCTGCCGGTTGAAGAAAGAAGTGCGGTGATTAAGCGCATGACCTCACACATCTCTGCGCTCAATGACGATGTAAAGAACGTCTTTAAGTTCATGCAAGAGTCCAAGTATACGAGCGGCGACGGCCTGTACAGAGAGACCGGGCGCAGCGACGCTAATCACGTCCGCGATTTTATCTAGCGTTTTGTATCGCGCGTGCGCCAGAGGAGAAGCGATGCGTAGGTGCGATACGGGGACCATTTTTCTGCAATAGAGAGTAGGGAAGTGCGGGGCGCATTTTTTGGCAAGTCATAGAGGGTCTCCATCGCGCGGATAAGTCCGAGGTCGCCTGACGAGAAGACGTCGCTCCTGCCGAGCGCGAACATAAGGAACATCTCCACCGACCAGGGGCCGAGGCCCCAGATTTTGAGCAGCTCCTCTGCCGCCTCTGCCTCCGAGACTCGTTTGAGCGAGAGCAGGTCGAGCGAATTATTTTTAACTGCCTTTGCTATCTCTTTAAGCGTCTTCACCTTTGCGCCTGAGAGCCCAGCCTTACGTAAGGTCGCCGGTCGAGCCTTTAGAAGCGCCTCCGGCGTCAGGCGCCCTCCGCACACCCCCTTCACCCGAGAGAGGATAGCGGCAGCAGCAGCGAGCCCAAGCTGCTGAGAGATTACCGTTGATACGAGTGATGCAAATAATTGTGCGCGCGTTTTCTTGCCCACCAGTTCCCTAGGCAGGGCAGCGTGGTGTGCGCGTGTCGCCCGGTAGAAGTGCGGGTCAACCCGCTTAAAATGCCTTAAGGCGTCTTGTAATCTCGGCATGCCGAGATTCTAGCACTAAGCTGTTTGCCTGATGAGGCGGTGATATACTAGGCCTATCCATGCTCCGCACCATCTTCTGGTCATTTATCTTCTTCCTTACACTGTCCTTCTTCGGCATCTCGATCCAGGCCATTGTCAACTCTCCCGCCGGTCAGGCGAATATTGCCTATATCGCCAGCCTCTTCTCACAGCTCTGGCTCTTTATCCTCTCTGTCTGGCAGTGGGCTACCGATTGGATCCACGCTTTGGCCTAGGCAGGGCTATAGGGGAGAGATAAGGCTATAGTGCGCACAATATATCTTTTGCGCAAGTCCTGAAGGCCTTGCGCAAAAGATTAGCAACATTTTCCAAACACCAGAGCGTGTTCGTAAAATATTGCTCCCCTATTTCTTAAACGCGATGATGAGCACATGGAGCAAGCTGATAAGCGTACTTGAGAATCCTGTCCAGAATGCGTACACCTCAAGGTTCTTCGGTTTCTTTAATCTCATGGAGAAGAGGATATCACGAGGGGAGAGCTAAAGGGGAATTTTCCCCTACCCTACTTCCCTATCCTTGGGTATTTTTTGCCCGAGCCTAGATCAGCACGTGACGTGTGCGGTGATATAGTCGTATGCTTCATCGACTGAGTCCACCAGCGTGAAGAGTTCCATATCGGCCTTATCGATCGCTGCGTGCCTCTCGTACATAGTTTTTTCGATAAAGCCCAAGAGAGGCTCCCAGTAGTCCTTACCATAAAGGATAATCGGCACCTTGCGGATCTTCTTCGTCTGCACGAGCGTCACGATCTCGAAGAATTCGTCGAGTGTGCCGAAGCCGCCGGGGAAATAAATATAAACCTCCGAGGCGTAGGTAAGCATCACCTTGCGTACGAAGAAATGGTCGAAGCCGAACCGTTCAGTGAGATATGGGTTATAGACCTGCGCGTCCGGCAAGTTGATATTGAGCCCGACCGAGGCGCCGCCGGCCTCGAAGGCGCCCTTATTCGCCGCCTGCATGACACCCGCGCTGCCGCCGGTGATAATTGCGAAGCCTTTCTTCGAGAGTCGTTTCGCGAGCTCTTCAGCGTCCTTGTACGAGCTGTCACCGAGCGTGGCGCGCGAGGAGCCGAAGAAGGATATCGCGAGGCCGTAGCGACGGATAATGTCGAACCCCTCGATAAACTCGGACATGATCTTGAAGATCCGCCACGACTCGATCTTCTTCGGCTTGCAAACAAGCAGTGGCCGCTCCTCAGGCTGCGTGCGTCCGCCCTCGTGGATAACCTTCGCGAGCCGCTCAGCAGTCTCGTGCGCGGGCGACTGGTGCGGTGTCGTGTCGTGCGTCAGGTCATCATTCATGTCTCAATAATACCAAATGAAAGTCATTTGCAATTTGCAGCCAGCGTATAACCTGCAGAGATTGCCGCAGCAGCCGAGGCAAACTGCACCTTGTTCGCAGGAGAGATACGGTCTGCTCCGGCACAGCCCGCGGGGTAATACTTGGTACCGCTCTTAGAGGCGGTTACCGACTCCGGGGTCGCGAGCGGCTCTGCGAGGGCGGTGAGAGGGGGCTCTTCGCGGGCACTCACACTCCCCCGCCTACCCTCTCCGCCCGCAAGGTAGCCAAGAGCGAAGCTCGCCGTTGAGGTGGTCACGAGGACGGTTAAAACGAGCATATCCCGAGGCACTTTGGCGAGGAGACTTTTGCATTTTTCCCGCGCATCTGCTATAGTCATTGGGTAAAACTATACCACTATGGCATCAACTAAGGCCGGAGGCTCCGCAAAAAACCTCAACGATTCGAACCCAAAGTATCTGGGCGTGAAGCTTGCTGACGGCGCACAGGCGCGTCCGGGCATGGTGATCGTCCGCCAGCGCGGTACCAAGATCGAGGCGGGCAAAAACGTCCGTGTCGGCAAGGATCACACGCTCTTCTCGGTCGCGACCGGCAAGGTCGCCTTCCGTACGCGTCGCAAGGTGAGCTACACCGGCCGCATCATGCAAAAGAAAGTCGCTGACGTTATTTAAGATTTAAGTAGCAACAAAAAAACCGCGGTTCCTCTTGGAACCGCGGTTTTTTTGTTGCTGGTTACGCCTCTGCCTCGATAGTGATCGGGAACTTCCCAAACGTCTCAGCAGTCGAGACCGGGATCTCGAAGGTGCCGAGCTCCTTGATCGGCTTCTCGAGCCGGATCGTGTCGATGGGCAGGTCGATATGCGCCTGCTCCTTCACCGCTCGCAGGATATCGTTCGCGCCGACCGCGTCGTAGAGGTGGCCCTGTTCGTTCGCCTTTGTCTTGATCACAATCCGCTTCAGAGCGAGCGTCGTCATGTTCTGCACCAGGAGCGCAGCATCGAGGAGCATATAGTCTGCCATCTTCTTCTGGCGTGACTCCGCCTCTTTAGTGGCGACGGGCGTCGCAGCGACGGCGAGCTTCTTCGGGATGAGATAGTTGAGCGCGTAACCGTCAGAGGTCGTCACAACCTCGTGCGCGCGGCCGACTCCCTTTACATCCTTCATCAAAATTACTTTCATATCAAGCCACCATACTGTAAAGAGAGTTCGACTGCAAGAAGCGTATCACTTGCCGTCGATTAAGAACTTAATCGCGCGCGCCATCTGCGGATCTTTCTTCGCTGCCGCATCAGCAGCAGTGTACGACACCATGATATCAGGCGTGACGCCGTTACCCATGATCCAGTGCCCAAGCGGCGTGACCCAGCGCGCGACCGTCACCTTGAGCGAACCGCCGTCGAGATCGATCAGTGTCTGCACCGAGCCCTTGCCAAAGGACTTCGTCCCCAGAATCGTCGCGGCCTTTGCATCCTGCAGGGCGCCAGCGAATATCTCCGAGGCAGAGGCCGAACCGCCGTCGATGAGCACGACAATCTTCGTCCCGGCTGGCACGTCCAGGTACCCGAGACTCGTGTGCACATTGTTCTTCTCCTTGCCGCCGAAGTCTTCGGTGACCACGCTTGCGCCCTTGGGGAGGAAGTGGCTCGCGATATCGACTGCCGCGTCGAGGTAGCCGCCCGGGTTTGAGCGCAGGTCGATAACGAGCTTCTTCGAGCCAGAGGCCTTGAAGCGCTCGAACGCCTGCCGAAAGAGGTCCGCAGAGTTTGAAGTGAACTCGTAGAGCGCGATACTGTAGACGCCGCTCGCTTCGTCGAGGCTGTCCTTCGTCTCTGGCACCTGGATCGTGTCGCGGACTACCTTTATATCCATCGGCTTGCCGCCCCGGACGATCGTGAAGACGACCGTCGTGCCAATCTCGCCGCGGATCATGCTCACGGCCTTCTCGATCGAGAGTCCGTCGGTCGACTTGCCGTCGATAGTGGCGATTAGGTCGCCTGCCTTGATGCCCGCCGCTTCTGCTGGCGTACCCTTCAGCGGTGCGACGACTGTCAGTATCTTGTCCTTCACATCGATCTCCATCCCGACACCTGCGAAGCTCCCTGAGATATTGTCGGCAAAGATCTTCGCCTCTGCAGGAGGGAAGAAGACGGTGTACGGGTCGCCATACGCGTCGGCCAGACCGCTGATCGCGCCATGGAGCCGCTCCTTCGTTGTGGGGAGCGTCGACGACGAGTGCGTGATCACATAGTTCGCCTCAAGCGCGTTCCACGCCTTCCAGAAGGAGGCAAGGTCGGCGCTCTGATCCGGCGTCGCATCGAGGCCGTCACCAAGGAGCGGCACATGCGCGATAACGGCGGCTGCCGAGCCCCCGCCGCCGAGAGAGAGACCCGCGCCGAAGGCGAGCGCGGCCACAAGCGCAAAGGAGATGCCGCGGGTCACGATGCCCTGTTTGCTCCTTCGTATATCCGCAGATTCCATTTTGCAAAGTGTAGCACACGGCTAATCTTGCATGCTATCCTACGAGCATGATATCTCGACACGAATATCGAGGCGGTGTCTGGATCGACCTCGAACAGCCGACTGAGGAGGAGATGCGCGCGATATCCCAAGAGTTTTCGATCGGTAAGAATATCGAACGTGAGATTCTCTCTCCCTCCCCTGCCCCGCTCGTGGCGGTCGACGACGGGGTCACGCTGCTCGTCTTCCACTTCCCTGCTCACGGTATTGAAGACGGCGACGCCGGCAACCAAGAGATCGACTTTATCGTCGGCGAGCACTTCATCGTGACCGTGCGCTACGAGGTCGTCGTGCCGCTCTACCACCTGAAGAAACTCCTCGAGGCCCAGACCTTCGACGCACGACAAGAGGCGCTCACCACCGACGTGCTGCTCGAGGTCCTCTTCGCGCACCTCTACACCTCGGTACGCGACCACACCAACCACATCGCGACCCGCCTCGAGCGCGTCGAGCAGGAGATGTTCAACAACCACGAGCGCGCGACCGTACGCGCGATCTCGAATATCAGCCGAGAGTTCTTGCACGTCGAGGCGACGCTCGCGAACCAGGAGGAGCCGCTTACTCGATTCCTCAAGGTGCTCTCGGGGCGCAAGTTCTTCGACGCGACGTTTGCCGATCGCTCTGAGCGGATCCTCGCCGAGCGCTCACAGGTCGAGCACCTGATCAAGACCTTCCGCGCAGTCGCAGCCGAGCTGCGCGAGACCAACGCGGCGCTGCTCGAGTCGAGGCAGAACGAGATCATGAAGACCCTGACCATCGTCAACTTCATCTTTCTGCCGCTCGGACTCATAAGCTGGACATTCTCTATGCGCACAGAAGGCATGCCCATTATCGATTCGCCGCATGCCTTTTGGATCGTGCTTGGCCTCATGTTTGGTGTCACGGTGCTTTTGACTGCATTCTTCATCAAGAAACGTTGGTTCTAGCATGGACTGGTTTCTCCATCTCTTCAAGAAGAAAAAGGACGCCGACCACCCTCGGCCCGCACAGATATTTTTTACCAACACCCTCTCTGACCACAAGGAACTCTTCGTCTCTCAGCGTATCGGGCTCGTGACCATGTACTCGTGCGGACCGACCGTTTACGGGAGCCCCCACATCGGCAATCTGCGCGCCTACGTCTTCGCCGACACGATCGCGCGCGTGCTCGCAGCAGCCAGGTACCGCGTGCGCCGCGTTATCAACATCACCGACGTCGGCCACCTGACGAGCGACGGCGACACCGGCGAGGACAAGATGGCTCTCGGCGCTGCGCGCGAGAAGACGACCCCGCAGGCAATCGCCGACCGCTATACAAAAGAATTCATGAGCGACCTCGACGACCTCGCTCTCGAGACCAAGGACATCGAGTTCCCGCGCGCGACCGACTATATTAAAGAGCAGATCGCGCTCGCGAAGACCCTCGAGGAGAAGGGCTTCGCCTATCGCATCCGTAACGGCCTCGCCTTCGACACTTCCCGCTTCCCGGGCTACGGCAAGCTCGGGCATATCGACCTTTCTGCACAGCGCGTCGGCGCCCGTGTCGAGGCCGACTCTGAGAAGCGCCACCCCTCAGACTTCTGGCTCTGGCGCAGCGCGAAGCCCGGCGACCTGCAGCAGTGGGACAGCCCGTGGGGGCGAGGCAACCCGGGCTGGCACATCGAGTGCTCGGCGATGAGTCGCTCGCTCCTTGGTCAAGAGATCGACATCCACACCGGCGGCGAAGACCATATCGCCGTTCACCACAACAACGAGATCGCACAGTCAGAGGCGGCCTCGGGGCGCACCTTCGTCCATTACTGGATTCACAACGCCTTCCTCACCGTCGAAGGACAAAAGATCTCTAAGTCGCTTGGGAACGACATTTATCTGCGCGACATCATTACAAAGAAGATCGACCCGCTCGCGCTGCGCTACTTCTTCTTGCAGGCGCACTACCGCACGCCGCTCTCCTTCTCGTGGGACGCACTCGCCGGTGCTGCGAGCGCACTCGAGCGGCTGCGCAAAATCGCGCGCGAGATTGCCGAGGAGTCGCGGCAAGCGAGCGCGCCTTCTGAGGCGCGCGACCGATTCCTCGCGACGCTGCGCGACGACCTCGCGACTCCGCAAGCGCTCGGCGTCCTCTGGGAGTCGCTCAAGAGCGAGGAGTACGCCCCCGAAGAGAAGTACGGGCTCCTCGAAGACGCAGAATCGCACCTCGGTCTCGCACTCCTCGAGGCGCACGCTTCAAGAGCGGTCGCCGAGATCGATATGCCGCCTGAGTTGCGCGAGTTGCTCGCCCGCCGCGAAGTAGCCCGTATTTCAAAGGATTTTGCAGCTGCCGACCGTATCCGGAGCGAAATCGAGAACAGTGGATATCGTGTGGACGACGGCCCGAATGGCCCGGTGTTGATTCGGACAACTCTTTGATACAATCGGGGCAATGGCCTCTGATCGCGTCCCCCCGCAATCTCTCGAGTCTGAACGCGCACTGCTCGGTGCGCTGCTACTCAAGCCCGACGCAATCCACGACGTCTCCGACCTTGTCCATCCAGACTCCTTCTACGCAGAGAAGCACCGGATCATCTTCGGTGCGATGCGCGAGCTCGCCGAGCGCGGCGAGCCAATCGACCAGCTCTCACTCTCGGCGCGTCTCTCTGACCAGGGGCTCCTCGAGCGCTCTGGTAGCAGGAGCTACCTCGCCGAGCTCGCGGGCTCTGCGCCGGCACCGGGCAATTTCTCTCACTACGCCGAGCTTGTCTCGCGCAAGTTTCTCATGCGCTCACTCATCGATGCTGCCTACGGTATTACCGAATCCGCTTTCGACGAGGCGCGCGAGACGATGGAGGTCTTGGACGAAGCCGAGAAGAGTATCTATGCGATTGGCAACGCTTCAGCGGCGCACAAGTTCACTGCAATCGGTGACAAGATACACGCCGCATGGGAGCGCATTGAGGCCCTCTCACACAAAGAGGACGGAATCCGCGGCGTCCCCTCCGGCTTCCCCGCTCTCGACAACCTGCTCTCCGGCTTCCACCCCTCAGACCTCGTGATCCTCGCCGCACGCCCCTCGATGGGTAAGACCTCGCTCGCCCTCGATATCGCCAGGAACGCCGCCGTGCGCCACAACGTGCCGGTGGGTATCTTCTCGCTCGAGATGAGCTCTGAGCAGCTGATCGATCGCATGCTCGCGGCTGAGTCGTTCGTCAATTCGTGGAAGCTCCGCACCGGCCAGGTGAAAGAGGAAGAGGACTTCAACCGCATCCGCGACGCGCTCGAGACACTCTCGAAGGCGCCTATCTACATCGACGACAAGCCGGGCAACAATATCCTCGCGATGCGTGCCGTCGCGAGACGGCTCAAGCGCGAGCGCGGCATCGGGCTTATCGTCGTCGACTACCTGCAGCTCATGTCGCCCACCTCGACCAAGGCCTCAGACTCGATGGTCCAACAGGTGACCGAGATCTCGCGTTCTCTCAAGGGTCTTGCGCGCGAACTCGAGGTGCCGGTCATCGCTCTCTCGCAGCTCTCGCGTGCAGTCGAGCAGCGCGGCGGCAGGCCACGCCTCTCAGACCTTCGTGACAGCGGCAGTATTGAACAAGATGCGGACGTCGTGATGTTTATCCATCGCGAAGATAAGCAAAACAAAGAGAGCGACCGCCCGAACATCGCCGAGATCCTGATCGAGAAGCACCGCAACGGCCCCACCGGCAAGACCGAGCTCTACTTCGACGAGAAGCGCGCCACCTTCCAGCCCGTCGACACTGCCGGCTACGGCGACCTTGCCGCAGAGTTTTAAATGGACAAGATCGAAGAACTCGCGACGGCGCTCGCTCGGCTCCCCGGCATCGGACCCCGGCAGGGCAAGCGCTTCGTCTATTACCTACTCTCCTCTCCTGCGGCTGAGCGCACGAGGCTCGCCGAGCTCCTCCTCGCTCTTGGCAAAGAGGTTCGTCAGTGCCCTTCGTGTATGCGCTTTTATAACGGCAACAGCACAGCGCCCGCATGCAACTACTGCTCTGACACGCGACGCGACAACACACAACTCATGCTTGTCGAAAAGGATCAGGACCTCGCTGCGATTGAACGCGCCGGCACCTACAAAGGCCGATACTTCGTGCTTGGCGGTGTACTCACTCTCACAGGGAAAGGCGCTATCCGCGAGAAAGAACTCCTGCGAGCGGTTGAGAGCCACTTTAAAAATGGACTTACAGAGGTCGTACTCGCATGCTCAGCGACAAGCGAAGGTGAACATACAGCCGACCACGTACGCGAACTCCTCCTCCCCTATCGCGATCATGTGAAGATCTCGGCACTCGGCCGCGGTCTCGCGACCGGCAGCGAGCTCGAATACTCAGACGCCGAGACACTCCGTGCTGCCCTCACCAATCGTAAAGAAACATAAACTGACTATTAAAAAAACGGGTCCCGAAGGACCCGTTATATTTGTTGCACCGCGTAGGCTTAGAAGCCGTTGAGTCCTGCTCGCACGCTTCGATTCGCATCCTTCCATACGAGGTAGAGCGTGTCGTGCCCGCAATCCTTTGTCCGGAAGGTCTCCACGAGTTCGCACGCCTTCGCAACCTTCGGCCAATTTGGCGCCCCCTCCCCCTTGAAGCAGCGAATAAGCTCTGCGTTACAGTCCTCAAGCAGTTCTGTATCCTCCTCAAAGATCTTGTGGAGCAGTCCGACGAGAAAGAATTCAGGCGCATATTGCTTCCCGATCTCTTTCTCTGCGAGTGCAGCGAAGACTCTAGCGACGATGTATGACTTGATTGCATCCAATCTGAGACTTATCGCCTCTTCAGGTGGAGCATCGCTGACGCACTTCAACTGTTCAGCAATCCTGTCCGAGCCAAGAGCGGCGATAATCCCCTTTATTGTCGTCGGTTTGGATATGTTGTTCGCCACACGAAGCAGATGAGCGATAAGGTTCGGCTGCAACGCGAGAAGCGAGTACACGACGCTCATCGACGACCGACTGTCGTCAACAAACTCCATAAGTCGTTTCTTAAACCGAGAAGGAGCGAAGGTCGTTTTTACCTCGTTCCCTTCTGGTACTACCGTTGTAGTGTCTTTCATCTTGTTGCCCTCCGTAGATAGGATTGTACAAAAACCTCTGATACCTTTATACCATATTTGTCACTATAAGTCTATGGTCGGCATGCTTCCCTACCCGCTCTGTAATGTCGCTTCGCATGTCTCGTCATTGGTTACAGAGGTTGGATATGGTCGATGATTCTGCCGACAGCCCCTGCTTATTCGCTATTACTATATCTATGACTACCACTTCTATCATGCAAAAAAATCTCGCCTTAATCGGTTCCTTCGTTGCAGTGCTGTTTGTGTTCACGTTCGCAGTCGGTGCCTATGCCGCTAATGCGGCGACGATTGATACTCAGCTCGACCTCGGTTCACAAGGTCAAGAGGTGACCGATCTCCAGAATTATCTCTCTACCAATATCAACTGGTACCCGTCAGGTCTGGTCACCGGATACTTCGGCAACCTGACTCAAGGCGGAGTCCAGAAGTTCCAGACCTCTGAAGGCATCGTCTCAAGCGGCACGCCCTCTTCGACTGGCTATGGTCGCGTCGGCCCGACGACCATGACGCGCCTCAACGCCGCCATGAATCTGGGCACTCAGCCGACCGCCTTCAATATCGTGCCCATCATGAGCCCGGTGACCGTACAGCGCGGCTCGACCACCGCCACTCTCTCGTGGACAACGAACCAGCCGACGCTCGGACAGATCTACTGGAGCACAAACGGCATCCAGTCTGACGAAGCGACTGGCCCCAACCAGACGCCGTACATAAGCGGAGCCCTCGCATCAGATGCCGGTGCTGCTAAGTCGACAGAACACTCGATCACTATCTCGAATCTCCAGCCGAACACGACGTACCATTACGTCATGCGCAGCATCGACGCCCAGGGAGACCTGAGTGTCACGCTCGACAACACCTTCGGAACCACGCCATAATCGGTTCTAGAGCTCGAACAAAAAGAAAAGCACTACCATATATGGTAGTGCTTTTCTTTTTGTAAAATTGTTTAACGATCCTGCACGAAGGTCAGTGCGATACCCTTCTTGTCGGCACGGCCGGTGCGGCCGATGCGGTGCACGTAGTCCTCGTAGGTCGACGGGAGGTCGAAGTTGATCACGTGCGAGACGGCTGGGATATCGAGACCGCGCGCGGCGACGTCAGTCGCGACCAGCACGCTCACCTTGCCGCTCTTGAAGGCCTCGAGCGCGCGGATACGCGCACCGTGGGTCTTGTTGCCGTGGATACTCTCTGCGTGGATGTGCAGACGCGAGAGCGCCTTGGCGAGCTTCTCGACACCGAACTTGGTGCGACCGAAGACGAGCACGCGGCTGAAGTCGCGGTTCTTGAGCATCTCTGAGAGTACCTCAAACTTGTCCTGCCCGCGCGGGATACGGACAACGTCCTGGTCGACTGAAGAGGGCGTGTCGCGCGTCTTAACCGAAATGACCACCGGGCTCGAGAGGAAGTCGCCGATAAGCCGCTCGATATCCTTCGACATCGTTGCCGAGAAGAAGAGTGTGTGGCGCTCCTTCTGCATCTTGCCGAGGATCGAACGCATATCGTCGATAAAGCCCATGTCGAGCATCCGGTCTGCCTCGTCGAGGACAACCGTACCGAAGCCCGAGAGGTCGAGCGCGCGGCGCTCCATCAGGTCCTTCAGGCGCCCGGGAGTGCCGATCACAAATGCCGGGTCGTGCTTCAACTGCGAGATCTGAGGGCCAATGTTCGCACCACCGACCGCGACCATCCCGCGGAAGCCGAGACCCTTGGCGAAGCCGGCAAGCTCCTTCTCGATCTGCACGGCAAGCTCGCGCGTCGGTGCCATGATCAGCACGCGGTCGCCCTTCTGCTTCATTACCTTGTCGATAAGCGGGATCAGGAATGCCGCGGTCTTACCTGTCCCTGTCGCGGCGAGGCCGACGACGTCTTGACCGAGGAGCGCGTGCGGGATCGCCTTGTCCTGAATCGGTGTCGGGTTCTCGTATCCGTGCGCGATAATATTCTTCTTCAAATGCGCGTTGATGTCGAAGTCCGAGAACTTGTGCTCGGGGACGAAGACCGGCTCAGAGGTCGTGACGACCGTCTTGTTCATAAACTTCGAGATCTCTGCCTCGGTCTCGCCGAAGACACCGAAGCCGCCACGGCGTGCGCCCCCGCTCCGTCCACGACTGCCACCGAAGCCACCGCGAGAACCGTAGCTGCTCCCGCCACGGCTCGGCCCGCGACTCCCGCCGTAGCTCGCGCCACCGCGTGAAGGGTAACCGCTCCCGCCTGAGGCGGGGCGCGGCGAATACGGGCGGCTGCTGCCGCCACTTCTTGTGGGGGCTCCTGAAGAGCTCCCCGATGATTGATGATTCCAACGCCCTACTTGCATAATGTTGTGTAGCTAAAAAGTAATAGAACAGGCAAAAGCCTTTTTGTGTAGGTCTGCTCTCAAGATTTGGGCTGGCTTAAGAAATCGAGTCGATTTTGACTTTGAGAACCGGCTGGCGATGGCCGTTGCGCTTGAAATAGCGGCTCTTCGGCTTGTACTTCACCACCTCAACCTTCTTTGCCTTCCCGGCGAGAACAACGGTGCCCTTGACCTCCGCGCCCTTGATAAGAGGCGCGCCGATGGTCGTGTCCGAGCCGTTGTCGACGAGGAGCACCTCGCCAAAGACAACCGTGTCACCTTTTTTCAAATCCCCCGGGAGCTTCTCAATAGCAATAGTGTCGCCCTTTGAGACGACATACTGCTTCCCGCCGGTCTTGATTACGGCCACTTCCATAGTCCCCACAATCTAGCATTTCTGCCCTACAAAGGCAAGCTTCTACTCGTCTGCGGCAAGGGGCTTGTCGAGGAGCTCGGGTTCGATGCCGATTTTACTCTCGGCTATGCGGTAGACGTCCTTGTCTATCTTGCCGAGCTCCTTATACCCCGCATTGTAGTGGCTCACTGTCGTGCTCAAAGAGACGCCGAGCTTCTTATAGAACTGCTCATACGAGGCGACGTGCTTGCCGAGCTCCCCTACCCGCTGCTGGATCTCGACCGCCTTCTTCTCGATCTGGAGCGCCTTCAACCCCTGCATCACCGTCTGGAGATAGGCGAGGAACGAGGTCGGCGAGACGATAATGACCTTGTACTTGCTCGATGCGCGCTGGATCAGATTCTCTTCTTCGCCGCCGCCGACCTGGTTGGTGAGGAGGTCGTAGTAGATCCCCTCTGAGGGGATAAACATAAAGGCGAAGTCCATCGTGTTCTCTTCAGGACGGATATACTTGGCCGTCTCGGCGATACGGAGCTTCAGGTCGTTCACAAAGGCCTTCTCGGTGGCTGCACGCTCGGGAGTCCCCACCTGCGTGCTCACGAAGCGGTTGTAGTTGTCGAGCGAGAACTTCGAGTCTATCGGGACAATCTTGTCGTTGACAAAGACTGCCGCATCTACGATCTCGCCGTTCTTAAAGGGGTACTGGATCTGGTACATACCGGGCGGCAGCACGTTCTTAAGCACCGTCTCCAGATAGTACTCGCCGAGGATACCGCGCTGCTTCGGATTCTTGAGCAAGTCTTGGAGCGACTGCAGCTGCTCGGCGAAGCTCTGTGTCTGTCGACCGATCTCCTTTACCGAGGTGACCTCTTGGGTGATCTCTTTGATCAACCGCGACGACTCAGTGAACTGTCGGTGCGAGTTCTCCTGCATCTGCTTCGACGACTCGGCAACGCGCGCGTCGAGCGTGCGTTCGAGATTCTGCAGCTGCTGCTGGAGGAGCACCATACCACTCCCCTCTTCGACCGGAGTCTCACGCCGCTTAAAGATAAAGTAAAGCCCGATACCCTGTACAAAAAGGAGGCCAAGAATAAGGAGGGCGATAGTGAAGATATCCATGTCTGATATAATAGCGCGCATATGGCTATCCACGAAACATTGAAGCAAAGTATCCCCGACGCGATGCGCGCTCGAGACGCAGTGCGGCTCCAGACGCTCCGCTCGCTTATCACCATGATGACCAACGAGGTCGTCGCCAAGAAGCGTAAGCCGGACGAGTTTCTCACCGACGAAGAGGCGCTCGCAGTCGTGAAGCGTGCCGCGAATCAGCGCAAGGACTCTATCGAGCAGTTTGAGAGGGCCGCCCGCCACGACCTCGCTGAGCCCGAGAAGCTTGAGCTCGCGATTATCGAGTCGTACCTCCCCCCGATGATGTCGCGCGAAGAGATCGAGACGATCGTCAAAGCGAAGATGGCCGAGCTCGGCGTCTCCTCGAAGGCCGAGGCAGGCAAGCTCACCGGCACCCTGATGAAAGAGCTCCGTGGCCGCGCAGATGGTTCTGATGTGAAAGCCGTCGTTGACTCGCTCCTTACGCACTAACCGCTATTGACAGGCAGCGGCTTTTTGCCATACTCCAGACATGTCCAACCCATTGGAGGGAAAGAAAATGCACCCTGATTTGGAAAGGATTATGAAGAAGGTCGCTGACGAGCACCCACCTGTCGCGACAACCAAGCTGCCGGAGGTAGAGGCTTCAGAGCCACCGATACCGACAGCCGAGGAGAAACTCCGGAAGATGTTCGGAGAGAACCTTGGAGAGGTGCGTCGCGATGCTGCAGCTCACGCTCGGCAAATCGAGAGTACCCACCCCGATCTTTAACTTTAACGATTGACCCTTACAGACCGCGCGGGAGCCCCAGGCTACCCGCGCGGACTTATTTTTATATGCAACAGGAACGCCCTACTTCCCTCTCTCCTTTTTTTCTGTTATAAAACATCTATAGACGGCCTCATCGTCTAACGGCTAGGACAGATCCCTCTCACGGATCAAATCGGGGTTCGATTCCCCGTGAGGTCACCACAGTAGAGATTAAACCCATTTTCGGGAAATCCGTTTTTGCCTGTGCGAGGAAGAGCCACTGATTCTGGGCGGCGCCGCGCGCTTCGCGCGCGTGGAGGGTGAGGTTCGAGCCGAAGACTTTTTGGAGGGAGGATTTTTTGGAGGGGTAGTTCTGACTTTGGGCTATTCCGTGAAGCGCTTGCGCTTCGTTTATCCACTCTCGCATCGGTTCGAGCCACACGGCGGCGTTTCGTTCAAGAAGCAGGGATTGTTCCTGCAACGACCTCTTTTGCGACATCAATTCGCGCTTGCGCGAGAGGTACTCCGCGCGCTCAATATCCTGCTCCACAAAGAGGTCGGTGATGCGGGCAATTTTGCCGTCTAGCTCGGCAATCTTTGCCCGCACCTCTTGAACGGATGCCGCCGTATTTTGAGAGTCATTTTTTGCATCCTGATCGGCTAGGCGGTTGAGTTCAGCCGCCCACTCTGACGGGAGGACAAAACGAGCGAGCAATTCTGAAAGTTGAAAATCCAGTGATTCTTCTCGAATGTATGGTTGTGTGCAAGTCGTACCCTTTTTGGTACAGCGATAATACACATACCGATGCGTATTGCCGTTCTTTTGGTGCTTCAGTTTGTCCTCGGCGGTGATGCTCATACCACATTCGCCACAGTGCAAGAGACCGCAATACGCTTGCGGTTCGTTTGTCGTCTTGTTGTGCGCGCGACCACGAAGTACCAAAACTTTTTGCACGACATCAAAAAGTTCTTTTTTTACAATTGGCGCGTGCTTGCCCTCGTACATCTCGCCACTGTATTTGAAATGGCCATAATAAAAAGGATTGGAAAGTAGGAAAGATATTTGGTCTCTCTTTAGCGGCTTGCCGCCACCCTTTCTCCACGACCCTCTCGTCGCACCTGTCTTGATGCCATTTTGGAATAAGAAATTAGCGACATCTTCAAGTCGTGATTCGTTCTTTGCATAGAGCTCAAAAGCTTTGCGCACGAGCGGCGCTTTGCGCCGATCCACGATGATAGTTTTAGTGCGCGGGTCGTTGAGATAGCCGAGCGGCGCGAGGCTGGGATAGATGCCGAGACGCGCTTTCTGGCGCAGACCCCGCGTCACATTCACGCTCAAATCGCGGATGTACTGATTTGCCATGCCGAACTCAACGGACATCATCAAAACATTGTCGGCGGGATAATAATTGCGGTCATGCGTTTTTATATCTGCGATAACACTATTCTGCAAAAGCCACTGTATTTGTCCGCCATCCACGGGATTGCGCGACAAGCGATCAAGCTTCCAACACACAATGCCTTGCGCTTCGCCCTTTTGTATTCGCGCCATCATATCGTTAAATATTGGGCGCCCCGGCTTCTTGGCTGACTGCTTCTCGACGAATACCTCAACGATGTTGAGTCGTTCCTGCTTCGCGAGCGCCTGCAGTTCCGCAAGCTGTGATTCGATAGACAAAACCTGCTTGTCCTCGACATCGGTACTTTTGCGTGCATAGAGGAAGTACTGCATAGGTGTATTATATAACAGATGAAAAGCGTACTTATAATCCATGGTTGCCCATCGAGTATGGAAAGTGCCATGAATCCGGAAACAAGAACCTATGACAAGCACTGGATACCTTGGATCAAGCAAGAACTTATTGCGCGAGGTATTGAAGCTCAGACTCCATTCATGCCGAATCCATGGGCTCCAGTGTACGAGGATTTTAAAAAGGAATTTGAGAAATATCCTGTTGATGAAAACACGACCCTTATTGGCCACAGTTGTGGATGCTCATTTCTCGTCCGTTGGCTCGGGGATACAAAACAGAAGATACATAAACTAATACTCGTTGCTCCGTGGAAAATCGCAGACGACAATGAGGTAGTTAAAAAGGCGTTTTATGAATATCCGATAGATGAGGAAATAAAATCCCGTGTTGATGAAATCGTGATGTTTACTGCAGACGACGAAGAAAAAGAAGGAAAAGAAAGTTTGGAGATGTACGAAACTTCTCTGGGTGGGAAAATAGTCGAGCTCAAAAGTCATGGTCATTACACTATGGGCGATATGGGAACAACAGAATTTCCAGAATTATTAGAAGTGATTTTGAAATAAAAATATGGACGACAAACAATTTCTCCAAAAGGCAATAACGAAAGCGAAAGAATCTGTTGCACAGGGCGGTTTTCCTGCCGGTGCGATTGTCGTTAAAAATGGAGAAATTGTTGGCGAAGGAGTTAGTGTTGGGAATAAACTAAATGACCCGACGAGTCACGGCGAAATGGCCTCGATACGAGAGGCATGCAAAAACCTTAAAACTTCTGATCTGTCTGGCTCCGTTCTTTATGCGTCTATGCAACCATGTCTGATGTGCCTTGGCGCGTCTATGTGGAGTGCAATTCCAAAAATAGTTTTTGCATGCCCGAAAGAGAAAGTGTCGGCTGATTACTACGGCGGAAATTACCAGCCGTCCATAATCAATTCTGAATTGACGCGCCCGATTGAATTAGTCCATTTCGCCGAACTGGAGGAAGAATCTCTGGCTGTTGTGCGTGAATGGGAAAAATCACTATGAATACCGACACGCTCGCAAAGTTTCTAAATGAGGCAAATAAAGCAACCTACGCCAACAAGGGCGCACCGAAAGTCGCGCCCTCGCGGCCAAAATCCGAGGACTACCATTTTGAAAAAGACGGATTGATTTATCACGATACTTATTTTGGCGGTCGCGACTTTATCGGCGAGGAAATCATATATGAAAATGAAAAGCCGGTATGGGGTGCGAACTATTTCGGCTTTGTTCTTGATGAAAAAATAAGTGAGAAAGATGTTTATGATTTCCTCCGAAAAGCGCTTATGCAAGAGTACGACGATGTGATTCCAGTGCGCGGACCAAGCAACTTTTCCGCCGATGATAAAGAATATCGTTTTGTTGCCGACGGCGATCTTGCGAATTTTTCGGGGAAAGAAGAAATCATATTTGGCGGTAAAGTTGTTTATCGCTGTTTAATACACGGCGGTTCTATCAAGTAAGGGAGCTTCGCTGGTTTCAGACCCGCCAGCGAAGGGGCTGGTGCGCGAACGGGAGGGTGGGTCAAGCACACTATGTATTGCATTCCCCTCCAAAAAATCCTCCCTCCAAAAAGTCTTCGGCTTCTGAATTTTTGAACCTCCCCCACGCGCGCGAAGCGCGCGGAACCGCCCAAAATCAGTGGCTTTATCTCGCACAGGCAAAAACGGATTTCCCGAAAATGGGTTTAATCTCTACTGTGGTGACATTATACAACAAAGCTCGAACCTATTTCGCCCAGCATCCCTAACTCTCTCGCCCGCTCGCAGACTCGCGGGCTCGCCGCCGCGGACGGCGGCCCCGAGCCCTGTCCGCGCATTTCTCT
>JBAYJI010000002.1:0-37323 GCA_041665205.1 Minisyncoccota bacterium | reverse complement strand
TGGAGGCTCTGCGAGCTATCATGAAGAGCACCAAGATCAAGATAAAGAAAGACGCGCTTGACTGGCTCATGGGCTATGCGAGTGGCGACGCCCGTAAGGCGCTCGGGATGATAGAGGGGGCGATGAGTCTCTACGGAGAAGTAACGGCAGAGACGCTGAACAAGGCGCTCGAGTCGCCGCACCTGCGCTACGACAAGAAGGGCGAGGAGCACTACGACACTATCAGTGCGTTTATTAAAAGCATGCGCGCGTCGCAGCCTGATGCCGCGCTCTACTATCTCGCGCGCATGGTCGAGGCAGGAGAGGACCCGCTCTTTATTGCGAGGAGGATGGTCGTCTTCGCGAGCGAGGACGTGGGGCTCGCCCAGCCCACCGCGCTTGTGGTGGCCAATGCCGTCTTCCGTGCCTGCGAGACGATTGGCTACCCCGAGTGTGCAATCAACCTCGCCCACGGCGTGGCCTACCTCGCACAAGCCAAGAAGGATCGCTCTGCCTACAATGCACTCCGCGCGGCGCAAGGAGATGTACAGGCACACGGCAACCTGCCTGTCCCCAAGAAGATCCGCAACGCCCCGACCAAGCTTATGAAGGAGCTCGGCTATGGCAAAGGGTACGAAGGCTTCGAGATGAAGCCTGACAACGAGTCGTATCTCCCAGACAAATTGAAGAAAAAGAAGTATCTAAGGTAGGCACTAGGCTCTCGGACAGGCGCTGGGCGTTAGCGTAATGCAAAACTCCGCAGCTGTAGCTGCGGAGTTTTGCTAGAGCCTAGTGCCTAAAGCCTAGCGCCTATTTGACTGCGTCCTTGAGTGCCTTTGCAGCGCGGAACTTCGCGGTGCGAGAGGCATTGATGTGAATCGTCTCGCCGGTGCGAGGGTTCCTACCCTGGCGCGCCGGGCGTGCCTTCGTTGCGAAGATACCGAGACCGGCAATCGACACTTCGTCTCCTGCCTTGAGGCTCTTAACGATAGAGTCGATCATCGTCTCGACAGCGCGCTCAGCATCGGCCTTGGTCGAGCCAAGAACACCGTGCACCTTGTCGACTATGTCTGCTTTGTTCATGAGAATCTGTTACCTGCTAATCCCGCGGCCGTGGTGGAGGCGGTATGAGAGAAAGTATAGGAAATGCGCCATATTGCGCAATAGGGCTTTACAACCTCGCGTGGATAGCGCGAAATCACTTATTTTTAACCTCGACGCTTTCCATTTCAGTAATGACCGATCGCAAAAGCTCGTTCGCGTCGATGCTGCGTGAATTATCCTGCATAAATTTGAGAAACGTGAGCAACATTCTCTGGATTTCAGAGTTGCGAATCTCGATAACCAATTCTTCGCCGAGCGCCATGAGATAAATGGACTGTTTGAATATCCATACCTGCGCGCCGTAAGCAAAATATTCACTATCTATACTGTTTACTCTCGTTGTACGGCCCTCGAAGTCCTTCGCCCACGAGACACCGAGCCGTCTCGTCTCGCGTTCGAGAAAGCCGTCTTGAATAATCGTCTCGGCAATGATGTTGTTTTTCTTCAATGCACGGTTAAAGCGGTTCGTTTCTTGGAGGCTGAAGATCTTATTCCAATACTCTGCCGCGCCGTCGCCAATAAGCGCAAAGAATCGCTCATTCTTGTGCGCGAAAAGCAGATCTCCCAACACCTTTCGTATCGATTCTTGCCCGCGATGGATGACGACCGTGGCGTCGGAGAGACCGTGTACCTCTTCGCGCCCCTCGGGGATATTGAGGAGCGTGCGCTTTGCCGCATAGAGCACCTCTTCTATCTCCCGCTCGTCCGAAAGAGCGAAGGTTTTCCTCCCGTTCCTTATGCGTGAGGCCACAATGCCGCGTTTCTTAAGGTTTTGAAGAATGGCATAGATGGCCGTGCGCGAAACATCAGTTACCTTGGAGAGTTTGACCGGGGTATCGCTGCCCGCTTGCAGAGCAATAAGTACCTTCTGCTCCTTCTTAGAGAGTCCAAGCAATTTGAGTGTTTCTGCTGTTTCCATGCGGGAAGTGTAGCAAAATGCCTCATTCTGTCAAGTTTTTTAGACATATATAACAGTTAAAATACTAATATTTTATATACCTATTTTTCATAAATAACTGATATGGCATCATTATTTTTTACTGTCAATGCCTAAAAAGATACACTTGTATCAGTGAGTTCTTTGATATGCGACGTCGTCGCTACCCACCTCTCAGGGATTGAGAGGATCCTCTAAAAGGAGAACGGCTATGTGCGAAGCTGCTGCAAACGCCGGAAGTGCTGGAAAGGGCCGCAAGGCTACCCCAGTGACCCCGCCCTCTCACTAAGAGAGGTCACCAAACCCTTCCCCCAGAATAATGGGGATTAACTTAAGGAGAACGGCTATGTGCGAAGCAGGCGCAAACGCTGGATCCGCCGGGAGAGGCCGTAAGGCCGAACCGGTGACCCCACCGTCCCACTAGGGGGATGGGTAGGGATGTCCCGAGGATGACATCATAAACTTCTTCGCCTTTCCGGTCGGCGTGTTGATCGGTTATGAAGCGGGGATATATTCCTCGCTTTTTTGTTCTCAATCACTAACTGCTACTATGGAGGTCTACGATGGAAACGATTAAAATTCATTCCCGTTCAGAAAAACCAGAAACCAAACAAGAGCTTCTGGAACTGCCACAACTTCCAGAATTCACCCTCCAAGAAAAGATTAAAGGGGACGCTGAGAAGTATCGCTACAGACCCTCGGCTAATCGCTGGTACTGGGGCATGGTAGGAGGCGAGCCAATTAATGACGAATGGAAAGCGAAGATGCTTCTCGCGCAAAAAGAAGAGCTCCCGTACTTAGTCTCTGCCGTCATGGAGCGCGATTGTAATCTCAACTGCGCCCACTGTCTCTACCAAGAAGAAGATAGCAGCGAGGGAGTCTCACGCGAAGCACATCTCTCCGAGGTAATCGAGCACATCGTCGGCACCATGCCGCAAGCATCAGAAGGTAGGGGCCGTGAGGTTCTGGAATTCATGTCCGCAGGAAGAATCCTGAAGCCATGGCATCTCGATATCTTCAAGAAGTTGCGCGAGACAAGGCCCGATGTGAAACTTGGAGTCATCGACAACGGCACATTCACGGAACTTCTCTCTGAATGGCCCGAGGGATTCAAGTTTGATTGGATTGACATCTCAATCGATGGCACCCCAATGCACCACAACGGCCAGCGGCGGTCACCAACTGCCTACGCCGAAGCGGAGAAGGGGCTCATGCACGCAAGAGAGGTCATCAAAGACGACGGATACGTTGCCTCGCTGATGACTTTAACAACGATAAATGCTGGAGACATTACCGAGGTCACTGATACTCTGCTCAAAGCAGGGAAGAATGGTAAGCCACTTGTGGATAAGTTGAAACTCACCACCATGTCGCCGACGAACGACATCAACAAAAAGATTGAAATGAAGGTGGAGGACTTCGCGAAAGCTTGGGGCGAGATTAAGACGGCATGCACGAAGTACAACACGCCTGACAATGAGCGGATTTCACTTGGTCTATATCGCATCGAGGATATAGAGAAGTTAGCGGCTGTCATTGGAGAAAGAAAGTTCTTAGAATCCTTTCCCGCCGATGCAGATATGGCTAACGAAAAAGGTACTGCGTTCCGAGGAAACTTCATCGACTTGCGTATCGACGGCGTTCCTGTTTCCTACTTGCCAGTCTCGATTTGGCCGCCAGAAGAATTGCTCATCGAAGCTGATGGGGCATATCGAGTGGCATATGAAGGGCAGTTCACGCTCGACGAATTGCACGCTGGCAAGAGTAAGGATGGGCGCGACACGAAGCCATACACTGTGGCTCAACTCACGCCCGAGACCGACTTTCGCGAAGTATATGAGAGAGGAGTCGACCTCTACTGGCAGCGTTTCGGACACAAGAAGCTCAATGAGGAGTTCGCTGCATTTGGGCGGATACGAGCAAAGGCAAACAAGTGACTACAACACACTCAAAGAGCAACTTCGGTTGCTCTTTTTCTTTTTCACCGTGCTAACTCCAGTCTTAATTGATTTTTCTCTTGTGTTCTGATACAATTGCCTTAGGCGTTTGGAGGGTTCGCCCTCTCACGGCTTCCAAGCTGTAGCCAAACGCCCACAAAGCATCCGCCTCTGGCGGATTTTTTGTTTCAGTCTTCTTCCGGTGTGCCGTCGTGCAAGATCCTCGTCATTGTCTCTTCGTTCATCCCCCAGAACGGCACAATGCTCCAGAAGTACTTCTGCCCGTTCTCTATTTGCTTCACAATGATACGCACTCGATTTCTCTTCATCACAGCGATAAATTCATAGTACGTTACCAGTTTCAAAACAGTCTCTGTCCGATTATTTGTCCGGACTCTTTCAAATTTCTTTGTTTCGAGTACTCCCTGTAGAGTATGCGACAACTTCAATATTTCCGGTGCCAGTTGTAGAAGTTTGAATCGCATATACTGATCCTTTTCCAAACGGGCTTTCCCCCTCCGTTTGAATTTAAGATGTTCAAGACCTTGCGCGCCAAAAGAAACTTTTCCTTTTAAGTACGGACAGGCTACTTCACCGAGTGATTTGTAGAGTTTCTCACCTTTCTCTTTTACCTCTATAAACTGTTGTTCGGTAAAATCAATCATGATGAGATTGATTTTACCTTACACAATCAAAAGATTCGGATGTTATCTACCGTGCAAACTCGACGACCCCAGTACCACAACCTCGCTTCGCTCGGTTGGCTACGGGGCAGGCGCGGTTTTATCTCGCAAATTCCACTACTCTGTTTTCTCTAATTATATTTACTTTGATTTCGCCCGGATATTTGAGCTCGCCCTGAATCCGTGCGGCGATCTCGCGCGCGAGCGTGTGCATCGCGATGTCAGAGACCTTGCCGGGGTTCACGAAGACGCGTATCTCGCGACCAGCGGCGATTGCGTACACCTTCTCCACACCGGGGAAGGTGGCCGCGAGGCGCTCCAAGTCGCCCAAACGCTCGAGGTAGCGGTCGACGGTGTCGCGGCGTGCTCCCGGGCGCCCGGCCGAGATCGCATCAGCCACCTGCACGATGATCGACTCAGGGGTCTCGTAGGGGTGCTCGTCGTGGTGCGACTGCATCGCCGTGATGACGCGCTTGTCGACGCCGAACTTCTCGAGGATACGCCGACCGATCTCGACGTGCGTGCCTTGCACTTCGTGGTCGACGGCCTTGCCGATATCGTGCAAGAGGGCACCGGCGCGCGCTACCGTAGCGTCTGCGCCAAGCTCGGTCGCGAGCATCCCGGCGATGTGCGCCATCTCGACCGAGTGCGAGAGCATGTTCTGCCCGAAGCTGGTCCGGTAGTGGAGACGCCCGAGAAGGGCAATGAGCTTAGGGTCGAGACCAATCACACCGGCCTCATAGGCTGCGGCCTCGCCCTTCTCCTTGATAATCTCTGCAACTTCGGCACGCGTCTTCTCGACCGTCTCTTCTATCTTGGCCGGCTGGATACGACCGTCGACGATCAGCTTCTCGAGCGCGATCTTCGCGATAGCACGACGAAGCGGGTCGAAGGAGGAGAGCGTGATCCTATCTGGCGCATCGTCGATAAGCACGTCGACACCCGTCGCGCGCTCAAACGCCTTAATATTGCGGCCTTCCTTGCCGATAATCTTTCCCTTCACGTCCTCAGAGGGGAGCGTGACCGAGAGCGACATCACCTCGGCATTAACCGCGTTGCCGAGCCGGTGAATCGTCGTGGTGAGGATCTCGCGTGCCTTATCCTCGAGGCGCTCGCGGCCGTTTGCAGCGAGCTTCTGGAGCCGCAGGAGGATCGCCTCTTCGTGCGCACGCTCTATCTCTCCGAAGAGCTCTTCGCGTGCGGCGGTCTCTGAGAGGTGCGCGACCTTCGCGAGCTCCTTCGAGCGCTCGATAGTGAGCTTCTCTGCCTCGCTCTTCGCGCGGGCTGCCTCTATCTCGCGCGCGCGTACGTCGTCCTCCTTCTCGTCGAGGTCTCTCTGGCGCGAATCGAGGAACTCTTCGCGGGTCGCGAGACGCTCTTCACGCAGCACAAGCTTCTCCTCGCGCTCCTCGATAGGTGCGAGCCGTTCAGTCTCGATCACCTCACCACGGAACTCTGCGTCGGCAATAATCTTTGCCGCCTGCTCCTTCGCGTGGAGCAGCTTCTGTTTCGTATCGAGCTCGACCGAGCCGCGCTGGGCGAGCCCGATAAGGACGCGCAACACGTAGCCAAGTGCGATACCGCCTACGCCCGAGAGCGCAAGCATCAGCAATATGATTTTGAATGACATATGCCCGTTTCGTTACGTTTCGCGCGCGAGCACGAAGCGGATAAAGCTTGGGAGAGGAGGTCGGCGGGGCAGCGTGGTCGGTCGGTCAGCGGGTCGGTATGCCCGCAGCATACCATAGGATAACTATTGCAATAAACGCATACTCGTGTCATAGTGCAGTCTGTTTTGCTCATTCACTTCACTAGAAAGGGAGTTCACCATGAACGTATCGCGCGTCTACGTCCGCCAGTTCTTGCTTGCAAGCGGCCTGATTACCTCACCACTTCTCGTGGTCATATTGGTATTCGTCAAGAAATGGGACGACGTAACGAAAGTGCTCGTGTTTCTCGCTGGTCTTGGGAATACCGGCTTTTGCTTGTGGCTTATCCTCGATGCAATCGTCGTCGCCTACTACCTGAAGAAGATCCGGCCCATCACGGGGCACCAGTACTTCAGCAAGCAGTTCTTCTTCGAAGGCGTCTCGTGGCAACATCTTCAGAAGCTTGCCGCCACGGTCGAACCGAAGCTCCGGCAAATCGCAGAGAGGGCGAAGCCGTTCCCCGGACTCAATATCCAGGGAGTACTGCACATCGAGGGCATCAGCGCAGCTCTCGCGCTCATCGAGCGCGCCGAGCACGAAGCCGCTTCAGTCGCGAAGGCTGCGGCAGAGCGTTTCCAGAAAGAGGAGCGACGGACAAACGGCGCGGAGAAGCTTGCCGAGCGGGCAATCGCACTCGGCATCGACCCAAGCGTAGCGGGCGACCTCGCGTGTACAGACATCGACCGACTGCGCAGTGTCGTCGCCCTGGGCGAGCGCAAGAAAGAGATCCTCGACCAGGCGTCGCACCAAGGCTGTTTAGAGATCGTCCGGCCGCTCGTCGAGCTCGGTGCAATCGCCGAAGCAGAGATGCTCTTGCTCAAGGCTGCGTCGTATATCGAGCGTGCAAGCGAGCTTGGTGTCGAAGAGGTAGTACGGGCGCACATCGCTCACGACGATCTGTCGCTTGCGATGAAGGCGATTGAGGGGGCTAAAGAGCAGCGCGCGTTCCGCGACTTGAAGGAGAGTCTCGCCGTGCGCATCGAAGCCCTCGAGGCTGCAGACCGGAGACACCGTGCACGAGAGCTTCTCTTTCGTCTCGATGAGGAGCAGTACGACTCGCGACAGTTCCGCAAGGTGCTGTACGAGCTCGAACAGGCGGTTCCTCGACCGCATTAGGCGGTATTGAAAAGGGCGGGCGCGATATATCGCGACCCGCCCTTCTTGTTTTTCATTTACACTCAACAGCATGGCCGCTAATCAGCCAATCTATTACCTTGGTGCAATCATCATTGAAGAATACTTGCCCGGGAAAATCTTTCTTAGCCATCCGCACGATTTCTTCAAGATGATCAGCAATACCTCCTGTATTTGTCACAACTCCCACTCTTTTCCCTTCTTCAAGCGCAATTGAAAACTCAGAAAGAGTCCCCATTCTCCCGTTAAGAACCAATATTCCGTCTGCAACCTGAAACATAGCGAGCGTGCGCTGAGTAAAACCTCTGAAGTGATTAACCTCGTCAAAATATTGAAGACTGAGGTTGTCGTGCCGAGACGCATGCAGATCTTTGTTCTCATCTGGAGAATATGCGACGGTCTTGATGCCCACAGCTTTTGCTTTTTGCACAATAAGACCGGGGAGACCATGCGAACCGCCTGTCATAATCTCTATAGTACCAATCTGGTGTAAGTAGCTAGTAATTGCAGTGGCCTTCAGTACATTCGATTCGGATATGACGTGACTTGCTGAAGAGATAATGGCGATTTTCATATTAGCGTTTCTTGGCAACAACAATGAAATACCCCGGATACGTACGTCCCTCGACTCTTTCAGCAGCTGGGTCAAAAGCCTCTTCGTAATTAACAATGTCGAACTTCTCGAGAAAATCCTTAGAGAAGAACTCATTGAGGGTGTGGCTCGGCTCTCTAAGCGACACACTATTGTTCAATATATTTGAGGTGACAATTTCTTGCTGAAAATAGTCCGCCTCCACAGACTTCTTCTCGAAATACTGTCTGAATGGGTGTGTAACGAGATACGCAAAGTATCCGCCCACCTTAAGCACTCGATGTGCCTCATTAAAGATAGGCTGTATGTCTTTAGACGTCATAATCGCGTACTTGGAGAAGACAGCGTCGAAACATTCGGCTTGATACGGGAGTTTTTCTGCCAACCCGACACGGAAATCGATGCCAGGATAATTTTCTTTAGCAATCCGTATCAGCTCCTTTGACGCATCGATACCCACAACCTCAAAACCGTTCTCTCTATAATGATTTGCATCAAGGCCGTCACCACAAGCAAGGTCGAGCACTGCGGCCCTCGGTCTGAGAGTAATATCCCCCAAGAGGGAGTAGAAGTGCGAACGGTTCTTATTGTTTGAGTTCTCACCGAGACCATGATTTGCGGAGAAGGCCTCTGCAAAGTCGTCATACTGCTTTGTTATATTCTTTGTCATTATGGCAATCCTACGCCGTAGGAATTGACAATACCAACATTTGTAGTTAAATAGACATGCTTTCAACTTTTAGTTGAAAAGACTATACTTGCTCCATGCTGCTATCACCTTCTAATTCTCTTGAAGGCTTCATCACTCTGAATCTGGCCGCTCGAAACCTAACAGCCAAAGAACTCTTAAAGACCCACTATCTAAGCCGTGGAATAGTCACCCTCCAAGCGGTATACAAAGCATTAAAGAAGTTAGTCGGGCAGGGAATTGTATTAAAATACAAAGACACGTACTCGCTCAATAACGTATGGAAGAGAGACGTTATTTCTCTCCTTGAACAAGGAGAAACTTTCCCCCAGCTTAACCCTGGAGAATCGATCACGTACTCATTTAAGTCTTTGTCTCAGCTTGATGCGTATTGGAAGCATATTCAAGAAAGCTCTCTAGGAGAAATCGCGGTTACCTACTTCTATTGCCCGCATCAATACTGGTGGTTTGTCCCTGGTAGAAGAGAGAGTGAAATACACTTCTATAAACAATTCGCGGAGGAGAAAAGGCAGGCGGTCTTACTCTTGGGCGGTACTACAGCAGTTGATAAGCAGATGCGCGATATTATTGCTAACCCCTACGTTCAGGTCCACACAGAAGTGGAGCGCTCATTTCGTGCGGGAGACAACCTGACCGTCAAGAACGACATTATTATTCGAACCCGACTACCTCTAGCAATAAGTACTCGCATAAACGAGGTTTTTGAAAGGAATCTGTCTATGCAAGAGACTGAGGAACAGCTCTCCAAACTTTTCTCGAAGAGAATCTCGGTAAAGATTCAGATCGAGAAAAATGCGAAAAAAGCTGAGAAGCTCACAAGGCAGATTGGTAAGTATTTCTACATTAAGAGAGAAGTCACGCGATAAAACAAAGCGCACCGGTGAAGCCGGTGCGCTTTGTTACGTTCACCAATTAGTTAAACACTTTATCGATGAGGCCGTACTTCTTCGCTTCGTCGGCCGTCATGAAGAAGTCGCGTTCAACATCCTTCTCGACCTTCGCGAGCGTCTGACCGGTATTCTTCGAGAGAATCTTATTGAGGGTCGCGCGGAGCTTGATAATCTGCTTCGCCGTAATCTCGATATCGGTCGCCTGACCCTCAGCACCGCCATGCGGCTGGTGGATCATCACCTCGGCATTCGGGAGCGCGTAACGCTTGCCCTTCGCACCTGCAGAGAGGAGAATCGCTGCGCCCGAGGCGGCCATCCCGACACAGACCGTCGAGACATTCGGCTTCACGTGGTTCATCGTGTCGACCATAGCGAGAGTCGCCGTCACTGAGCCGCCGGGAGAGTTGATGTAGAGCGAGATATCCTTCTTCGGGTCCTCTGCTTCGAGAAAGAGGAGCTGCGCGATAACAAGGTTCGCCACATCGTCGTCGATCGGCCCGCCGAGAAAGACGATCCGCTCCCTGAGGAGCCTTGAGTAGATGTCGTAGGCGCGCTCGCCGAACTGGCTCTTCTCGATCACCATCGGGACGAGCATCGAGGCGCGAGAATTGGTGTATTTCATAGGTGAAAAGTTATTCTGTTCATTCTGCGATCGGCGCGGGAGTCCGATTCTCTGCGATCCTCTGACCCCATGCGTAGAACGCGCCAATAACAATCATAAGTACGATAACAATAATCGAGATAACCGCGCCCCAGTTCTGTGCCTGTGGCGAGGGGACTCCCGTCGGCGGAGTTGTCTCGTTGTCCATATTATTTCGATTCGTTATAGAGCTTTCTTCCTTTCTCAAACGCTGCTTCTGCTTCTGCCTTACCGTCAAAGCCGCTTACGGTCACTACTTTAGTCTGGAGCTGCTTATAGGTCGAGTAGAAGTGCTCAATCTCTTTCAGCGTGTGCTGATTGAGGTCGGCAACATCCTTCACTTCTTTCCAGCGCGGGTCGTCCACGGGGACAGCGATAACCTTGTCGTCACCTTCTCCGCTATCAATCATGTGCATAATCGCGACCGGACGAACGCGGACGAGAATGCCTGACAGCAGCGGGTAGGTGGTGAGCACGACCACGTCGAGCGCGTCGCCGTCGTCCCAGAGCGTCTGCGGCACGAAGCCGTAGTCGAACGGGAACCCTTGCCCCGTATACGCGACGCGATCAAGAGCTATTAGCCCCGTCGCCTTATCGATCTCGTACTTGTTGTGAGAGCCTTTGGGGATCTCGACAATAACGTTCATCTCTTCCTTCGTTCCCGGATCAATATCGTGCAGTAGGTTCATGCGTAGAAGATACCAAAACTAGGCGCTAGGCGCTAGGCTTTAACAATCTTCAAGAGAAACGCCGCGGCTTTGCCGCGGCGTTTCTCGCTAGTGCCTAGCGCCTAAAGCCTAACTCCTAGTTTTTATTCGTCCTTTGCTTTGTCGCGATCCTCAGCTGCGTCTGCAACCGTCTCGTCGCTTGCGGGGAGTTCGGCGAGCTCTTCTTCAGCAGGGAGCTCAGTTACTTCGGGAACGGCATTCTCGATAACCTCGACGCTCTCAGTCGGCATAACGCCTGCCGCTTCAGCGGGGTCTTCCTCGGACAATGTCGTTCCGCCGGCAGCTTGCGCAGACGCAACTGCACTTGGATTTCCATCGTCGCTTCGCTCTGTGGAAATCTCGGCGCCCGTCGAGACGATGTCGATATTCCAGCCCGTGAGCTTCGCGGCGAGGCGCACATTCTGGCCGCCGCGGCCAATCGCGAGCGACTGTTCGTCTTCAGAGACGGTCACTGTCGCGCGGTGCTCAGCCTCGTCGAGCACGACCTCGGTCGGCGTGGCAGGGGAGAGTGCCTCCTTGATAAAGGCGGCTGCATCGTCGTTCCATTCGATAATGTCGATGCGCTCGCCGCCGAGCTCGCTCATCACGGTCGAGACGCGCACGCCGCGCTGACCGACGAGGGAACCGACCGGGTCAACGTGCGGATCCTTTGAGGCGAGTGCGATCTTGGTGCGGCTGCCCGGCTCGCGCGCAAGCGCCTTCACCTCGATAGCGCCCGAGGCGAGCTCTGGCGCCTCCATCTCGAAGAGCTTCACGACAAACTTCGGGTGCGCACGCGAGAGGCGCAGATACACACCGCGGAACCCTTCATCGACTGCGTAGAGGTACGCGCGGATACGCTCGCCCATACGGTAGCGCTCGCCCGGAATCTGCTCTTCGTAGGGGATAATGCCCGTGGTACGGCCGAGGTCGACAAAGATCGCTCCGCGCTCGATGCGCTGGACGATACCGCCGACAATCTCACCCTTCTTCTCGCCGAACTCCTCCATCATCGAGAGCTTCTCGGCCTCGCGCACCTTCTGGATCACCACCTGCTTGGCGGTCTGTGCGGCGATACGACCGAAGTCGTCCTGCGGCTCAAGCGGGAAGATAATCTCCTCCCCAAGCGCGACGCCACGCTTCATCAACTTCGCGTCAGCGAGGAGGATATGCTTCTCAGAGTCGAAGCGCGGCAACTCACCCTCAGCGAGCTGCTCCTCCTCAGCATGAAATGCGTGCGCATGCTGGTGCTCCCCGGGGATCACCTCACCCTCGAGCGGGAAGCGTACCGTCGTGTCGTCGACGACGGTCTTTACCTGTTCAAAGGAAATGGTGCCGGAGTTGAGGTCGAGCTTCGCGTGCACGATCTGGCCGCGCTTGCCGTATTCGCGCTTGTAGGCGGTGGCCATAGCGCTCTCGATAGCCTCGATCATCGTGAGACGACTGATGCCTCTGTCCTCGAACTCTCCGAGCACTGCGTTGATGGTTTTTAAGTCAATCATATGGAATATGTATGTGTCGTTCCTTTCAAATCGCGAACTGCTTCGTTACGGGGCCCTGCGATTTCTCTCGTCGTACATCTGAGTACGCCTTGAGAAATCACTTTCCCGTGCCTCACATTTCATCGATTTTCAAGGAACTTTTCGCACTGTTCTTATAAAGAAAGCCCCGAAGGGGCCATTCATGGGAGGAAGTATACCAGACGTATCTTCGACGTCAACTGTAGAAAGAGCCGCTCCGAAGAGCGGCTCTTGAGCGGGTACCGATTCCTTAATTGGTAACCGTCGCGCCACGGATGGCGCCGATATTGACGTCGCTCGACCTCGTCGACCGTGAGGCAACGAGCTCCTTGAGCCCGACCAGCCTGAACAGGTCACCTGTTTCAGCTCCGGATCCTTCTAAGCCGACCACCCAGCCTTGGTAGAGAACGACATCCTTACCTTCCATTTCTGGAAACTGTTCCCGCATTGCGCCCGCGAGGAGTTGTTCGGCGATTTTCCGTTTCTCCTCCAGCTCATGCAGGAACGCGCTGATACGCTTGATCCGACTGCCAGCTCTTACGTCCCCGAGGACGCGAGAGTCCGGCCCTTGCGTCTGCAAGGGGACCGCAGCAATCTGCTGTTCCGTCATGCTCCTGATCCCGTGCTCAACCGCCACCTCGACCGCAGAATGACCTTTCGTCATCTTCGTTCCTTTCAAAAAGAGGTTATAGAAATCACAGGCACAGTTTCACCCGAATCTACTATACGCGAGGAGGGCAGGGCGCGCTATACTTTCTCTATATATGCATGTGTTAGAAGGAGAACTGAAAGAATTCATCATCGACTCCGGCCTCGTCGCTAAGAAGGAGATTGACGACGCTGACGAAGAGGCGAAGAAGCGAGGACAGTCGCTCGGCGACATCCTCGTCTCGCGTGGCGCACTCACCGAAGACGCGCTTCGCCGCATCCAGGCCTACGTACTCGGTATCCCGTTCGTCAACCTGAAGGAGCACCGTATCCCGATCGACGTGCTCGCCCTTATCCCCGAACCAATCGCGCGTACCCACAACATCATCGCCTTTAAGAAGGAGGGCGACTCGCTTGAAGTGGCGATGCTCGACGTCGAAGACCTCGCCTCAATCGACTCAGTGCGCAAGAAGACCGGCTTCAAGATCCTATCGCGCCTCACCGACACCGAGAGCATCAAGTACGCGCTCCTGCAGTACCAGAAGTCGCTTAAGGACGAGTTCGGCGACATCATCTCTACCGAAGCAGAGAAGATTCGCGTCGTAAGCGGAGAGGGGAAGGACCTCTCGGGTGACGAACTCAAGAAGATGGCTGAGGATCTGCCGATCGTGCGCATCGTCGACACGCTCCTGCGGCACGCGATCGTGCAAGGCGCCTCCGACATCCACATCGAGCCGATGGAGAGCGAGGTCTTGGTGCGCTATCGCATCGACGGTATCCTCCACGACGCAATGACGCTGCCTAAGGCCGCGGCGGCCGGTATCGTCGCGCGTATCAAGGTACTCTCGAACCTGAAGCTCGACGAGAAGCGCCTCCCCCAAGACGGACGCTTCAAGATGGAGACCGAGGCGAACCGCGTCTCATTCCGCGTATCGATTCTCCCGACCTTCTTCGGCGAGAAGACGGTTATGCGCCTTTTGCGCGAGACGGGCGAAGGGTTCACGCTCGACGTACTCGGGCTTCACGGCGAGAACATGGAGCGCATCCACCACGCGCTCAAGCAGACCACCGGCATCATCCTGATCTCGGGACCGACCGGGAGCGGTAAGACGACGACGCTCTACACCATGCTCGACATCCTGAACCAGCCAGATGTGAACATCTCGACTGTTGAAGACCCGATTGAATACCAGATGAAGCGCGTGAACCAGACCCAGGTGAACCCGCAGATCGGATTCACCTTCGCGAACGGCCTACGCTCTCTCGTGCGCCAAGACCCCGACATCATCATGGTCGGCGAGATTCGCGACGGCGAGACGGCCTCGCTCGCAATCAACGCCGCGCTTACCGGTCACCTCGTACTCTCGACTATCCACACCAACAGCGCCGCAGGCGCGATCCCGCGCCTTATCGACATGGGCGTCGAGCCGTTCCTCCTCGTCTCGACAATCCGCGTCATCGTGGGTCAACGACTCGTCCGCAAGCTCTGTGAGAACAAAGAGGAGTACAAGCTCGACGAAGCGATGCGCACGAAGATAGCCGACAGCAAGGAGTTCAACATCGCCTTCAAGGCACTCCAAGACGAGAAGCTGGTGAAGAAGGGCTCGACACTTGATAACATCCCCTTCTATCGGCCCGTCCCGTCTCCTGATTGTGAAGACGGGTACAAGAGCCGTATCGGTATCCACGAAGTGCTTGCCGTCTCGCCGGCGATCCGCGAGATTATCCTCCACTCGAGCACGAGCGATGCAATCGAAGGCCAGGCCAAGAAGGAAGGGATGCTCACGATGCTCGAGGACGGTCTCTACAAGGCGGCACGAGGGATTACCTCGGTTGAGGAGGTGCTCCGCGCCATCACTGAGTAGGGAGGGACGCACAAGACCACACTATTGACTTTTAATACAGTCTGTGATATGCTCTAAAACGGACTGGAAATACGTGTCCGGGAGCTGTATCTTGAAATCCTAAACTTGAAAAGGGAACACAGAATGAAAAACTTAGTCGCGTTGATTGTTGCACTCGCCTGCATCGCAGCCGCTCCGGCCTCGGCCCAGGAAAACTACGGCTCGGTCTACATCGACCACCAGCCGGTAAACGGCGGGGTGCAGCTGACCGGCCCCGGAGACGGAGGGTTCAACTATGGTGGCAATTATAACCACTACGTTACTACGCCCATCGGCCAGTCGAACCTGTCAGGCCAATTCGGAGCCAACGGCAATGTCTACGTGCCCAAGGGCTCGGACGGAACGGCAAATGCGTCCTACCAGATGTACGGGAACGGGAATGCGGCGCACGGCTTCATACCCGCGACGAAGTTCTCGCCAGCCCAATCATGGGCAAATACATCGGGGAACTTCACGATGAACCTCAACTCATCGTCGAGCGGTAATGGCAATTCGTCGGTGCAGGGGAACATCTCGTTCAACCCTTCGTCATCACTCAACTTCGTGCCGCCGCCGGCGATACCCACCTCACTGCGGGCCACTCGCTAAACCAGTACCACCAACCGCAGCATCTGCCGTAAACGCGGCCGATGCTGCACTGAAAGGGAGATATGCAATGAAAATTGCGCAGATACTTGTTGTTGCAATAACGATTGTGGTGTCGTCGTCGGTGTTTGCGCAAAATACCGGAAGTGCGAACGCCAATATCACCAACGATGTTGTGTCGGGGAACCAGCAGTTGGTCGGAGGGACTCAGGTGCTAAGCCTGCAGTCCTCCCAACCCTTCATGCCCCCAGGACAGATCAGTGTTGTGCCAGGACCAGCTCCTTCGCTCTTCACGGCGATGCCGAACCAGCACGGAGCAACGGCCGAGATGGCCGGGTTCGGTCTGGAGGCCTATTACGCCGAAAGGTGTAATCCGGAAGAAACAGATGAGTATGAGTCGAGAGTGCTCGAGATGAAAGGGAAGTCGGGTCTCACGCAGATTACGGTCACTCTGCATCCGAAAGCGCTTTCCCAAAAGAGCTCCGCTCCGGTGAAGGTGCGGACGGATCTCATGCAGGGCAAGAAATACTACCGCTGCCTTGGGATAGCGACCGTGGTTGCCACCAAGAATTCAGTCGAGACCGGGAAGCCCGTTGGGCACCCTGTCCTCGATTCGGATCTGCGGCATGCCGCCCGAGACAACCTGCGGGAAGTGGGCGGAACTATCGTCGCCCTTTCACGCAAGTCGTTTTACGGGGGTGCCTATGGCGTCACATCAGATTCGTTTGGGCTCTCGCTCGGTACGAATCTGGTGGGAGCCGTTGCAAAACTGGTGACACTCGGGCTCGCGCCTGGTGTCTCTGGCGGCAGCGGGATGACCACACCAGCCTCACGCACCGGTATTACTACCTTGCTTGTGGTGGAGAGTCAGGAGGGAGAGCCGGACGCCATCGAGATAGATCTCGACAGTGTGCGTGACCCCCTTGGCGTCCTGCAATTCGCCGCAGGAGGGAACGGGAAGAAAGTGGAGGCAAGCAGGAAATAACGCCACCGCGAACACGTTGATCTTTATGAAGCCGGGACTTGCACTCCCGGCTTCTTCTTTTGTATCCAAAACACCCGCGGCCTTCTTTTTTTGTGTGGTACGACCAATTTTACTTCGCAGTCCTCTGCGTTAGTAAAATGGAAGTGACCGTGTGTTACGATTATCACTAATGAAATTCAGCGTCACGATACGCAAAGAGGGTGTGCCCGACACGACGAGCGTCATAGAGGCGGAGTCGCGCTTCGCGGTGTACGAACAAGTACAGAAGGACGGCGGGGTCGTGGTCGAGATCACCGAGGGCGAAGGGGCGTTCCATATGCCCGCATGGATGTCGTACAAGATCGGCACCGGCGTAAAGCGCGTCGAGATTATCCGCATGGCGCGGAATCTCTCTGCCATGCTCGCGGCCGGTCTCTCGCTCGCACGCGCCCTCTCGGTCATCGAGCGACAATCGGGCAATAAAAACTTGAAAGAGATTATCACCGAGCTCTCCGAGTCAATCAAGAAGGGCTCCTCTTTCCATGAGGCGCTCGCGAACCATCCGCAGGTGTTCCCCGAGCTCTTTATCGCGATGGTGCGCGCGGGCGAGGAGTCGGGCTCTCTGTCTGACGCGCTCACCGTCGTGGGGCTCCAGATGGAGCGCTCTGAGGAGCTCGTACGCAAGATCAAGGGAGCGATGATCTACCCTGCGATTATCATCTCGGCCGTCGTCGTGATCGGCATCCTGATGCTTATCTACGTCGTGCCGACCCTGACCAGCACCTTCACCCAACTCGGCGTGAAGATCCCGCTCGCCACGCGCATCATCGTCGCGATTTCAGACTTCATGGTGGCACACGTCATTACCGTTTTTATGGCACTCGTCGCGATTGTCGCCGGCGGCATCCTTGCAGTGCGTTCACGACGGGGGAGCAATATCGTCCTCGCTGCCGCGCTCCATATGCCGGTCATCGGCGAGCTTGTGCGCGAGACCTACACCGCGCGCGCCTCGCGCACACTCTCTTCGCTTCTTGCTGCCGGTGTCCCCGTGCTTGATGCGCTCTCTATAACGAAGGAGGTCGTCCACGCAGACGTCTTCGCGCGAGTCGTGGGCGAAGCAGAGGAGCACGTGCGCAAAGGAGAGCTCCTCTCTACCTCGTTTGCCGAACGTACGAATCTCTATCCGATCCTCATGAGCGACATGCTCACCGTCGGAGAAGAAACCGGCAAGGTTGCCGAGATGTTGAAACAGATCGCAGAGTTTTATGAAGACGATGTCGCACTGAAAACAAAGGACCTCTCAACCATCATCGAGCCAGTGCTCATGATCATCATCGGTACCTTCGTCGGCATCTTCGCCATCTCGATGATCGCGCCGATTTACCAACTCTCCTCTGCTATCTAGCGGGTGATCGCGTAGGTGCCCGGCACGACTGCCCACGAACCGCCAGGGCCGTTTGAGAAGCTCGCGTTCTGCAGGCCGTTCACGTACGTAATGCTCGAATTGTTCTCGAGCTCCAGCTTCCGCGCGGTTATCTGACTCGCGCCCGCTCCGTTCTCGACCTCTACCGAGCCGTACGGCGCATACAAGATGACGCTGGCGGCATTGTTCGACAACTCGACCGCGTGTGAGCTTGTGTTCGTGCTTATAATCATCGGGAAGCTGTTTGCACTCCCATTTCCGTTTATCGTCACGTTGTTCGACAGATTCACGATTCCCTTGAGTGCGGTGTTTCCTGTCGCGTCCGCGATAATCACCGCACCGTTTGAGCCGACGCTTGGCGAAACGCGAAGTGCCGCGTTATTAGAGAAAGTTACGTTCCCGTTGACCCATATAGGGCCGGTGAGCACAAGCGTCGCACTGTTTTGTATCGAGAGGTCACCGTCGATCTTCTTCGGTCCGAGCGTCACGGTACCCGAGGGTGCATACGGCCCGGGAATCGTACCCCCCGTAAGAGCAATCGCCTCCCAATCGGCAATCTGTGCATCACTAATAGGGAGCGGTGCCGGTGTTGCTGGGGCGGTGTCGGGGTAGAGCGTCCCTGTGACGTTACAGCTCGAGATGGACTGGTAGGAGGCGCTCCCGCCGATCGTGCAGTTCGAGAGGGTCGACGCCCACGCATTCCCTTGCACGGTCACACCACTGAGCGAGGAGGCGAGGCCAGATAGAAACGCCATGAAATTGAGGTCTCCCGTCACATGATTCCAGTTAGAATGCTCTGAATTCCAATTACTGCTATAGCGTGCGGCGCCCTGCGTGTATCCGCCAGCACTGTCGCGTCCCCAGACGAAATAATTGTTCGTACTTACCGGCGCAATCGCGATAATCCAATACGTATGATTCGCCGAGAGTGTCGGGGTGCTCGCAAGAGTAACATCGACGAAACCGTAGGCAGAGGTCGTCACAAGCGAAGCGGGAATCGTGCCGCTCGCAAGCACGGTCCTCGACGGATCTCCTTCGTGGTCAGTCACGACCTTAACCGTAAGGTCGCCCGGGCTCCCGACCTTCTTCAGATTAAGCTTTATTCCCGTAAGAGACGCATCGACCGATGGTCTCATGGCCTGCGCCACAGCCGCGTGAGCCGACGTGTCTCCTATATTGAAAGAGCTGTCCCGAACAGTCCACTGCTGATTAGCAATCGGGGCTGCGCTCACTGCGACGGTCGCGTCCCCGGTAATCGTACCGCTCCCTGTCACATTGCCGTTCGAGAATATATTGCCGACAACGCGCGAACCGTTGCTCATACTCACTCCGCCGTCTCCAACCTGGATCCCGTAACGAAACGATACGACCGAAGAGTTGATACTCACGGTTACCTGTATCGTCTTCGTGGCGACTGGCGACGCAGTGTTCGGCACCACGCCCGTTACCGTCAGGCGTTTCGTATTGCCGTTTATGCTGGCAATCGAGACGCTGAAGGCGCCGTTCCCAAGCAAGGTGTCGGTCTCTCCCGAGTAGTTCGCGTCTTGGTTGAGTTCGTACACTGCCTTGTCGACACCCGCCTCTGCGAGCAGGCGCGCCTGCGTAGAGGCGAGTGCGAAGCGCTCTGCGTGTACCGCGCTCCCGAAGTAATTGAAGAACCCGGTCGTCACCGCCATGACAACCGCGCTCACGATAAGCGAGAAGACGAGGATCGAGCCACGCACGCGTCGAGAGGGTAGAGTCATAAGTTTCGTAATTGGATATGTTGATGAAGGTGCACCTGTGTTGTCTCACCCCTGAGCATAGCACTGGTCGTTGCATCGACCGTCACGCTTCCCACCAACGGGATACTCGCGTTGTCGTAGGTAAAGCGGAGCGCGTCGAGCGCCTGTGTGAGCCGCTTGCTCCCTGAGACGCGCGCACTGCCCGGCGCAGCATCGATTGTGCGGTACACACTTGTACTCGAAGCATAGATACCGATATAGTCGTAGGCATTCTCGATAATCGCACCCGATGCGTCGACCGCAGGGAGCTCGAAGAGCGCCGTCGTCGTGCCGGTCGTATAATCCTCACCAGAGAATGTGTGCGCCGCAACGACGTGGTCTGCCTGGAGCCCCGCCGTGCGCACCGCCTCGACGATACTGCTCCCGTCGAGGGCGACGCTGATCGAGGACTTCTGGAGTTCTATGACACGCCCGTATGCGATATAGAGCTGTGTCATCGCCACCATGGTAACCAAGAAAAGCGCCGTGGTGATCAGTATTTCTATCAGGGTAAATCCGCGTCTCATATATTAGAGTCCTCCTAATCGGGTGATGAGTGTGGTGAGTGTGACAAAGCGCAGAGTGCCGTCTGCCCCTCGCCACGAGACACCCGCCATCACCTCCTTTGTCCCCCCGTTCCACGTACTGCTGCTCATGCTCGCCGCGCCCTGCGGGAGGATCGCAAGCTCTGGGTCGGTGAAGGCGCCGTCTCCCGGGAGAGCGTCGTAGCCTGCGGCGCGGATCTCGTCGAGCTTGCTGTCGGCGATATGAAAGGCGATATTCTCGAAGGTCGAGTCGCGAGTCGTCTTGATCGCACCGACGACAAACGTCGCGAAGACGACCGCCAAGCTCATGATAAAGAGAGAAATCATCATCTCAATAAGCGTGAACCCGTGCTTTTTGTTTGTGCAGATCACTTCCAAAGTATAGCAAGCAGATTTGCTATACTCTGTGCAATGCTCATTGTCGCCAACTGGAAGGCATACGTCGAGGATCTCGCGAAGGCGAAGAGTCTCTTCGCTATAAGCAAGCGGCTCGCGCGCAAAGCACGGAGCGCACTCGTGCTCGCACCGCCCGCACCGCTCCTTGGTGCGCTCGCGCTGGGGAACAAGTCCCGTGTCGCCTTTGCCGCACAAGACGTCTCTCTCACCACCGGCGGCGCCCTCACCGGCGAGGTGACCGCTGCAGCATACAGAGCCGCCGGAGCGACCTATACGATAGTCGGGCACTCCGAGCGCCGAGCCGCGGGCGACACCGACACAATCGTCGCCGAGAAGCTTGCCCGCGCCTGCGCCCACAACCTCACCCCAATCCTCTGTGTCGGCGAGCGAGAGCGCGACAGCGAGGGGCGCTATCTCTCCTTCGTCCGCGAAGAGATTACGGCCGCATTTGCTCCGCTCACTGCCAAGGAACGCGCAAAGGTTATCGTCGCCTACGAACCGCTCTGGGCGATAGGGAAGACGGCGGCAGGAGCCATCGGGCCAAACGACCTCGCCGAAATGGTGCTCTATATCCGCAAGGTGCTCGCCGAGCTCGTGCCGGGGAGGGGCCACTCGCGCGCACTCGTACTCTATGGCGGCTCAGTCGAGGCGGGGAATATTGCTGTGCTCGCCGCGAGCTCAAGCGTCGACGGATTCCTTATCGGGCACGCCTCGGTCGACCCCGCCACCTTTGCCGAGCTCGTACGAGAACTTGGTGTAGATAAATAACGCAATGCGCACGATCCGCGACATACGCGTATTCGCGAATATCCCAATACTCGTACGCGCTGCGCTGAATGTCCCTATTGAGAATGGCGAGGTCGCAAATGACTATCGCCTGCGCCGCGCGGTACCGACAATCCGTTTTCTCGCCGAACGCGGTGCCAAGGTTATCCTCATAAGCCACAGCGGCGAGAAGGGGACCGAGACGCTTGAACCAATCGCAGAGGCACTGAAGACGTTTATACCGAACGTCTCATTCTGCCCTGAGACGATCGGAGAGGGAGCGCGGGCGGCGATTCGCGCACTCGCACCGGGGCACGTGCTCGTGCTCGAGAACCTGCGCCGTAACAGGGGTGAGAAGGAGAACACTCCCTCATTTGCCCGCGAGCTCGCGCTGCTCGCCGACGTCTTCGTAGAAGACTCGTTCGACACCTGCCACCGCAGACACGCTTCGATTGTCGGCATCCCCGCACTCTTGCCGAGCTACGCCGGCCTCCTCCTTGAAGAAGAGGTGCGCGAGCTCTCGCAAGCACTCGCGCCCAAGCACTCAGCGCTCGCAGTAATCGGCGGAGCGAAATTTAGTACCAAGGAGGCAGTGCTCACTGCACTTCTTGAGCAATACGATCACGTGTTCGTAGGCGGCGCGCTTGCAGACGACTTCTTAAAGGCGGCGGGGCAAGAAGTGGGGGAGTCACTTATCTCTGATGGGCCCACGAGCACCATTACAGAGCTCCTGAAGAATCCGAGACTTGTGGTGCCTGTCGACTCGCTCGTCATACCTGCCTCGCTAGTCGGTGCCTCTGATGCGCGGATGCACGCGCGTGTCGCCGTGGCAGGACAGATACGGCACGACGACGTGATCCTCGACCACGGCCCTGGCACCTCGGCGCTCCTTTCCGGCCTCGCTCACGCGTCAAAGACAATCCTCTGGAACGGCCCCTTGGGGAATTATGAAAACGGGTTCCGTGACGCGACCGAGGCTCTGGCACGAGCGATCGCGGCTTCAAGCGCCCGTTCGGTTGTCGGCGGCGGCGACACCATTGCGGCGATAGAAGACCTGGGGCTCCTCTCACAGTTCTCCTTTGTCTCGACCGGCGGCGGTGCGATGCTCGAGTTCCTCGCCAAAGGCACCCTCCCCGGCATCGAGGCGCTCGCCAATAAGCGATTTATATAGTAGATTCCCATTCGGGAGTGGCGTGGGCTGCTCAATATAAGGGGGTTTCAGATGAACATCACAAATCGTGTCATCCTGCTCATCTCAGGACTCGGACTCGCGTGGTGCGCCGTATGGGGTGCGAGCGAAATGCGGGCGTGGGCGATGTCTGCCCAAACGACGCATCCATGGGGAATTGTCTGCATCATTGGTCTCGTAGCGCTCATCATTGGCGTGTGCGGTCTCTATTTCTTTGCAGCAGACCTCAAAAATGCAAATTTCCATAGCGACGGACTCAGCATTCACAATGCAACGGTCCATCTCGTCTGTTTCGCTTTCTTGTTCGGCATCATTGTCGGGCCAGCCAAGAGCGGTATGGGCATCGAAACGTGGGCGACGCCGTGGCTCTTTTTACTTATCCTCGGTTTCCTTCCCATGGCCTTCGTGGTAGTGGATATCATCGTTGACGCCACCTCATCGCAACGTCCAGAAGGCGTCCAGGCCAACGATGCGCAAGTCCGAGCATTCACACGCAGGGCGTGAACCTGCAACCAACAAACGCCGGCATCGGAGGATGCCGGCGTTGTAATTTTATGCGAGATGTATGCGGATTTTTTCTGCGTTCTCTGCGAAGTCGTCCTTCTCTCCCTTCGCCTCGTTACTCGGGAAGACCCAGATATGCGCGTGCGGCACTTCGTCGCCCACTATCTTTGAGAGTATCCATTCTGTGTTGAAGGCCTCTCTTTGTGCGAGCGCAACCTTTCGTGCAACTTCAAAATAGGCACCGACATTCGGCACGTCCCAGACCCAGCGATGATGCTCTTTGGGTATCACTTGCGTGTGCCCGACCGTGTGCGGATGAACGTCGAGGAAGGCGATAAAGTCTTCATCTTCATATACCTTGTGTGCGGGGATCTCGTCCGCAACAATCTTGCAAAAGATACAGTCGTCCATCGCTTAAGGATACCGCATTCGATTCCTGATACAATCGGCACACATGTTCCCGCTCCACGATCCGCTCCACGAGACACTTCGCGAAGAACTCGCGACCTACGACGACCTCACCGCCGCGCTCCTCGCACGCCGCGGTGTCGTGACCAAAGAAGGAGCAGCGAAATTTTTAAACCCCTCTTACGACGAGCACCTCCACGATCCGTTCTTGATGACTGACATGCGCAAGGCTGCGCGAAGATTCGCCGATGCAATTATTTCAGGAGAGAAGATCGCGGTATGGAGCGACTATGATTGCGACGGCATCCCAGGCGGCGTGCTCCTCCATGACTTCTTGAAAAAAGTCGGTGCGAATTTTGAGAACTACATCCCGCATCGGCACAACGAAGGCTACGGGATGAACGTGGGCGGGGTAGGGCAGCTCGCGGCAAACGGCGTGACCCTCATCGTCACGGTAGACTCCGGCATCACCGACATCGCTCCGATTAAGCGTGCGAACGAATTAGGAATAGAAGTGATCGTGACCGATCATCACTTGCCGGGAGATGCGGGCCTACCACCCGCGTTTGCGATATTGAATCCGAATGCGCGCGCTGATGAGACGTATCCATATAAAAGTTTGTGCGGCTCGGGCGTCGCCTGGAAGCTCGTCTGCGCAACACTCGCAACAGAACCGTCGCTTAAAGACAAAGTGCCGGAGGGGTGGGAGAAGTGGCTCCTTGATATGGTGGGGCTCGCGACGATCGCCGACATGGTCCCGCTCACCGGCGAGAACCGTGTGCTCGCGACCTACGGGCTCCTCGTGATGCACAAGTCGCCGCGAGTCGGACTGCAGAAGCTCTGCCGCGCGATGCGCGTCGAGCAGCGTGCGATTAGCGAAGACGATGTCGGCTTCATGATCGCGCCGCGTGTAAATGCGGCGAGCCGCATGGGCGAAGCGCGCGACGCCTTCAACCTCTTCATCACCACCGATGAGAGCGAGGCTGACCTGCTTGTAAAGAAATTAGAGAAATTAAATCGTGAGCGCAAGGCGCAGGCGGGTGCGATCACACGCGCGGTGCATACGCGACTCAAAGAGCGCGGCGAGGTGCGGAGCGTGATCGCACTCGGCGACCCTGAGTGGCGCCCCGCGCTTCTCGGCCTCGTCGCGAACACAATCGCCGACGAGTACGAGCGACCCGTCTTTCTCTGGGGTCGCGAGGGGAACATGAGCTTAAAGGGCTCTGTGCGCTCGGGCGGTGCGACGCACCTCATGGAGCTCATGCAAGCGACTGAAAATGCGTTTGCCTACTTCGGCGGACACGCGAAGGCGGGCGGTTTCACCGTGCTCGATACGGAGGTCTTCTTTCTCGAAGACCGTTTGGTCGAAGCCTTCGAGCGGCTTGCCCCGTTAGAGGAGAGCGATTCTCTAACGGGGAGAGCTGACGCCGTGGTCACGACCGAGGAGGTGACGATCCCATTTCTCAGGAGCGTCGAGAAGCTCGCCCCTTTTGGCATGGACAACCCAAAGCCGGTGTTCATGCTGCGCGAAGTAACACTCAGAGAGATTTCACACTTCGGGAAAGCAGACGAGCACTTGAAGTTGAAGATCGATGTGCGCGAAGGGAGAGGAAGCATCGACGCGGTGACATTCTTCGTCAAAGGTTCTATCGCGCGCACTGCAGAGGCACTCACGCAGGGCAGTCGCGTGAACCTGCTCGTGCACCTCGAGCGCGACACGTTCTCGCGCGACAACCCCGTCCGCCTGCGACTTCTAGATGTCAGACCTCTATAAAAAGAGACGCACCGTGTGGTGCGTCATTCTTGAAGGATTTAGCGGCTGATTCACCAACCGAGTCCGAATCCGGACTCTTCGGAACACCGTTCCCGTGGTCTATTCAGTACCTCCCATTCGCGGTCATGGGTCACCTGCTTCCAAAGATGGAAATGCGAGTTCGTCTGCCACCACCGGTTGCCATCATTCGGACAAACGTGCAACTCGTCGTTGCAGCTCCCGCCGGTGGGTACGGCCGGTGCTCCGTCATAACTGTGCCGCAAGCGTTTACAATTTTCGCAGTCGGGGGAACAGTTGGTGTTACCCAGGTCCCTCACCGCATCGTCGTCGGTATGGGCGTGTGCAAAAGTGTTACAGATTCTGCACATAACCATGCGCAGTCCATTGATATCTGCTCGATCGAGCCTTTCCACCTGTTGATGCGGTCCGGCAATTTCCATCGCAGTTCTCCTCTCGGGAAACAGTCCCGTTCTGCCACAACACTACTGCTACAAGATTTAATGTCAAACCTTGGACAGGTGCTTACCCCGTGAGATGTCGTCCTCGACTATCTCATGGGGTATAGTACGCACTATGCAATTCACCATCCATGCTGACGGCGGGTCGAGAGGTAACCCTGGCCCGAGCGGCGCCGGAGCGATGATACGCGACCATCTGGGGAACTCGGTCGCGAGCGTTTCGCAATATCTGGGCACGCGCACCAACAACTACGCAGAATATGAAGCGGTAATTCTCGCGTTTGAAACATTGGCAAAACTAGTCGGGAAGAAAGTGGGCACGACCGAAGTGATAGTAAAGATGGACAGCGAGCTGGTGGTGAAGCAGATGAAAGGTTTGTACAAAGTGAAGCATCCAGTCTTGAAAGGGCAGTATGCCCGCCTCACCCACGCCGCCGGCGCCTTCGGCACCGTCTCCTTCGCTCACGTCCCGCGCGCGCAAAACAGTGACGCCGACGCCCTCGCCAACGAAGCGATGGATCGTGGTGCATAATCACCACGATGATATGAACATGCACGACCATACTGCTAAAAACGAAAAGTCATATGACACCCATGCAGAGGAGTGGGAATCGGCAATGCCAATAAATCTCGCTCACAAATACATGGAGAAACCAGCGATGACCGCGCTTTTGCCACAAGACCTTCACGGCAAGTCCGTTCTTTGTATCGGCACAGGTTCTGGAGAAGAGTTAGATTTGCTGTCTAGAAGAGGCGCAGAAGATATTACCGCAATTGATATATCTAATGAGTTACTAAAACGCGCTGCGGCTAAGTTCCCAGCTGTTAAGTACCACAAAATGGATATGATGAATCTGTTCTTTGCCGACGAGTCGTTTGACTTCGTATATTCAAGTCTTGCTTTTCACTACGCCAGCGATTGGGACAAATTGTTAAGTGAAATATATAGAGTACTTAAGAAAGGAGGGGTCTGCTTTTTTCAACTCACAGACCAGAGTTTTGGGAGAAAAAGAAGAAAACGGGGGATATATCTTCCAACGAACGTGGCGTTGTTCTTGTAGGACATAGAGATATTTTGCCAGGGCACGTTGAAATTTTCTTTTATAATCACGCCAATACAGACGCCGTAATTGAGAGTGTCACTCACGCAGGATTCATTATTCGGTCCACGAGTTCACCTTCTATGGTCAAACCAGATTCAACAGAAGTTTTTGATCAAGAACGTTATGATATTTTAAACCAAAAGAATATTGAGAATCCATTATTTCTAATAATTCTTGCTTCTAAGTAAAATCTCACATGAAACCACTCGTCGCAGTCGTTTCAGGATTTGCGAGCGGGGTAGGGATACGGTCGCTTTTCTGTAGACACCGAGTATCTACAATCTCGTGTACCTTATTTCACGCTATAGCGTAAAAGATGGTACATGTGGTTATTCACATATCATTGCCCTCCGATTTCCTTTAGGGTATAGTGGGTTTATGCCTGTGGGGCGTCAGCCCTATTTCGGCTAATACATAAGCCGAAGGCAGGCATATCAAAATCACCGACCCCGTGTCGGTGTTTTTGTTTTAGTCCTCCTCCGGATTACCTTTCATCGTACTGAAGAGCTTCATATCGCGATACTTGTTCGTTGTCCACGCGGGCACGATGCTCCAGAAATGCAGCTGCCCGTCGTCACCGATTTTACGCAAAATTACTTTTATCTTTCGTCCATCAACGATTGCGATGATGCCCCAATATTTCACCGGTTTACTCTTGCGGACTTTTTTCTTGTAGCTTTTTACCTCAAACTCTTTGAGTGTCACCTCATATTCTTGATACGTTGTAGAAAGTTCTACAAGTTTTACCGCTATCGGCAGAAGCTTAAATCGTAGTATCTGCGAAGGGCGTTCACGCTCGCTTCGCGAACCCTTGAAAATAATATGATTGAATCCTTCCGCGGTGAAATACACGAATTCGCCCAATGCCGGTGATTGGATTGGGCGTGTGCTGATATAGAATTTCTGTGCATCCTCACGGAGCTTTTCGTAATTGGAGATATCGTCCATCTGACTATCTTACAACGCTTCAAATCAATGCTTTATTATGTACACACATGATCCTTCTCATTGCTGTCGTTTCAGGATTTGCGAGCGGGGTAGGGATACGGTCGTGTTGACACCGATATGAGGGCGGCGTAGGGTGCCGAGAGAAGTTTTGATCCATCAACAGAGGAGACGCCAATCATGGCTGCTAAAAGGGTTGTAAACATCGGACAAGAAGCATTTGTCCTCTCGCAAGACGGAGAGGTCGTTCGCACGATGGTAGCGAAACTCGAAAAGAACGGCTACCGGTTCCTCAACGGCGACGACGATCACCGCATTCACTGGTTTACCTTCGAGGGTGCGGTCGCCGCAGCGAGCGATCGCGTCAATACTCGGCAGAAGGCTCTTCGCAAAGAACTTCGTGCGCTTGGGAGAAAGCGCCGTGCGCTCGAGACACAAGAGTACAGAGACGGTGTCATGAACGCGCCGTATCGGGTCGTCGACCTTCGGGATGAGATGATCCTCGCCTACGCGCGGCCGCGCCGGCCGCGGATACTGAAAAAAATCTGGGTCCCCGAGACGTACCTCACGCCAGGCCATGTGGTATATGTGATCATCACGCCGATGACGCAAAGTTCTTGGGCTGGGGCATATCGGCCTCACAAGCACTTCGTGCTCGAAACGGAAGTGAAAAGCGTGTGTTTCTCTCCGGACGGGCAAGCGCATTACATGTTCTCCACCCTTTTTATCGTGGAGGAATTCTTCCTCTCCCGCGAAGAGGCAACAGCGAGACTCCAGAGCTATTCGGAGCCTGGAACGAAAGATCCTGTACCTTTCGTGTCGAGCAAGCAGGAGAAGGAGGAGAACGAGAGGTTGTTGGGCGACAACATCCCGTTCTGAGGTACGATATCTCCATGAACGTGCTTGTCGCTATCGTCTCAGGATTTGCGAGCGGGATATTTTTCCGCTCGCTTTTTATTTTCAGTTGGGAGCCAGTTGTGTTTGTTCTAATTCTCGCGGCGCTGTGCGCCGCGTTTGCTTTTCTTAAGCTGCGCCTTGCGTACTCGCTTGGCGCGGCGTTTTTCATATGTGTCGCGCTCGGGGCAGGGAGGGCGGCAATCGCGGACACGCCCGCACCTGAAGCATTCATGCGCGACGTGAAGCATCGCGTGCAGTACGAGGCGGTCGTGGTAGGCGACCCGGATGTACGCGAAAAGAGTCAGCGCATCGCGATTGAAGTACCGGATGATGGGGGTGCGGTAGGCATGCTCGCGGTGATGCCACTCTCTGCTCTCGTGCGTGTGGGTGACCGTGTGCGCGTCTACGGCACACTCTCTTTGCCGCAAGCGTTTGAGACCGACGGCGGCCGCACCTTCCGCTACGACAAATATTTGCAGGCGCGAGGTATCCGCTTCCTTATCCAATACGGCTCGATATATACGATAGAACCGGCACCGTGGTACTCGGTGCCGGCAGCGCTCGCACGCATCAAACACTCATTCTTAGCCGGGCTCGACCGCGCACTCCCGAGCCCGGCCGCACCACTCGCCGGCGGCATCGTGATCGGCGGCAAGCAAGGGCTCGGTGAAGCACTCCAAGAGGCCTTCACCCGCTCAGGACTCGTGCAGATTATCGTGCTCTCAGGCTACAACGTGATGATCGTCGCCGAGTGGGTGATGGCCTTCTTCGCGCTCCTTGCGCTCCCGCGGAGGCTCCAGTTCTTTGCGGGTGGGGCAGCGCTCCTCCTCTTCGTCGGGATCGCCGGTATCTCGGCTACGGCGGTACGCGCCGCGATTATGGCAGTCATCGCGCTCTACGCCCGAGCGACGGGGCGCTCTTACGCTGCGAGCCGCGCACTCCTCTTCGCCGTCTTCTTGATGCTTATGTGGAATCCGCTCTACCTCGTCTTCGATCCTGGCTTCGGCCTCTCGGTCGCTGCTACCGCAGGCATTATCTGGCTCGCTCCTATTATTGAATCGCGTCTCATGCGCCTATGGCCTTTTTGGCGTAACGCGCTAGCCACTACGCTCGCCGCACAGGTCTCAGTCCTCCCCTTACTCCTCTACAACATCGGGCTCTTCTCGCTTGTCGCCCTGCCAGCGAATCTGCTCGTCAACCCACTTGTACCGCTCGCGATGGCAGGAGCCGCAGTGGCGGGTGTCGTCGGGATGATCGTCGGCCCCTTCGTCTCGTTTGTCGCCACCGTCGTCGGGTACCCCACTCTCATCTTGATGAAGTACTTCATCTTCGTCGCAGAAAAAAGCTCTGCATTGCCGTATGCAGCATTCACGATTGAGCGTTTCCCGTTTTGGCTCGTGCTAATCGCGTATGCGATTCTTATCTACTTCGCTTCGTCAAAACGCTTCTCGACAACCGACCAGTTCACATTCGCGAAGAAGGCATCAATATAACCCTTCTTCTCGGCAGGCACATAGTCCACCATATAGGCGTGCTCCCAGAGGTCGAGTGCGAGCAATATCGGGAGGCCAGCGAGCTGTCCGACCTCGTGATCATTCACAAAGGTGGTGTGGATCGTGTCTGCGCGCGTGTCCTTGTAGACAACAACCCAGCCGATGCCGCGCGACGAGGCGACCGACTTGATGTGCGCGATAAACTCTTCTCCGCTGCCATACTTCTCTGCCGCAGCCTTCGCGAGCCCCGACTCCGGACCGCCGCTCTTCTCACCCTCAAACTGTTCAAAATAATATTCATGCAGGCGCATGCCATTAAACTCAAAGGCAAATCGGCGACGAAACTCAGCGAGCGAATACTTGCCTCCCTCGTCTTCAGTCTTCCCATACATCTGTGACATCGACATGATGAGATTCACATGCTTCACGTAGCCCTCGTAGAGGGCGAGGTGCACCTTGATCTGCTCTTCAGATATCCCCGGCAGGGAAGGGAGGTTAAATGTTTTTGCTGTGTAGGTCATAGGGATAAAATTTACCATACGCAGCGTGAATTGCCGATGAGGTTTGCAACACAAAACGCCCTTGCGGGCGTTTCTGTTTCAAACAGAGGAGATGACGTTAGATAACCTTGGCTTTCTTGAGGGCGGCGAAGGCGCCGTTCTTCTTGATGGTCTTCAGTCCCTTCATCGAGACGTCCACGATGACCGTCTTGCCGAGCTCAGCGACGTAGATGCGGCGCTTCTGGAGATTGGCCTTACGGCGGACATGACCGACCGGCTTGAAGAAGGCCGCACGGACGTTGTTAGCGTACCGTCCGCCGTTTTGGGTGCTTTTACCAGTGATTTCGCAAGCTCGTGCCATAGTCGTCGCATGGTAGCATGAGGTTTCAAACAGAGCAATTATGACCATCATCCTTACCTTTTGTATCCTTATCCTCTCTATCATCGTCCACGAGGTGGCCCACGGCTACGCGGCAAACTCTCTCGGCGACCCGACCGCGCGTCTCGCCGGCCGTCTCACCCTCAACCCGCTCCCGCACATCGACCTGATGGGCTCGATAATCCTCCCCGCGCTCCTCGTTATCACTCACTCGCCCATATTCTTTGGGTGGGCAAAGCCGGTCCCCTATAATCCCTACAATCTCACTAACCAGCGCTGGGGCGAAGCGCTTGTCGCCGCAGCCGGGAGTGCGACAAACATTCTCCTTGCCGTGATATTCGGCCTTATTGTGCGCTACGGAGCAGCGCTCGGGCTCGACGTGACGGCACTCGCGCTCGCGACGACCATCTCGTTCACGAACCTCTTCCTCGGGCTCTTCAACCTTATCCCGTTCCCTCCGCTCGACGGCTTCACCGTGCTCCGCTCAGCACTCCCGTGGCACCTCTCCTCAGGCTTGAGCCGCTTCGAGCTCCAGATGCGCAGTGCAGGGGCAGTCTCGCTACTGCTCTTTATCTTCGTCTTCTCCTACCTCTTCGCCGGACCGTTCTTCAACCTCGTCGTCTGGCTCTTTGGACTTCTCGCGGGCGTGAGTATATAAAAGCGAAGAGGCGATTATTAATCGCCTCTTTACCAAGAAGACCAGAAATGGACCTGGGATGTTCCTCCATAGATGCAGGGGAACAGGTGCGTGAACTTCGGATTCTTGAGGTCCCCCGATTGGCTATGGTTGTTTTCGCCAGGGATTATTGGCCTGTGGCAAACGGTACATACCATTTGCCATTTTCTTTGCCGCTCGTTCTGTGGGAGCAGTAGTCGTAGCGTGGTACCGTCTGGGCCCATGATTCCTCCTTTCCGACTCAAAGAGCAAGTCGCACATGTATAAGTATATAACTAACACCGCACTGCAATCCTGTTGTGCACTCCTGGTATACTAAGAGGAATGGAATACCAGGTGCCACAGTTCATTGAGGTCGAAGACAAGATTATCGGGCCTTTGACCTTGAAGCAGTTCATCTACATTGCCGGTGCGGGTGGGCTGACCGTTATCTTCTTTTCGTACCTGAGTTTCTTTTTCGCCCTCCTCCTCTCGGCGCCGGTCGTCGCGTTCGCTGCAGCGCTCGCGTTCTACAAGGTAAACGGGAAGCCCTTCATCGAGGTGCTCGAAGCGGGCTTCAGCTACTACACCGGGTCGAAGCTCTTCCTCTGGAAGCATGCAGAGCCGAAGGCGGCAGTGAAGAGCGCCCCCTCGATGACGCCAGAAGCCTCTCCCGCGCGGCGCACCAGCCCCAAGCTCACGAGAGGGAAGCTCTCTGAGCTCGCGTGGTCGCTCGACGTGAAGCCTACGGGAGGCGACTCCGCGAATCGCGAATCCTAACTATGGCAACACAATCAGCATCAGCAGGCGCGACGCAGCAGTTTGTCCCCGTCAAGGAGATCCGGAACGGTATCATCGTCCTCAAAGACGGCGGCTACCGCGGCGTGCTTATCTGCTCGTCAATCAACTTCGGGCTCAAGTCTGCCGAAGAGCAGCACGCGATCACGGTCGGCTTCCAGAACTTCCTCAATACGCTCGACTTCTCGATCCAGATCGTGGTGAACTCCAGGCGGATGGACCTGCGCCCCTACCTCGCCCTCCTCGAAGAGAAGGCGCCCGAGCAACGGAGCGAGCTTATGCGGATCCAGCTGCGCGAATATATTGAGTTCGTCCGCTCCTTTACCGACCAGGCCAACATCATGACGAAGTCCTTCTACGTCGTCGTCTCCTACACGCCGAACATCACCGCGGCGAGCGCGGTGGGCTTCTTCCGTCACGAGACCGCAGCGTCGAAGGGGGCAGCAGAGGTCACCTTCGAAGAGGATCGCGTGCAGCTCGAACAGCGCCTCACGCTCGTCGCGAGCGGCCTGGCTGGCACCGGCGTCCGCGCGGTGCCGCTCGGCACCGAAGAGGTGATCGAGCTCTTGTACCGCTCCTTCAACCCTGGCGAACTTGAGAACCCTATCCGCCTCGACGCATGATTTTTAAACTTTTACATATTTAAATATTTCAACATGGCCTTACTCGACTTTCTCAATCGCAAACAAGGAGAAGCACCGGAGATAGTACCGGTCTTGCCGAAGGACATCTACAGCCGCGGCTCGCTCGACCTCGTCGACACGATCGCGCCGACCGCACTCAAGATCAGCTCGCGCGAGCTCGAGCTCGGAGAGAAGTTTGTCCGCGCCTTCTACACCATCTCCTACCCCCGATTCCTCTCTGACAGCTGGTTCTCACCCGTCATCAATCTCGACAAGGTGCTCGACGTCTCTATCTTTATCCACCCGGTCGAGACCGAACAAGCGCTCCGCAGCTTCCAGAAGAAGGTCGCCGAGGTGCAGAGCCAGATCAACGAGCGCGAGGCGAAGGGGCTCGTGCGCGACCCCTTGCTCGACACTGCCTACCAAGACATCGAGAGCTTGCGTGACAGCCTGCAGCAGGCGCAGGAGAAGCTCTTTGACGTGGGTCTCTATCTCGCGCTCTACGGCGACTCGAAAGAGGAGATCGACAAGACCGAGGGTGACATCCGCAGCATCCTCGACTCGAAGCTGGTCTACACGAAGCCGGCACTCTTCCAGCAGGAGCAGGGATTCCGTTCTTGCTTGCCATTAGGGAGCGACGAGCTCCTGGTCAACTCGAAGCTCAACTCTTCTCCGCTCTCTTCGATCTTTCCCTTCGTCTCCTTTGATTTAACAAGTGATAGAGGGATTTTGTATGGAATAAACAGACACAACTCTTCGCTCATCCTCTTCGACCGCTTCTCGCTCGAGAACTACAACTCGGTGGTCTTTGCAAAGTCCGGCTCCGGCAAGAGCTACGCGACCAAGCTCGAGATATTGCGCTCACTCATGTTCGGCACCGACGTGATCGTGATCGACCCTGAGCGCGAGTACGAGCAGCTCGCTGAGGCGACCGGCGGCCGCGCCTTCCATATCTCACTTTCTTCTGAGCACCATATCAACCCGTTTGACTTGCCACCCGTGAAGGAGGACGAGGACCCGAAGGATATCCTACGTTCTAACATCATCGCGCTGGTCGGCCTCTTCCGCATCATGCTCTCTGGTCTCAGTCCTGAAGAGGACGCGATTGTCGACCGCGCAATCAGCGAGACCTATGCGCTCAAGGACATTACCGGTGACTCTGACTTCACTGGTGCCGAGCCGCCGCTGCTCTCCGACTTTGAACAAGTGCTCTCTGGTATGGAGGGGAGCGAGTCCCTCGTCGAGCGTCTCTCAAAATATACCCGCGGTACGTGGGAAGGGTTCTTGAACCAGCCGACCAATATCGACCTGAAGCAGCAGTTCGCCGTCTTCTCGGTGCGCGACATGGAGGACGAGCTGAAGCCGGTCGCGATGTATATCATCACGCACTATATCTGGAACGCCGTGCGCCGTGAGATGAAGAAGCGCCTCCTCATTATCGACGAGGCATGGTGGATGATGAAGAGTGACGACACCGCCTCTTTCTTGTACTCGATCGCCAAGCGCGGCCGTAAATATTATCTGGGCGTCTGCACCATCACCCAAGACGTCGAAGACTTCTTGAAGAGTCCGTACGGCCGGCCGATCCTCACCAACTCGTCTCTGCAGCTCTTGTTGAAGCAGTCTCCGACCACAATCGACGTGCTCCAGCAGACCTTCAACTTAACCGACGAAGAGAAGTACCTCCTGCTTGAGGCAGGCGTCGGCGAGGGGCTCTTCTTCGCCGGATTGAAGCACGTCGCTATTAAGGTCGTCGCGAGCTACACCGAGGACCAGATCATTACCTCTGACCCGTCACAGCTCCTCGCGATCAAGCAAGAAAAGGAGCGTTATGCCGCAGAAAAGAAGTAATCAGGAGCCGCCGCCGGTGATGACCTGGGGAAAAGCGGCCCCTGCCCTCGTCGTCGGAGCTCTCTTTGACGCACTGCGCCTTCTCTTCGAGATGTTCTGGTTCTTTGGGCCGGCGCTCGCCGCGCTCTACTGCACAGTCAAGGGTGGTGGCGGGGCGATTGTCGCTGCCCTGTGCGGCACCACCGCAGCGGCCGTAGGGACCGTAGGAGTGAGCGCGATTACCGCCTTCGGCGTCATCATGGCGATGGCGGTCGGACTCTTCGGGTGGCTCGTTATCGGACTCTATCTCATGCGGACAAACTCGCGCATATTTAAGGAGAACGCGCTCTGGTTTATCGGGAGCCTCGCCCTAAGCGAGATGCCGCTTATTGGCGCTGTCCCTGCCTTCACGCTCACGCTATGGAAGATGTACAGCAACCAGATCAGGATAGAGAAAGCGGCATTCAAGAAATACGAAGAGGAACAGAAAGCGGCAGAGCTCAAAGAACAAAAGCAACAAGCACAGCTCCAATACCAGTCCGCCGAGCAGGCGCAATTTATACAAGGTCAACAAGCTGAGATGGAGGACCTCAGTGAGGAAATCCCTGACGCGAGTGATACAAGATCTCCAGCGCGGCCGTCTGTACCACAGACGTCTTTCAAGGAAATTGTTGCTGAAGAGAGTCTCACTCAAGAGCCGGAAGGAGGGCCACCGCGCGGATACTTTAAACAGACTGCGGCTGCACGACCACAAAGACTCCCCACGGAGGCTATGCGGAGAGAAAAGATTGCAGAGGGAGACAACCACGAACATCCCTTACCAATCGCCCCTGATTCGAAAGTTTCAGAGTCGCACCTGTCGGTGCAAGAGGATACGAAAAAGTACAACGCTTACTTCGTACACATGTTTCAAATTACCGATACACTGGATGTTTCTGAGAATAATAAATCTCTCGATACCAAAAAACTTTCCGGCACAGACAAGATGGACATTTTATACGGGGTCAACCCGACCCTTTCGGCGAGCACTGTCCGGCCAGATACGACGGATAGGACTTTCCAAGGAGCTTTTGGCGTGATCATTGGAAAGGGGACAATAGAGTCCGCTGCGCCATCCGACGATGGGACAATCGCGACATCTTTCGAAAGCAGGCACGTCTTCGGCGGGAATAAAGATAAAAAAGGAGATGTAGAAAGAGCTATCAATCGCTCAAAAGACAGTAACGGCTACAACGAAGTCGTCGTTAAACAGCCATCCATTAGCGGGAGCTTCATGAAGCTGCAAGATGACGATCGTATCTCCTATGAAGAGGAGAGCATCGACTACGGAAATTTCGGTGGAATAAAAACAAGGAGGGTGGGCGTACTGGATATGAGCGACATCATGTTCGGTAAAAGAGTTGAGGTCAGCTATGCAGCTCCGTTCAACACACTCCTCGCAATGAAAAAACGCGGGCAAGGAGGGCAGATGTTCCTACTGAACAACAAGAACGAGATGCTGCACGTTACCAATATCGACGAAAAGACGAGACGCATTACATTCGATACGGTACCCGTCACCCCGGAAGATATGGTGACCCATTTCTCAAATGGTGAAGTTGCTACAAATACTAAACGAGAGATGATGGATAGACTGAAGGAGCAGGGTATTCTCAATAAATAAGGCAGACTCCTTCGCTAAAAAGAAATCCCCGACAAGGCGCGCGAAGTACGTAGTTTCTCCGTACAGGCGTTATACTAGGGGTATGCGTTTTGTCTTCTTTACTATCCTTGCACTTATCCTCCCCGCTGCCGCTTCTGCGCAGTTTACTATCGGGACGGTGGGGGACACGGTCGGGTCGACCTTTACGCTTACCGCACTCCCGCAGTACCCGACACCTTTTAGTAAAACGACACTCTCGTTCCTCTCAGACTCTCTCGACCTCACCAATGCGACCCTGTCGGTCTCGGCCGACGGAAAGAAGGTCTATGAGGGCTCGGTACGACCAGTCGCAGTCACCCTCGGGAGGGCAGGGAGCGTCACCTCCATCGTCGCGACGATCTCTTCGGGTGGTGCTACCTACAACCAGTCACTGCTTGTGCAGCCCCAAGACGTCGCGATTATCGCAGAGCCCATCTCATCTCTCCCTCCGCTCTACAGAGGCAAGTCGCTCGTGCCGCTTGAAGGCAGCGTACGGGTCGTGGCAGTCGCAAACTTGAAGAACGCAAGCGGCAAGACGGTCGACCCCGTAAC
>JBAYJI010000001.1:0-63748 GCA_041665205.1 Minisyncoccota bacterium | reverse complement strand
TGCCGAGCGACTTAGTGGTGTTGTTCCAGAAGAAAAGTGTGTCACTGGCAAACGTAGCTCCGTCAGAAAATTGGACAGCGCCAGCAATGCCCGCGGCCGCACCCCCACCACTCGAGAGACACGTCCCACCGACGGCGTAACACTGACTCGCAGGGATGTTGATGCCATTGCCGTAGAAGGTGGTAGTACCGGTGGTGAAGTTGGCGACGCCTTGGATGGAGAGGATCGAGCCGGGACTCGTCGTCCCGATGCCGACGTTACCGCTACTTGAAATATACAGTGCTGACGAGGTGGCTGTACCCGTTCCGTAATCAACCGCGAAGAGCGGCGCAGTCGGATTTAGTGCTGAAACTGATAACTTTGCATACGGACTCGTCGTCCCAATCCCAAGATTACCTGTGCCGTTGAAGTATGAACTCACATTGCTATTTACCTGAATGTTGTTCAGAATACGAACGGAGCTCACGGAATTGTATGCCCCAAAAAAGGTCGCCGCGTTATTCGGTTTGATAAACAAAGAGCCGTCTGCCTCTACAATAAACGACGTATACGCACCGCCATTCTCGAGTCGAAGTTGCCCGTTTGTGGTATCAGTGCTGGAGACATCAAGCGCAACTGCCGGACTCGTCGTCCCGATGCCCACGTTACCCGTATTCAAGATAGAAAAGAGTGTCGTCGTCGCACTCGCGGTAGATGAGGCAATCGCAAAGAGTGTCGTGTTCGTCTCGCCGGATACCGCGTGGATAGATAGCTTTGCATAAGGAGTCGAGGTACCCACGCCGACCTTGACCGCATTTGCGTACAACCCACCAAGCACGAGGGAATTTGAGGCACCGACCTGCGAACCGTAGCCAATTGCCGTCCCGTTTGTGAGTGAGGTTGTCGAAGCGACTACGCTTCCGTCACGAGAGGATAAAGCACCGATAAAGGTCATGTTGCTGTCGCTAAGAGAGTTGTAGTCATTTATCGCGTTGGTTAATCCTAGCCCTGCAAGACTGCCGTTCGCCACGTTGTTCGAGCCGTTATTGTATCGCAGTGAATAATTACCAACACAGTTGTTGCCAGCACCCGTCGTGTTGCCAGCACAAGCCGCGTGACCGAACGCCGAGTTGGAAGTACCTGACGTATTTAACTGAAGCGTATATTCACCGAAGGCATTATTAGTAGTGCCAGTGGTGTTTAGTTGGAGTGCAACTCTACCGAACGCATTGTTGTCGGCCCCTGATGTGTTTACACCGAGAGCACTACTGCCGAACGCGGAGTTGTTACTCCCTGAAGTGATGCTAGTCAATGTATTGTATCCAAACGCGCTATTCCCGCCAGTGTTACTTATCGTTGCACTGCCTTTCAATGCGTTGTACCCAAACGCCGTACTTGATACTTGAGAGGTTGTCGCGTTTTGCATGGCGTTGTACCCAAAGGCAGTCGAGTAGACGTTTGCCACACTTGCACCACCTATTATTCCCGTCCCTGCGTTGATACCGCCGAAAGTGGTGAATGATGTTGATGACGCATACAAAATCGTATTCCCCGCCTGCTTATACCCGCTGAACTGGTCGGTGTTGATGAATCCGGCGACATCCAGTTTGTATGCCGGACTCGTCGTCCCGATGCCGACGTTGCCGCTGAAATAGGACTGCCCTTGCACATTGAAATCAAGAGTGGCGGTGCCAGAACCGACTGACACCTTCCCATTGTTATCAATCTGAAATGCCGTGGTGGTGGCGGAGGCGGTGGAGGTGCTGATGCTGAAGAGTGCCCCTGTCCCACTGGCGTATCCTGCGAGATACATGCCGAGACCGGTGGCGGGGAGGTTGATGGCGAGTTTTGCACCTGGAGTGGTCGTCCCGATGCCGACGTTGCCTTGTCTATCTATTCTCATTCTTTCAACTGACGCGACTGCTCCAAGTCCACTGTTTGTGTAGAGTGCCAATACCCCGCCCACGCCACCAGAATCAGTAACTCCTGCAATTCGCGCGTAAGCATTTGCCGCTGCACCAGTGTTTGCCGAACCAGCAAAGAAATCAATAGAGTGTCCCGTGTCTGCCGCGTTCAGCGTCCCTTCTATTCTCAATGCCCCTTGTACTGTACCCACCGCCCCGTTATTGATATCCAACTTCTCTGTCGGCGTCGTCGTCCCGATGCCGACGTAGCCCGCAGAAGAGATGAAGATAGAGGAGGTTGCCCGCGCAACGCCCGCATCATCGCCGACGAGGAAGTTGCCTTTCGCGAGGGCGAGATTCGCGACCGAGACAGTCGAGGTCGCGATGAACTTGCCGGTTGCATCAACCGCGAGCATGCTGCCTGCCGGTGTGCCGAGTGCGGTGAGTGTGAGTGTTGATGTTGCGGTGACTGCCCCGCCGAAGAAGCTTGTGCCACTCACATAACTATTGCCCTGCACGCTCAAGAGCGAATACGGACTCGTCGTCCCGATCCCGACGTTCCCGTTGGAATCAATACGCATTCGCTCGAGATTGCTCGCCCCGACACCAGTAGGGCGCGTTTTGAACGTAAGAATGCCGGAGAAATCGTTTACACCATTAACAATGCCAGCGAGCGGGGATATTGTAGCAAGGACACGGAAACCTCCGCCGTCATAGCCGTAGTATTGATTGTTCCCGATCGAGTCACCCTCAACAACTACGCTCGGTGACGCAAGACTTCCCCGGGCTGCATATTGCTTTATAGACGCGCTGCTTGAAGTGTCATTCGAGTAACGATAGATGTTAAGAGATGATGTCCCTCCGTCACCCGTTATTGCAGCTGTCGCAGCGGTACTGCTATACAGACCCAGAAGGTTGGTCGGGGCATTCGTCCCAATGCCCACATTCCCATTTGCCAGCACGGTCATGAGTGTCGAGGTCGAGGTGCCGCCTGTCGTCGAAGCAATCGTGAAGAGCGGGGTGTCGATGGGAGTGGAGGCGGAGTTTGAAAGTGAGAGGAGCGAGGACGGACTCGTCGTCCCGATGCCGACGCTGCCTTTAAGTAGCGTAGTTGTAACGTTATCATTACCTAACACGACCTGATTACTTGCTAGAACATGGGCGCCATTGCCAAGGGCAGTACCATTTGTGAGAGTTGATGCGTTGTCTTTTGTAGCTCCATTACCGAGAAATGTCATGTTCGTGTCGTCAACTATGCGGTATTGAGCAATATCGTTGTCCGGATTGTAACCGGTGTCATTTCCAAAACCTGAATTAAAGTCTCCGTTACTGTAGAAGAGAGCACTCGTGCCGTTAGCAACAGAGGAGAGACCCGTGGTATTTGATGAGAGTGCCCAAGTACCAAATGCGTTGTTGTAGCTACCCGTGGTGTTACTCTGAAGAGCTAGCAGACCGTTAGCGGTATTGTCGTACCCGCTCGTATTTTGGTAGAGTGCCCAAGCACCAACTGCTGTGTTTTCTCCGGCGGTTCCACCCCCTGTCGCACTACTTTGAAGCGCCCTGTAGCCGACGGCGGTGCTTCCATACGCTGATGATGTTGCATTACCGAGTGCTAGATGCCCAAAGGCGGTGGCATAGATACCAGAAGTTACGGAGCTGGAAGTTGCGTTCGCAATCACTCTCGCACCCGCACCTTGCCCGCCAAATACTGATGAGATGGTGCTGGATGCATACAGGATTAGGTTGTTATTCTGCTTGTAGCCGAAGGTGGGGCCAGTGTCGATGAATCCGTTCACTCCGAGTGTATTTGTCGGACTCGTCGTCCCGATTCCCACATTCCCATTTGCGAGCACGGTCATGAGAGTCGTGGTAGAGAGACCACTCGTGGTGGAGGCGATGGTGAAGAGTGGGGTGTTCGCGGCGGTGGTTGCAGAATTAGAGATGGAGAGTTGCGCGTACGGTGATGTCGTCCCGATGCCAACATTGCCGTCGGCATTTATCATCATGCGGTCTCCCCCATTTGTCCAAAACCGAAGATCCGACTGGTTGTTGCCTCCGACATAAACATACGATGTTTGACCGCTGCCTGAAGTAATACCTATGCCAGTATCCGTTCCGTCTGTGCTTATGAGTTGAACATAGGCATTATTGCCGTTTCCGGAAATTGTCAACAAATCGTTGGTGGAGGGGCTCGTCCCAATCCCGACCTTACCGCCGTTCGTCACAACGAAGTTCGTGACGGTGGAGGAACCGATCGCAAATGCCGGACCCGTGATGCCGTTCGGGTTGATGGAGAGCTGCGCCCATGGCGTCGTCGTACCGATACCGACGTTGCCGGTGCTGTGCTGAACCACCAATTGACTGGTACCGACAGTGAGCCCACCTGCGAATGTACTCGTTGCGGTGGTCGTCGTCGCCACAAAATACGAAGCATCGACGAGGCCGGTGAAGTGGCCGAGACCGGAGACGTCGAGAGTGTAGGCGGCGGAGGCGGAGACGTCCTGAATGAAGAGTGGCTGGTTGAATTCGAAGCGCTTCGCAGAATCGGCGGAGTTCCAGGTGAGTAGCGCATTTGGTGTCACCGTGCCGCGTTCGAAGGCGAGCGTCATCGGCTCGGTGTCGTCGGAAGCGTTATCATTATTGATAACCCAATCGGCGGAGTTGGTCACACCGCCGACCACCACGCCGACGAGCGTGGTCGCTGAAATGGTGTCTGCATAAATGGTGTTGAACTTAACACCAATCGAGCCGATATTTGAATTCGCGCCGACGGCGAGAATGTCGTCGCCTGAAGCGATATTGATAGAGCCGGAACCAGCATCGAGGGTGAGGTCGCCCGCGCCAGTGCTCGAGATGGAGAGCGCAGCGGGGGCGGTGATAGTACTCACTGAGAGTGTGCCGGTGGCGGTGATGTTGGCGGCGAAGATGTCGCCCGAAAAGAGACCGTTGCCGTGCACGCTCAATAATTGGCTCGGACTCGTCGTCCCGATGCCGACATAGCCGGCACTTGTGATACGCATACGTTCTGATGCGAGAAATGCTCCATCGGCAGTTGTATTGAACACGAGGCGGCCGGGCATATCCGATGCACCAGGTGTTCCATCGACAACTCCCTGAACAGTAGCGAGTACTCGAAACGCAGAACCGTCATATCCGTTGAAAGCAAGATTACCGGCGACATCTCCCGACTGCACGATGGCTGGATTTAAGGCAGTACCCCTTGCCTTACGTTGAGACTGGAATGCGGCAACGGTGTCATCAGAGTAACGGGTCGCGCGGAAGTTTGCCCCTTGTCCGCTCCCTGTTAAGTCTATTGTAGCTGCTACGGTACTGCTGAATATATCCAATGGAAATGCTGGCGTCGTCGTCCCGATGCCCACATTCCCATTTGCGAGCACGGTCATGAGAGTCGTGGTAGAGAGACCGCTCGTGGTGGAGGCGATGGTGAAGAGTGGGGTGTTCGCGGCAGTAGTCGCGGAGTTAGAGATCGAGAGCTGTGCGAATGGCGATGTGGTGCCGATACCGACGTTGCCATCACTTGCAATCCTTAATCTTTCAGTGGGAGGAAACACGCCGTTACTTTGAGTACTAAACGTAATTGCTATTGGGACTACTCCGGTTGAAACACTTCCGTCCACAATGCCTTGCATCCATGCATTAGCTGGAGCCACTGTTGTTCCGTCATCACCGTTAAAACCGATAAAACCGATTTGGTCGCCGTATTGAACGGCCTTGTTTGTCAGCCCATCACTGGTCCTAGATTTTATAAACTCAAGGTTCGAGGACCATTGATTATCTCCCGTAGCAACGAATATCCCTCCTCCTGTAGTCTGTCCATCACCTTGGGTAATAATTCCAGATGTTCCAATTCCGGAATATTGAGAAAATACCGTCGTGCCGATAACGCCACCTAGTGGAGTAAATACTCCGCCATTTACTTGCAGAGGAGCTACTGGTACTGACGTCCCGATACCGATGTTACCGGTGTTGCTGCTGATGTGAAGGAGCGGCGTCGAGGTGCCGACCGTCAGGAGGCCATTCCCCCACGGCGAGCTAGTGCCGACAGCGAGAGAGCCGGTGATGGTCGTCGTCGCGAGGCTCGTCGCGCCCGCGGTGAGACTCGTGAAGTTCGCGTTCGTCGCGACGAGACTGCCGAAGGTGCCGGCGGTCGCCGAGACCGAGATGCCGTTCGACACGGTACCGCCGTCGAACGTCCCCCCGCGGAAGCTGCCGTCCCGAATCGTGATACCCGAGAGATCCTGCATCATACTCACATACTGGATCGTCGTCGAGTTACCCGCTGTCTGGTACGCGACCGGCTGGATCATGCCGGCGACCGTCGCGAGGATATTGTTACGCATCGTGTCGAGCGACTGACTCACGTAGTCAAGCGAAACGCCGTTTATGGTGGTGTAGGTGGGATACGAATTCGAGGTTGTGGGGGGTAGGTTGTAGGGGGTAGGTTTTGCTGAAGTTGCGACCGTAATCACACGCGCTTTCGGTACGCCGGTCGGGAGCACGAGCGGAGGCGTCGTAGAGAAGAACGCTGCAAGTGCGCTTGTCGTCGAGATGAAGAAGCCGTGGAGAGTCTCGTAGGTAGAGAGCGCCACTCTCTCGCCCGCAGAGAGCGCGGGTCCGACCGCTGCGAGCGCTGCCGCCACCTGCGGCACGTGATCGATTCTATTTTCGATATTCGATATTCCATATTCGATGGCAGCAGCTGTCTTGCCGAGTGCGCCGAGATACGCGTCTTCTATTGCAATGCCGACAGTATGGAAGTCTGACTTCCATGGTTGCGAGAACGTTTGCGGGAGCCTCGCTCCTGCAGAAGCGGCGAGAGCGAGCGTGTGGTCGGTGGCTGTGTAGGTGAGGCGACCGGTGCCGAGGACAAGCGCGAGATACTGGCGAGAGAGTGCGTGCGCAAGCGGGACGAAACGCGTCGCGGCCGCGTATTCTGCCTCGAAGACCGTCTCTGCGATTGCCGGTGCGACGCGGGCAGGGATCTCGGTTGTGTGCAAGAAGGCTGCGGCAGCGAGGGCGGGTACGCGCGCGGTCGCGCCTGCAAGCACGTCCCCAGTAGAGCCGATTAGTGCGACCGTCGCGCGAGCGCTCGCCGGTGCCGCGGCGGCAGTGCTGTAGGCGAGGCTGACGTCAGCGGCGATCAGGGCATGCGTCGCGTCGATCACGCCTTGGCCGAGTGCGAGTACTGTCTGCGCTGAGAGCCGTGCGCTGGCAGCTGGTGCACGAGAGAGCGCGTCGCGCGTCGCGACGCCGAGCGCGAGCGCCCGCACCCCCGACTGTTCGAGGAGCGTGCGATAGCCCGCAAGCGCCGCACCGATCGCGCCGTAGGCGCTCGTGCCGACGGTACTCACGATGCGCGACGGATGTGTGGCGAGCGCGTACGTGTCGCGTGCAAATGTTTTAAGATCATCGCTCGTGACGATCGATGTGTTCGCCGATGCCGACAATGTCCGACTTTCAAATCGAGATGCGACATGAGCGCGAGGCTCGCTGGTAAGTACCATGCGCGTTGCCTCGAGATCAAACGCGAGAATCTCTGGCGAGGCGAGGCGAGCAGATGTGGCGAGATTATTTTCTGCAACGCGCGCTCGCTCTGCACGCATCGCGTCATTCACCTCAGCGAACTTCGCCCTGATGCCAGAGGTAGTGCCACCGAACGCCGCATCAAACCCGTACGCGACTTCGCGCATGAGCGAAGCGGTCGCCCCTGCAAGCTGCGAGATCGCCGCGGCACGCGCACCGACTGCCCCAGTGCCCACAACAAGCAGGGCGACCGCGAGCGCCACCGCGTGCGAACGGAAGGAGCTCTCCACAAGCGTGGTGAGCGGCGAGATCTGTGGGCTCTGTACCGGCCTTGCCAACGTGCGCACGACGCGGCGCAAGGGAGCACGGTTCGCTTGATACTCTTCTGTTCGCGCGCGCGCAAGCGCGCGCGCGTAATCAATCTTGCGATCGCCCTGCTGACCGAGAAACTGATCGAGCGACTCTCGCTCGATCAGCCAGCTGTGACCGATTCTCTTCCCGGAGATTTTTCCTGAACGTGCGAGACGTGCGAGATAGTCAGGATTGTACCCAGAGAGCTCTCCGGCATCCTTCGTGGTGATTAAGTTTTCGTTGAGAGAAGGAGTCATGTCGGATAACCGAATTAACTAAATAATAACGTACTATCCTGGCGTTTAGTGAAAAAAATTAATGCATTGTGTGGATAAGATTCCTGAGCAAAATAAAAATGCTCTCAGCGTTATCAAAAGATTTTTTATTTGCTACAGAAGCCCTCCCGGCAGCGCCTCTGCACACGCCCAAGAGCGCTCTCGACCGTCTCTAGAGAGCTCTGTGGAGCTATTTCGATGAAATGAACCTGTAGAAAATCACTTTTAGAGCTCTAAATCGCTCTCTGGCGGATCCTCAGATACCATGCATAAAAGTTTATGTCGTTTGAGGCACATGCCAATCTCACTATATATAATGTATATGCTAGATATGTCGGATATCCGAAGAGAGGTCAGCTCGTATGCATCACCGATCGCTTTTCTCAGTAACAAATAAAATCATTCACTCAGCATTTTTCTCACACAAGTTCGCAAAACGTTGCATTCAGGACATTGTGCGCACATGACTTCATTATTCTTCTGTATAAGTCTTTCTTGTACGCCACTTTGTCTAAGGCAGAGCCATTTTGATCTAAAATCATCCCACACCAACAAAAAGAACCCCCTATGCGGAGTTCTTTTTGAAGCGATGCAGACATCAGTGCGCTTCTATATATATCTCGTATATCCGAGACGAGATACATAATAGATACGCTACCTATTATAGAGTCCTACACCGGCGAACATCCCAGCTTGATTAGTCGATATGATATATTCGTCAAAGTATCCACTCCCGACTACGGCAAGAGAGGCCATCACAAGTGCGACAAGCGCACCGACTAGTTGAAATGCTGCTCCGAGTCTCCTCCCTGTTCTCCTTTCTTCTCTACGCGGCATTTCTTGCTCATACTCCTCTTCACGCACCGGCTGCGTCGCCGCGAGGCGCGTACGCCGTGGTGAGAGCTCTTCAGGGAGCGGCTTGTACTCGGGGTGGTGGATCGCGTGCACGGGCACACTGACCTCTCTGCTCTCTATTTCTCGCTCTTCTACCTTGCTCGGTGCGCTTGGGGCGGCCGCTTTTGGGTTCTCGATCCGATCAAACCACGCCTTCCAAGAGTCCTGGAGATTCTGCGGGGTCGCAAAATTCATTATCTTTCCGTCATCTTCTGCTTCTTTCTCGAGGAGTTCTTCAGGATTCTGTACAGGGAGCACGTCTGCAGGAATAGCCTCGTAGTGCGGAGCCTCCCACGTCGAGGCGAGGGCTGCGTTCTCGGGCTGACTCTCCTTCTCTTCACTCTGCTCGTTAAATCGGTGATCGTGAATCGCCGACTCGAGTACGTACCAACTGCGGCCTACGAGCCGTGCCGGCACCCTGCCCTCGCGGCAGAGTTGGCCGACATAATCCTTAGCGTAGCCGGTGAGCTTGGCTGCTTGTTTCGACGATACGTACTTCTTCTCCCCTATGAGAATCTCATCCATACCCACAGTATAGCCATATCTCGGCTGGTATGGAAGAGCTGTGCACAACTACCCTATTTCTGCGACGATAAGCTCCTTGAGTAGTGCCGGATTACCCGCGCCCTTGGTGGCCTTCATACTCTTCCCTATCAGGTACTGGAGTGCTGCCTCCTTGCCGGCGCGATACTCACCGACGGCCTTCTCCTCTTCGGCGAGGACTTTTTGCACTGCTACTTTGAGTGCACCCGAGTCGTGCGACTGGATAAGCCCGTGCTCGCGCGCAATCTCTTCTGGGTCACCTCCCTTAAAGACGAGGATCGCGAGGGTGTCCTTCGCGCCGCGCGAAGAGAGATCCTGTGCGACAACCATGCGGATAAGTTTTGCAAACGAAGTCGGTGTCGCATTTCTAGATTCTCCGGCGAGATCAGATATAAAATAATTCGCCGCGAGCCCCGTTAGAAATCCGATTTCTAACGGGGCGAGCACGTTAAGTTCTCGAACAACTGCATCAAAAAATGTTCCGCGTGCATTTGATGCGATGATGAATTCGACATCCTCTGTCTTAAGGCCGAGCTCTTGATATCGCTCGCGTCGCTCCCACGGGAGCTCGGGCAGTGAGGCGCGGAGCGTCTCGGGAGCGAGCTCGGCAATCTCTCTGATATAGAGCTTCGGGAGATCCGGCTCCGGGAAGTAGCGGTAGTCGGCACTCCCCTCCTTGAAGCGCTGATGAAAGGTCTCTTGCTTCCCCTCGTCCCAACCGCGTGTCTCTTGCACCACCTTCCCTCCGCTCTCGATGAGAGCGATCTGGCGATCTATCTCAAAGGCGATTGCGCGCTCAACCGAACGGAACGAATTTATATTTTTCACCTCCACCTTTGTGCCGAAGGTATCGCTTTTCGATACCGAAATATTCGCTTCGATGCGCATCTCCCCTTTCTCGAGATTAGCCTCTCCTGCTCCGAGTGTGCGCAAGAGGAGCTGTAGCTCACGCGCGAAGCGCCCTGCAGTCTCGGCATCGTGTACCACCGGCTCGGTGACGAGCTCCATGAGCGGGATCCCCGCACGATTGAAGTCGACCAAGCTCTGACCACCTGCGTGCGTCGAGCGAGCAGTGTCCTCTTCAAGATGCACGCGTGTGATAGCGACACCCGCGAGCGTGCCGCCCGAGACGAGCGGGTGCTCGTACTGACTAATCTGATACCCCTTCGGGATGTCCGGATAGAAGTAGCTCTTGCGGTCGAACTCGGTGAAGTCTGCGCAGGTGCCGCCGATCGCAGTGCCGAGGCGCAACACGTGCCGCACCGCTTCTTTATTGATCACCGGCAAGGTGCCCGGGTGCGCGAGGCAGACCGGACAGACGTTCACGTTGGGCCGTGTCTCGTCGGGGTCGTTCTTCGAGTCGCAGAACATCTTGGTCCTTGTAGCGAGCTCGGCGTGAACCTCCAAACCAATAGTAGGACGATACATAGTGAGCAGTATGCAGGAGGCAGGAGGCACGCGCAACCTGTATTTTTTTACTGCTTACTGCCTGCTGCTTTCTGCTTACTATTTCAGTATCTTCGTAAGCCGGTCAGCAAAGGCCTTGAGTGCCTCGGGGTCGTTGACCGAGACCTGGAGCACTTCCCTACCCGTCTCGCGGGCTAGGAGCTCTACCTTTGCCGCGCACTCCTCGGGCGAGGCGAGGTCAGTCTTTGAGAGGACGATTATCTCGCGCTTCTTGCCGAGCTCATGTCCGAAAGCTTCGGTCTCTTTGTGCACTTCCCCATACGCTGCGAGAGGGTCTTCTTGGTCAGCCGAGACAAGATGCAAGAGGATCCCTGTCCGCTCTACGTGCTTGAGAAATTTTATCCCGAGACCTCGGCCATCCGAGGCTCCTTCGATAAGGCCGGGGATGTCGGCGAGAATGCGTCCATAAAACTCTCCGAGATTCGGCCCGAGCGTGGTGAAGGGGTAGGCGCCGACCTTCGACTTGGCGCGCGTGAGCGCATTCACGAGCGAAGACTTGCCTGCGTTCGGCAAGCCGATAAGCCCCGCGTCGGCGATAATCTTGAGTGTGAGGGCGAGCTCCCCGCCCTTGCCCGGGCGACCGAGAGTCTGTTGGAAAGGGTTCTGATTCGTCGAGCTCTTGAAGCGGGCGTTACCGAGCCCGCCCCTGCCCCCGCGAAAGAGGATTATCTCTTCGCCCTCCTTGGTGATCTCGTACTCCTCACCGGTCTCGACTAAGCGCGCGAGCGTGCCGACCGGCACCTTGACGAGCGCATCTTCGCCGTTCTTGCCGTGCTTCAATTCGCCCTTCCCTGCCTCGCCGTCCTCTGCCTTAAACTTCTTCTCGTAGCGATAGTGCGCGAGCGCTGCCAAGTCGCGCACACCCACGAGCACGACGTCACCGCCGCGCCCACCGTCGCCGCCTGAGGGCCCGCCGCGCGCAGACTCCTTGGTGCGCAGCCAGCGGATAACACCGTCGCCACCCTTGCCAGAGGCTACCTGTATCCTCGCTTCATCAACAAATGCCATAGTCCCTCCACAATACACTAGAAAACATAAATCACCAACCCGCAAATTAAAATCGTTCCGCCGAAACTATAGACCTAAAACACTTTCATATATGAAAGTGTTTTAGGTTGGCTTGTAGTACCAACTGTTTGTACTCTATCTCTCCCCTGCTCGCCGGGCGGCGATTGATCGCCAGATAAGGAGAGCGAGACTCACACCCGCGAAGACTCCCCCGGCGAGCCGTGCCGCGTCGTCCCGGTCGGTCGAGAGAAAGCCCGGGTACACCGGCTGCGTCGAGACCCAGAAGAGGAGGAGCGGCACCGCCCACGCTGCGAGCTTGAGCCAAGACTTGAACACTCCCCACGGCACGAAGGCAAGGACGATGGTGATTGGTAAACAAAAGAGAGTGAAATAAAATACCGGATTAGTGATCTCTAGATAAATCCAATGCACCCATGTGCCATAGCATGATGAATCCGTAAGAATACACCACTGACTAAAGTACCGAAATCCAATAGCTACTAGAACGAGTACGGCTGGTATACATTGTATGAATTTGGTTTTCATTTTTTTAGAAGAATCCCTTTAAGGCAGCCCAGAGCCTATAGAGACTAGTATAGACCGCTTCGCCTATCTTCTTTAAGACCGGCTGTTGAGAAGCGCCATAAACCGAGGCGGTCTGCGAGAGGTCGGGGAACGCGTTTGCGATAGCGCTCGGTGAGAGCGGAGTACTCGCAGGATTAGAGGCACGGGGAGCTGCTACAAGTCGCGGCGTGACGATACGCGGGACGGCAGCCGCAGGAGTGGCGGTCGCAGTAGCGAGAAGCGTTGTCGTAGAGGCTTCGAGAACAACAAGTGATAGAGAAGCAGGGGTCGAGACAGCGAGCGGCAGGTACGGCGAGTAGCCCGGGCCGCCGGCAGCGCGAGCTGCTTGAGCTGGTGCAGGAGGTGTCTCGACGACCGGCGGCTCATAGAGCACGGTCTCACCGACGACAGGTGTGACGGTGAGAGTCTCGGTGCCATCGCCACGCTCGTCGACCACAAGCGGCGAGACAGTGTCGATGTTCGCTCCGATAGTGAGGCTCGCGGTAGTGCTCGCGACCACGGGGATATCTGCGAGAGTCGCGAGAGCGGTCGCGACGCCGCCCGAGCTCTCTTGGATCTCGAGCGAGAAGGTGCTCTCTTGTGCGCCGCTCACTCCCCCGCTGCTCGCCTGCCCGTGAAGCGTGAGCTCGTAGCGGCTGCCCGGTGTTGCACTTGCGGGGACGATCAGGTATTGCACCTCGCCGAACTCGCCGTACGTCGAGTCGGGGATGTCTTCGGTAACCGAGTCGTCCTCTGCGATACCGGTAATCTTGCCCGAAGGGTCCTTGACCTGCATCGTGACCTTCACCGGAGGCTCCTCGCTCTCAGGAGAGTCTCGCACGTAGAGGACGCGCGACGAGCGGAGGAAGAAGACAAGCTTCTTGTCATCTGCGATTGGCGCCGGCTGGCTCGTCGAGATGTACGGGGGCAAGGTGCCGGTGACATTCTTAATGATGTTCTTGATACATTCTTCAAGCGAGGGGATTTCAAATAAATCTTTATGGTCACGTTTTATTGATGTTGCAATACGATAAGAATTCAAATCAACCCAATACCTCTTTACACTAGTGCTCGAGGCGACCAGGAGCGCGCTCGGGACAGGGACTGTCCCGTCGCCATCCTCGATAAATATCGGCTTATACCTCCGCTTCGGCCCGAAAAAGGAGCGGATTCGGGACGGCTCAGTGTAGAAGTCTATCCCCGCGACCGTGTCGGCTCCCCAACCGGCGATCTGGCTCACCTCGATACCCGCAGGCGGAGTCCACAAGTCGAGGATCGAGTGTGTGTTGTTCGCGTAGTCTATGAGTCCCTGATTCAAAACCTCTGCAGAGCCCAGGTCATACTCCTTCGGCTTCTTGCGACCGCCCTCGCGTGCAAGGAGGAAGTCGCCAAGCTCAGTCGTGTTCGTGATGGTAGAGCCGTATGCCGCGATCTCGCGCGCGTAGCCGTCGCCCGCGAAGCGGGCGACGGGGTGTTCTTCGTCGCTCGCGATACTCTCTAGGTACTCGCTTGACGGGAGTAGGTGGTACGTCATCGGCAGGTTCTGCGCGAGTGAGCGCGCGGCAGCGTTTGAGAGGATAGGGAAACCGTATTTGTAGATACCGGCGTTGTAGCCCATGAGTGCTGCGCCGAGACTCTCGGGCGCGCCGCTCTGCGGCGCGCCCACCATCACGACCTTGTCCACCAAGGACGACGCTGCACCACCGAGCCTGTTCAAGAGCGCCTTCGTCACAAGGCCGCCGTTGCTGTGCGCGACGATCGTCACTTTGCCGCTCTTCGAGCCCGCTGCCAGCGCGCGAAGCGTCTGTTCGATGTACGGCGTGCTCGTCGCTTCTTCGTAATAGATTTTGCCGGCGCGCTCAGTACCCTTACTGAGCAGGTCGTCGAGCGAGAACCGCCAGTCGTAGGCGACTGGCTTCCAATCGTTTATCGTACCGTCCGCCTTGAGCCCGTTCATCTCGTCGAGAAATGACTTGTAGATATTGCTGCCGCGGACTGTGTCGATCACGTCGCCCTCCTTTGTATAAATATCGGTGCAGACACTCGCACCCGACGAGTCGAGGGCGAGGTCTCGCGCCTTCTTGTCACCTGCGCTGCGCAACACACCCCAGAGTGACTCGTACGGCTCCCAGAGTTTCTCTTCGGCAGCCTTGCCGCAGCCCGTCCCCTCGTAGAGCCGGCTCCCCTCGATACCCGGCAAGAAGAGGACATTTGAGACACAGGTGCCGGCGGCAATGCACGGGTCGGGCGGAGGTGGCTTCGGAACCGGAACCTCCAAACTCGTTGTCGCGGTGTGTCCGGATCCGTCGTACGCAATAATGTCGATTCTTAAGGAAGGAGCGGCTGAGATGATTCTCGCCTCATTGTCACCGAGAGCAAATGCAACGCGGTTAAAGGAACCGTCGGTCGAGGTGGCGATAGCCGCAGTAAGCACGTCTCTCTTGTAAAAGGACTGGAGCACGATATTCCTTTCCGTATCCAAAAATGTCCCCTTAATTTGAAACGCCGACAAAGGACTCCCGGTCCCGTCTGCTAATCCGCTCAGATACACACTGTCGCCCCCTTTTAATGGCACAGCGGAGAACGAGATATCGGTGAGCGAAAGCGTCGGCAGAGCGTCATCGACCGCTACTTGTGCGGTACCTGAAGCGGTGGTGCCAGACGAGTCAACAGCCGATATAGATACGGTCTTTAATCCGTCAGAAACTGCCGCATCAGCGCCGATAGTGAATCCGTAGTCGTAGCAGTAGACTGAGTAGTGATACACATTGCCAACCAGAAGAGTACCCGAATTGCCGCTGACTACCCACGTACTCGACGAAACCCCTAATTGCGAGAGGTCAACCGTTACCGTCGGTTTACCTTGAGGACTCTCGATACATGTCTTCAACTGAGGAGTATCGCCAGTCTTCAGTGCCGTCTCATACATGCCGTACCAGGATTTTGAGACCTGGGGCATTGCGAACCGTGCAATAAGCACGGTCGGATTAGAGGCAGCAGTAGCGACAATCGGCGACACGCTGAACGCAAACGCGCAGCTGATAAAAAATAACGCGACGTTCCGAACGCGCATTACCCCTACCCTACCACTGCTCTTCGCAGACCAAACACCTTATGCACAGTGCGCATACGCTGGCGGAGATTGCCTTAACGAATATCCCCAAACGGGCTGCGTATCAGTACTACCATATATGGTAGTGTTTTTATATGAAAAAGAGGATGGACGAGTTGAATGAGAAGGAACGTATAGCGACGCTTGACGCTCTCTACACCGCGGCGGGAGCGGTACGTGGGCGCGCCGCGATGAAACTCTTCCTTCGTGATCTTCTGACTGAAAGCGAACGTATCATGCTCGGACGACGAATCCTTATCGCCCGCCTTCTCCTGCAAGATGAAACCCGCGACGCTATCCGCCAGAGAACCGGTGCCGGATATTCTACTATCGAGCGCGTACATTCATGGCTTCAAGATCAGATGCCGGGATACGAGACGGCGATTGCAGCGATGGAAGAAGAGTTCGGGAAGCGCGAATTTAAGAAGAAATATGCAAAAAGCATGCTCTTCCGCTTCAAGAAACGGTATCCGCTCCACTTCCTCCTCTTCCCTGAACCGGAAATCAAATAAACACGGGAGAATCAGAACTAAAAACACTACCATATATGGTAGTGTTTTTAGTTCTGATTCTTTTCTTTGTTGCGAGAATTATGAAATGAGGGTCCAGCCCTCGGCGAGGAGGGGCTCGGCCTTTTTAAACTTGAGCGTCTGGGTCGCGTCGCCCTTCTTGATCGTGACGAAGTCGTTTCGGCCGTGCTCACTACCCTTCACAATCGGCTGTGCGGCAGCGCCCTCCTCCTTGCCGGCGGCGACGAGTGAGGCGCGTATCTTCTCTTCTTCAGCGCGGATGCGCGCATCGTCGGCGGGCTGGATGTGCGGAATCGCTTCAGCAACCGCCGCCCTGATATTCTCTTCAAGCTGACGGAAGCGCATCAACCCCTCGCGCCGGTACTCGATGAGAGGATCCCGCTGACCGTAGGCGCGTAGCGAGACCGAGCGGCGCAGGTAGTCCATCGTCTCGAGGTGCTCGAGCCAGAAGGTGTCGACCACCTGCAGGAGCACGCGCCGCACGTGCTCGGTGAATGCACTGCCGAGCTCGACCTTCTTCGCTTCAAGCGCAGCGACTGCCGCCTCCCCTTCTCCGACGAGCTCGCGGATAAGCGCCTCGACTTCGGCGTCACTCCCCCGGAGGGCAGCGCGGCGACGTGCGTAGATCGCGAGGCGCTGTGTATTCATCACGTCGTCGTAGGCGAGCACCTGCTTGCGTGAGTCGAAGTTGAACCCCTCGATGCGGCTCTGGGCGGTCTCGAGGGAGCGCGTAATCATTGCGCTCTCGATCGGCTCGTCCTCGGGGATACCGAAGCGACCCATCACCTTCTTCAGTGTCTCGGCAGCAAAGACACGCATCAGCTTGTCCTCAAGCGAGACGTAGAAGCGCGTCTCGCCGGGGTCGCCCTGGCGGCCTGAGCGGCCGCGGGGCTGGTTGTCGATGCGGCGCGCGTCGTGTCGCTCGGTACCGATCACCATGAGCCCGCCCTTCTCGAGGACCGAGGCACGATCAGCGCTGCTTGCGAGCGCGCCGCCGAGCTTGATGTCGACACCGCGTCCGGCGAGGTTGGTCGCAACCGTGACCCGACTCTCCTTGCCTGCCTCGGCGATAATCTCGCCCTCGCGTTCGTGATTCTTTGCATTCAAGACTTCGTGCGGGACGCCCTCCTTCGTGAGATAGGTGCTGACCATCTCGTTGTCCTCGATCGAGACCGTACCCACCAAGACCGGCTGTCCGGTCATGTGCCGTTTCATCACCTCGCGTGCGACCGCACGATACTTCCCTGCAGAGGTCTGGAAAATGAGGTCGTCGTGGTCCTTGCGGGCTGCCGGCTTATTGGTCGGCACGACGATAACCTCGAGCTTGTAGACCGTATAAAACTCTTCTTCAGACGAGAGCGCGGTACCGGTCATGCCGGCGAGGCGCTTGTACATGCGGAAGAGATTCTGGAAGGTTACCGTCGCGTAGGTGCGCGTCTCTTCTTGCACCCGCGCGCCCTCCTTAGCCTCTATCGCCTGATGCAAGCCCTCCGACCAGCGACGACCGGGCTGGAGCCGCCCGGTGAACTCGTCGACAATGATGATCTCGTTGTCGCGAACCACGTACTCTTTATCAACGTGGAAGAGCGCCTTCGCGCGCACGGCTGTCTCGAGGTGGTGCGCATACTTCATCCCGCCCTCGGTGTAGAGATTCTCGAGTCCAAGCGCCGCCTCGGCCTTGTGCATGCCGTCCTCGGTGATCTGGATTGCCTTCTGCTTCTCGTCGACGGTGTAGTCGTTACCCTCTTCAAAGTCACGGACGATACCGGCGAAGCGCTCGTAGAGCATCTGAGAGTCGCCGGCGGGTCCGCTAATAATGAGCGGCGTGCGCGCTTCGTCGATAAGGATCGAGTCGACCTCGTCGATAATCGCGTAGTGGTGCCCCCTCTGGACGATCTGCGACGCATCGTAGGCAGTGTTGTCGCGCAGGTAGTCGAAGCCGAGCTCGTTATTGGTGACGTAGGTGATGTCGCAGGCATAGGCCTCTTTCTTCGTCGCAGGACGCAGGTAGTCGTAAAAGACGCGGAACGATCCTTCGGCGTCGCGCTCGCGATCCTCTTCAGTCGCGACGTGCGACGAGTCGTAGCGGTAGGAGCCAGTACTCGTGACCACACCGACCGTGAGACCGAGATAGTGGTACACCTGTCCCATCCACGCGCCGTCGCGGCGCGCGAGGTAGTCGTTCACCGTGACCACTTGCACGCCTGCGCCCGAGAGCGCATGAAAGGTGACCGGAAGCGTCGCGACAAGCGTCTTACCCTCGCCGGTACGCATCTCAGCAATCTTACCCTCAGCGAGCGCGAGACCGCCCAAGATCTGCACGTCGAAGTGGGGCTGACGGAGCGTGCGGCGAGACGCCTCGCGCACAAGCGCGAAGACAAGCGGGAGGTCGGCCTCGCTTGTAGCGCCCGCCGCCTGCGCACGAGCGCGCACCTCCGCGAGCTTGGCGCGGACTGCCTCGTCAGAGAGGCCTGTAAGCTCCTCAGAATGCGCATTTACCGCCGCCAGACGAGGCGCGGCAGCCTTTAAGAAGGAGGCGGATTGGTTCGAGGAGAAGAAGCGGGAGAGACCGAGCATTGGCAGGCAGTATAGCAAAATACCGGGGTTTAAGCATGGAAAAAAGAAAAACCCCCATGAGATGGCGGCTTCGCCTATCTCACGGGGGATCTTTCTTAAAGACGAATACGAAACTATGCGCGCTTCTTTGCTGCCTTGCGCTTCTTCGTTGCCTTCTTCGCGACCTTCTTTACTGCCTTACGCTTTTTTGCCATGGTGGTTGGAAATTATGCGCTGATAAGTCGACCCGCCTGTGCACGAAAAAAATTTCATGCGCAAACGTTTCTACACATCATTATCGCGCGATAAAAACTTTTTGTGTAAGAAAAAAATATAATGTGTGGATAACTTTTGTAAAAAATATTTCTCGAAATATTTTTTACAAAAGTTCATTCACTCACTCGACGTCGCCGACATACTCCACTTCGCGTTCAAGATGTATGCCGAATATCTTTTCGACCGCGTTTTGCATATCGCGCGCGAGCGCTGCGATGTCCTCTGCACGAGCACCGGCGACGTTGATAATCGCGAGCGTGTGACGCGGCGAGACGCCAGCAGCGCCGCGCGTATACCCTTTCTGGAACTCGGTGTATTCGAGCAAGAAGCCGGCGGCTATCTTGTAAGAGCCGTCGGGCTGCTTCCACGCCCAGGGGCGCAAACGCTCCTCCTTTGCAGCGTCGAGCGAGCGAGCGAGCGCGGTAACCTCTGTATATTTCTCTGCTGAGACGAACGGCATATGGAAGAACGACCCGGCACTCTGGTAGGAGGTGCTGAGTACGCCTTTCTCTTCGCGCATCTGCAGTATTGCGGCGCGCACGTCGCTCTGGGACGGCTCCTTGCCGCTTGTAGCGGCGAGCGCGGCGAGGTCGAAGCGATTGTCCCGATACGAGATCTTGAGCGGGAGCGCGGTCGAGAGTGCGAAGGTCGCCCGCACCACAACGTAACGCCCTCCAGTGTGACTGAACATGCTGTCATGGTATGAAAAATCGCATTTCTCATTTCGTATGACATGCAGCGTGTGCTGCGCATCTTGCGTATCGATCGCGTCAGCGCTCACGAACGTATCACTCGCCTGCGCGCCGTACGCGCCCAAGTTCGCGACTACGGCACCGCCGACCGTACCGGGGATACCCGAGAGACACTCGATACCGGCAAGCCCATGTTCGATTGAGTACGCAACAAGATCGTCCCATACGACACCTGCGCCAGCAGTGACGAGCACCATGTCACCCAACTTCTCGAGGGAAATGCCCGGTATGCGTACCGAGAGCACCAGCCCGTCAAAGCCCTTGTCAGAGATCAGGATGTTCGAGCCGCCACCGAGCACGAAGAGCGGGAGCGCGTTTACGCGTGTGTAGTCGAGCGCCTCGATTACCTCTTCGACCGACTCTGCCGCAACGAAAAAACGCGCCTCCCCGCCTACACGAAGTGTCGTGAGTGGCGCGAGCGGGACGTGTTCTTCGAGTTTCATTGACCGGAGGCCTTCCCTTGTATCTGCTTGATCGCTTCCGCACCGGCTCCCGCAGCGGCCGGATAGAGCGCAACCGCTTTGTTGATTGTCTGTATTGCAGATGTCTTGTCGCCACTCATGTAATAGGCGGCCGCAAACGAGAACCACGTCTCGACAGTCGCGCTCGGCTTCTGTGTACGCAGCTTCCAGAGCGCGACGAGGCTCGGCCAATCCTTGGTGCGGTAATACGCAATCGCGAGGATGTCACTGTCGACGACGGTCGTGCCAAAAGCGGCGCGCAATATCTTGTCGGCTGCTGCTTTATCGCCAGCGGCGATATTGCCGGCTGCGGCGTAGGCGGCGAGGTCGGTAAACTGCGGCCCGAGCTTATACGCAGTGTTGAAATCAGTCTGAGCCTCTTTTACCTTGCCCAAGTCCCACTCGGTCGCACCTGCCTCGAGCCAGATCGACTCCTTCTTGGGCGAGAGAAGAAGCGCCGCCCTTGTCTCCCTGAGCGCGTTCTCGTTGTCTCCGGCGGCGCGGTACACGTAGGAGAGCTGCAGCCGCTCGCGCGCGTCGAGCGGATACGCGTCGACCTGCTTCTGTATCTCTTTTACCGCAAGCGTGACCGCCTGCTGCTTCTCTTCGTTTGTCGCCTGCGAGCTCCGCACGACCGTCGCGGCGAAGCTTACGAGCTGCTCGCGGACCTCCTGTGCGGCGAAGCCTGGATGTGCCGAGAGCTCCTGGAACAATGCGAGATTCCCTTTGATACCTGTGGACGTGGGTGACATCGCGGCGATGAGACTCTTCGAGACGTTCATCCCTGAGACGTTCACCGTCCATACGAGCGCGAAGGCGCTCACTGCCGCGATCGGGAGCGCGTACGACATGCCGAGGTCAGCGTCGAGCTCAGGCGCGCGCTCGAGCGAGGCAATCGGCCGCCCGACCTGTGAGTCGATAAGCGAGAGGAGCGCGAAGAAGTAGACGTAGGAGTAGAGATTGTCGAAGACGAAGAAGTTGTGGACTGCGTAGCCGACGAGCGCCGCAGTGACCGCGATACGCTCGGGGCGCGAGAGCTCCGAGCTCCTCCAGAGCAGCACGAGGGCGGTGCCGAAGAGCGAGAGATAGAGCAAGAAGGCCGGTACGCCGCCTGCAGTCAGCCAGTCGATAAATGCATTGTGCGCACGGTCGAACCACGGCTCCTGACGATAAAGTGACGGGTCGTAGTAGGTATTGAAAACATAATTGAAGCCCTCCTGCCCCCAGCCGAGGATAGGGCGCTCGAGCACGCCCTGTGACGCCATCTTCCAGATCGTGAAGCGCGTCTCGCCGTCTGCGGGCGAGATCGAGGCAACGCGTTGGAGCACGTGATTGCCTTGTACAAAGGCAGAGTTGCGGGCGAGGTAGAAACCGCCGGTAAGGACGACGATAAGCGCGAGTGCAAGCGCGGCGTAGCTGCGGGCGCGCTTGCCTGCCGTGAGTACGGTGAGGAGCGAGGCAAGAGCGAGAGCGAGCACAAGACCGATCACCGTGCCGCGCGTCTCGGTGAAGAAGATAAGTATCGCCTCGAGCACGGCGAGCGCGATTAGGGACCACGTGAGCCACGCGTACTTCTCGGTGAGTGCGAGCCAGAGCGCGATAAACACGTTGAAGAGGAAGTAGATTGCGAGATATGCGGAGTTGCCAAGCGAGGCATCGATGCGCACCGAGCCCTGGTGTATCGCAAGCGTGCCGTTTAATTGTAAAAGCGCGTAGCCAGAAATGACGACTGACACGCCGAGCGAGGTGAGGAACCATCCACGCCACTTCTTCTCGGCACGGAGCACTGCGCTCATAGCGAAGAAGAGCCCGAGCAGGTGGATGAGGAGCACCCAGCCCTCCATGCGCTCGAAGTTGCTCCAGAACGCCTTCGCCGCGTTCAGCGCGAAGGCGTCGGCGACGAACATCCACACGACAAAGGCGACGACTGCCGCCCCGATCCAGGAGAAGCGCGGCCGATACTCCTTGTCGAGGAAGGCGAGCACTACCCACGCAGCGACCGCCACTTCGACCATGATGCGGAAGTAGAATGCCTTGCCGGAGATAAAGGGGAAGAAGTAACCGTCAGCGACGATAAGCGGCGCAAGCGGGATCAGGAAAAGCGCTCCGAGCGCTATCCATCGCGCAATCTGCTTTGCTGTACCGCCGCTCTCCATAATTACGAGAACTATACCATAATCACGGTTTAGCGAACTAGAATTCTTTGAATCTTCTCGAACTCAAACAATTCCGAATTACGTATCAAGAGCGTCCGGTTTGTGGTATATGAAAGACCTTTATTCGGCTGGGCTTCGAAGCCGAGGTATACACAACTGACGCTGCGGTCTCGCACTTCTTTAATCGCTGGTTGGAGATCAGAATCTGAGCTGCCGAGAATTATTTCTTTCACCTTCTTGTCGCAGGCAAGGCTCACCATATCTACGGCAACTTTCACATCGACACCCTTCTCCTTGAAGACAAGAATCTTCTTCCCTCCCTGTCCGTCTTCCCATTGTCCGCGTACTCTACCGCTCAGTACTACTTCGAAACCCTGCTTCTCCAAATGAGTTTTCAATAAACGCTGTTCTTCAATGAGTAACTTTGATTTTTCTTTACTGTCTTGGTGCTCCTTTACGCGGGCGAAATAGAAAACTTTCTGATCTATCTGAAGTCCGTTCAGTACCTTATCCAAAAGGCCCTTGAAATTGTATTCATACCAAATCGGTCGTTCTTTCCCAGCTTCTTTAAAAATAGTCTTTATCTTGCCTTTGAAATTCTCTCCGTCTATCAAAAGGACTGTTTGCATTGGTTAGTATTCTATCAGTCAGATAACGAAAACCCCAGCGGACCTTTCGGCTAGCTGGGGCGTGTATATGGACAGTATACGCCTGCGGTGTGAGGTGTCAACTGCATAACAGAGACACAAAACGCCCCGCCTAAAGGCGGGGCGTTTTGCGCTCCCTATCTTCTATATTCTATCTTCTATATTCCACCTAGAACCTCCAGCTGAAGAGCCCCCACGCCTTCTGCTCCTTGTCGGCGAGTGCCTGGAGACGCGCCTGAGCGTCCTTAAGCGCCGTTATCTGGGCCGTAAGCGTCGCCTGCAGGTCTGCAGAAATATTCGCCTGGCCGAGAAGCGCCGTCAGGCTGTCGATGCGAGCCTGATTCTGCGCAGCCTCCTGTGCGATCACCTCTGCCGAGGTGCTGTCGCCACCGAAGAGGAATCGGGTGATAAATCCGCGCGACTGAATCTTTGCCTCAGCATTCGTCGTCGAGGCGACCGAGTTGTTCACCTCCTTTGCAATCTCGGATACCTGCTGCCCGATACCGCCGATAAGATCCTTCGAGGCAAGGAGCGCATGCACGGCGAGGCGTACCTCGTTTGCATGTTCTACGGCAACCTGATGATCAGGCGTCGAGCTCGCGACCTCTTGCTCAAGCTCATGCTTGCGGACCTCAATCTTCTGGTTCAGGTCGTCGTTTGAGAGAGCCTGGTCCTGATCGTCCTCGAGTTCGAGATCAATCTCCTGCCCGTCTTCGTCGCCGCCCTTAATCGAAGGGCGTGTCGAGCTCCCTGCTTCGAGATTATTCTTCTCTTGTTCGCGTGCAATCTCGGTGCGCTGCTTCTCTTGCTCACGAGAGACTTCTGCCTCCTGCTTCTGCCCTTCGCGCGCAGACTCGCTCACCGCCTGTGCGGTTACGCTTACCTGTGTACTCTCACTCCCCTGCGCTTCGCCGCCGCCATTCTCGGCAAAGGCTGCTGCCGGCACTGCGCTCATGGCGAGCGCGAGCGCTGAAATCCCTGCAATATATATGTTTTTATTCATGTGACTAATGACGTTACGATTCATTAATTATTACCTCCCTAGTATACACCGAAGCCTTTTTGAAACTTTCAAGAGATGCGGCCGGCCTCTACGCCGCGTATATTCAGGCCTTCTGCATCTTGTGGAAATACGAAGTATGGTCCTGGAGCAGCTCCTGCGGCGTGCCGCGCTCCTCGATTCGGCCGTGGCTCAAGACAAGGATCGTGTCGGCCTCGGCGACCGTCGAGGGGCGGTGTGCGATGACAAATACGGTCACCTTGCCGCGAAGCGCATGGATAGACTCGTGGATAAGCTTCTCTGACTCGTGGTCGAGCGCGCTGGTCGCCTCGTCGAGAATAAGGAGCGAAGGATGCCCCACAAGCGCGCGGGCAAGCGCGATGCGCTGGCGTTGACCACCTGAGAGCATCACTCCCCGATCGCCCGTCATCGTCTGGAAGCCGTCCGGCAACCCCTTGATGAAGTCATAGATATTCGCCTGTTTCGCCGCGCTCTCAATATCCTCAGTCGTCACGATAGGATTATAGAATCGGATATTCTCCTCGATGGTGCTGTTGAGGAGGAACACGTCCTGAGACACATAGCCGATGCTCTTGCGCCACGCCCCAAGCGCAATGTCCGTACTCGGCACGCCGTCGAGCGTGAGCGTTCCTTCGTTCGGTTTGAAAAGGCGCAAGAGAAGATCTGCGATCGAGGTCTTCCCCGCACCTGACGGGCCGATAAGACCGGTCATCTCTCCAGCCCGTATCGAGAAGCTAACATTGTCGAGGACCGGCCTGCCTTCGTCATAGGCAAAGGTGACACCCTTAAAAGAGAGCTCTTTAGCGAAGACGAAGGGCAGCGTACCCTTGGAAGACTCGCGATTCGCGTCCAAACTGTGTTTGAATGCGGCAATATTCTGCGCATACGGCACGAGTTCACTTATCGACTGGAGCGCGACTTGGCCGGACTCGAGATAGGTGAATATCTTCTGTATCAGGTACAGCGATGCCGCAAACGAGATGATGCTGAATGTCGGCGTGTGGTAGGTGAGCAGGAAAAGCACGACGACGAGCACGATGCTGACCGGTTGGAAGAAGCTCGCGCCGAGCGAGCGCACGAGCGACTGTCGTATCGAGAGGTGGCGCAAGAGGCGTATGTGCGCGCTGCCGTCGTTGATCGCCTCGCGCTCCACTCCGGCGGCTTTGACCGATTTCATCCCGATGATGTGCTCGCTCAAGAATTGCGCAAATTGCTTCTCGGCTCCCGCGGCTTGCTGTCCGATGTTCTGGGCGCGGCGAAGGAACGGCCGCAACACGATCAGGAGGACCGCACCGCCGCCGAGCGTGTAGAGCGTCATTGTCGGGGAGATATTGACCGCCACCAAGAGATACATGAAGAAGCCGCTAAACGACTGGACAATCTGCGCCACCGAACCGAGAAGCGCGCCGGACTGTTGCACGTCCCGCACCAGGGTGTTGTGCATAGTGCCTATCTTCTGTCGGAGCGAGAACGGCCACGCGGAGAGAAGCACCCGGCGCAACACCTCTTCGCTCTCCTTCCCGAGGAAGTCGGCGCTGATCCATCCGCGGATATAGCCGAAGACGACCACCGAAATCGCCCGCAGGATGAAGAGAGCGAGTATAAAGCCGAGCAGATACCGGAAGGTGAACGGCAGGGAGAAGAGGCCGAAGAGTCCCTGTATCGTGCTCGTGATAAAGTCCGTTGCCGTGTTTCCTCCGCCGCCGGTGAAGAACGACATCAGCGGGATAACCGCGTTGATGCCGACACCCTCGAGCAAGGCGCTCGAGACGCTGAACACGACAAGGGCGATTACGTGCCAGCGGTATCGACCAAATGTCTGCCAGAGAATACGAAACATCGGAAATAGCGGCATATGCACCAGTATACCTGCAATCACCTAACGCCTGATGACGGCCTTGCGAGAACCTGGGTAATTGGACGACGGGTACTCGTAACCGGGCAGAATGTGCTGCGGCGTGATGATGTACATGTCCTTGGTTTCAAGCATGTGTGAGCGCTCTTCGTTTGTAAAGAGTTCTTCATCAAGCTTCTCCCCGGGGCGCAACCCGATGAACTTTATTGCGATTTTCTTGCCGTTACTAAATTTCTTGATGACCTCCAGCGCGAAATCGGCAATACGATGCTTCTTCATCTTCAACACGAATATCTCTCCACCCCGCATCAGCCTCACGGCATCGAAGATGAGGCCAACTGCCTGCGGTATCTCCATAAAGAAACGGGTTACCTTTTTGTGCGTGACGGTCACCGGACCGCCCTCTTCAATCTGACGTTGCCAGAGGTGTATGACCGAGCCGCGCGACCCCACCACATTACCGAAGCGAACGCACGCGAACTTCGTACGACTGCTGCCGGCTGAGAGATTCGCTGCAGCGATAAGGCGTTCTGCCATGAGCTTCGAAGCTCCGAGAACGGATTCGGGACTGACAGCTTTGTCGGTCGAAATGGCAATAACCTTTTCGAGATTGTTTCGTATCGAAACATCGATGACATTCTGCGTGCCAATGGCATTTGTCTTGAGCGCTTCAAACGGATTATATTCACAGAACGGTACATGCTTGAGCGCCGCTGCATGGAAACAGATGTCGACTCCCTTGAAGGCGAAGTCGAGACGATCCTTATCGCGCACATCACCAAGGAGGAATGTCAGACGCAAATTTGCACCGAGCTCTTGGCGCAACTCGTGTTGCTTGTGCTCATCGCGACTGTAGATACGTATCTTTGAAACATCGGCCTTAAGCAATTGGCGGACAATCTCCGATCCGATGGAACCAGTGCCCCCGGTCACCAGAACGATCTTATCTTTAAACTCTTTCATATTATTTAATTATCGCGCTTGTAAATTCCTGAAACGTTCCAATGATGCGATCCACTTCTTCCGCCGACAGATGCGCATATAACGGTAAGGATATGACCCTCTCTGCGACGTTATCTGTCACCGGGAGCGGCTTCCGTTTCGAAACGAAATGTTGGTACGTGGTCTGTTTGTGGAGCGGTGGATAGAAATATTTCCGCGTCGCGATACCCTGTGCCGCGAAGAAATCAAAGAGTTCATCGCGCGTATAGCCGAGCATTTCCGGATCTATAAACACAGAAAGTACGTAGTACGTCGTTCTGGTGTTTCGTGGTATCAACTGGAACCGCAGCCTTGGTTCAATCTTTTTCAGTCGCGAAATGAGCTGCAGGGCTTTCAATCGCCGATTCTTCAGGTTTATCGGGAGCTTCGCAAGCGATCGGAGCCCGATGGCCGCATGGAACTCGGACATGCGAGCGCTCAGACCTGCAAACAGCGTATTGTTCGTACCATCATCGCCGTAGTTACGGCCCAAACGGCAGAATGCCGCAAGCTCGTCATCATTGGTCGCGACAATCCCCCCTTCGCCGGCAGTCAGGACCTTTATGGGACTGCAGCTGAACACTTCAGCGTTGCCGAAATTCCCCGCGCGAACACCGCCTGTGTCGGAGCCGAATGCGTGAGCCGCGTCAAATACGAGCTTCAGTTTATATTTCTTCGCCAGAGCCTCCAACTTCTTCACGTCAGACATCACACCGAAGACATGCACGGCAAGTATCGCCGATGTGCGCGGCGTAATCAGCTTCTCAACTGACTTCGGATCTATCGTGTACGTCTGCGGATCTATGTCTGCAAATACCGGCTTAAGATTATTCCACAAGAGCACGTGACCAGTCGCCGAGAACGTGAAGCTCGGCACAATCACCTCGCCAGTGAGTCCCAGACCTTTCAGTACTAGCATCAGTCCCGAGGTACACGAGGAGACCGCAACACAGTGCTTCACTCCGAGGTAGCGCGCTGTTTTCTTTTCAAAGAGCTGCACATGCTTATTGGTCGTAAGCATACCGCTCTTAATACTCTCCCTAAACAGCGGCTCGTAGGCAGCGAAATCCTCCAGCGTCGGCCTGGTGACAGGGATAGGCTTTCGGGCAGATTCTGCCTGAGCGCTGGAACGGGGCTCTTTCATGAAGATTATCGCTTAATAGTAGTAAACAAGCCCCGGGCGGGCAAGGTTACCCTTTTATCCCCTTCTTTTCTACAACATGGGCCGGTACGCCATAAGCGAGAGCGCCAGCCGGGATATCCTTCTTTACGAAGCTGTAGGCACCGATAACGGCACCCGCACCGACAGTCACTCCCGGCATGATGGTGCTGTGCGTACCGATCATCGCGCCCTTCCCAATCGTCACCTTACCCGCCGTATTGTCTTCTGTATTGAGGCTATAAATCGAGCAGTGGGAACCGATCTGCACTTCGTCGCCTATCTCAACTCCATGATGCGCGAAGATGGCAGTAAATGCGCCAATGTCAGTCTTCCTCCCAAGAGTAAGATTCTCCGGCCGAAATACCACCCAAAGCCACTTCGTCATCTCACCGTGTTTCATTTCTGGCGGCACCCAATCATCAAAACGATTCGTCATATCATTGAATCGAGCGAAGAAGCATAAAAGCTTCCGCAGCACCGCGACATATTTCCGAACCGCGTTTTATTGCAAGCGCCTCTAGGGACTTCAGAGATCGCAGATGCGGAAAGGACCTCACTTCGCTTGCATAAACCTGCATCGCTTCAAGTTTCTTCTGAAGGGTCTCGGTGATATCTTCATACGTGTTTGGTAAAAAGGGCGCTACACCCCACTCTGTTTCCGAAGGCGTTTCGTACGCGAGCACGCGGGCAACACTCCATTCCAGAGTTGGACGAGCCGCGACGAGCGCAGCCTCATGGACCAGCTGATGATCTCGGTTGAGATCGCCGTGGTGCGGAATGTAAAGCTTGTCCGGCTTTATTTCCTGAATGACAGCCAAGATGGCCTTGCTGATATCTCTTTGGGGAACCGTGTCCAGTTCTACCGTCGGGAAGTCAAGGAAAGACACTCCCGCCGACCCAAGAATATCTGCAACGCGGCGCACCTCGTTAGGGCGGTTGCGTATAAATTCTGCCGACCACTCCGGTTCATAAGCCTTCGTAACTATGCACACATGCACCGAAGCACCTTTATTAGCGTATTTGCGTATGGTACCGGCGCATCCGAGCACTTCGTCGTCCGGATGCGGAGCTATCACAAGGATGTTATGCATAGGTTTCTTCTAACTCTTCTATTGTCCTAATAATGACTTTCTGTCCGTCCCGTAAGAGAAAAGCTCCATCATACGGGGGAGCCAATGCGCGCACCTTACGGCGCTTCGTCTCCCATGAATCTTCCGGCAGAAGCTCGTTGTCCCGCAGCCCCCGCCGCGGATACACGGTCGCGTGTGCAACGTCCTGCGGCACGCGCGGTGCACGTCCTTGAGCGAGAAGTGGCACATACTTCTCAACGAGAACCCTTCCGGCTCCGATAACTTTCGTGTAGACATCACTCGCATAATCACTCTCCTCGATACAGAAAGGCTCTTGTCCGATGATATCACCAGTATCGACCCCTTGGTTAAGGTAGAACAACGTGACACCCGACTCATGTGGGCCCTCAAGAATGCTATGGATGATTGGTGCCGACCCGCGCCCGTGAGGAAGCAGGGTCGGATGAAACCCGACGACACCGGCAGACGGAAGTGTAAGGAGACCCTCCGAAAGCACCTGCCGCCACCCAGCCACAATAAGAAGACTCGGTGCGAGCCTCCGCACGACATCGAGATCTTCATCGAGACGTTCGGTGCGCACGACCGGGATACCGACGTCTTCCCACGCCCTTGCGGGCACGCCATCATACATCCGCGTTGTTGCTACCTCCGAGAGCGTTATGACGGCCTGTATCGATACGTCAGAGAGCGCAGCGGCGGTCTTGAGCAGTTCAAGTCCGAAGGTGTTTGCTGAAACCCATACGATGTTCATCGGCGTGGTCATGTGTTCCAGATCAATAGGTAATCTGCTTCTGCAGGAGCGCCTGATCGATGTGCAAACCTGCAAGCACACCGGCGATCTTCTCGCCCGCTCTCCCATTCCCATACGGATTCTTCAATGTGTGAAGACCAGCGCGAAACTGCTCCGAGAGCGCCTTCCGCAACGTCTGCTCTATCGCACGAGCATCGGGATGCGTATCAAGCACGTTTGCAGCACGTTCCCTTCCCGCTTGGCGCTGACCGATGTTAACAACCGGCACGCGGAAGAATGCCGCCTCTACGATGCCGCTTGAAGAGTTGCCGACGAGCACGGCTGCAGTGCGCAGCAGTCCGAGATAGTCGCTCCTACTGATGTTCTGATACGCCTGGATAAAAGTGTGTTTTCGTTCGTATTCCTTTACGACCGTAATCATTGCTCTGCCGCCGGCATCAGCATTCGGATAAACCACGATAACGGGGATTTTCACGCGTACAAGCGCGCGGAGTGTCTCAATCATCTGTTGCTTCGCGCTTTTTGGATCAGTACTCACGGAGTGCTGAACCAACAGAACGAACGGCCGAGAAATATCCAGATTAAACTTCGCGGAGAGCTGATCCTCCGACGTCATGTCACCGTACACGATAGCGTCGAGCCCAGGAGCGCCGACGACATGAATCATATTCCCCTTCTCGCCGAGGCGCTTGATGCGTTCGGCGCTTTTTTTGGTCGCGGGAAAATGTACGTGAGCCAGCTTCGTAATGGCATGCCGAGCGCTCTCATCGAGTCCTGCTTGTGTTTTGTCACCACCATGAACATGCGCAACAACGATATTCATATACGCAGCCGCGACCGCTGCAGCCAGCGCTTCCACTCGGTCGCCAAGCACCAGCACGACATCAGGACGGATCTTTTTGAATGCCCGTACCATGCCTTGAATTCCTATTCCGACAGATGCAGCCATCGCTGCGGAAGAGTCCTCTCCGGGAGTCATCTTTACTTTGGCGGCGATGGGAAAGTCGTCCTTTTCAATCTCCGTAACGGTCCTACCAAATGTGCCCGACAAATGCATGCCGGTCACGAGGACGGAAAGTGCTAATCCGCCCTGCGCGCGGATAGCCTTCATGGTCGAGCGCAGGAGACCGTACTCTGCCCGTGTACCCGTGACGATGAGGATGTTTTTGCGCTTCATGTCGTTAGGAGAGCATATTCCACTCTAACGGCGTCGCCTGCGAAATAGTTTCTCGTGCGGTTTTGCCAAGAATCTCATCAAAATGTTTGGGTGGAATGCCGGTACCGGGACGAACGATGTAGATGTCCTCGGCAGTGATGCGGGTGCCTATTAGAATATCGCGCCGAGCGACGACACTTTTCCGGACAACACGCGCTGTCTCCAATTCCCCTGCAACCGGTTTTTTTTCAGACGAACCGAGCGCGCGCTCGATGATCCGGATGTCTCCTATCATCTTCTTTAACTCATCTGGTTCGAGTGATGCCTTGTGGTCAGGACCGGGCAATGTGCGGTCGAGGGTAAAATGCTTTTCTATTAATTGTGCCCCGAGTGCCACTGCGGCAACCGGAACACTGATACCCTCACTGTGATCCGAGAGCCCGGTCGGCAAGCCGAATTCTTGCGCGAGCTTTTGCATCGCTCGCAGATTGATATCGGCAGGCGGTGTAGGGTATTCGGTGGTGCAGTGGAAGAGTGCAATCTCGGTCGCGCCGTTTCCGGCCAGCGTATCAAGTGCTTCACGAACCTCTTCGAGTGTCGCCATCCCGGTTGAGAGAATAATGGGCTTCCCTTTTCTTGCGATGTGCGCCAAAAAAGGGATATTGGTCAGCTCGCCTGACGGGATCTTGTACGCTGCCATGCCGAGCGTCTCTAAAAAGTCAGCATCGGGAATGCTGAATGGTGTCGAAAGGAAGACCAATCCCTTCCCTTCTGCATAAGATTTCAGCGCCTGATGATCTCCATACGGGAGCACGAGGTCGCGCAACATCGAGATCTGACTCTCTTCCTTGCCGGTGTTTGCCGTCTGATATGCCGCTTGCGGGGCAGCTTCGCTCACGAGCTCCTCGGGCGTAAATGTCTGGAACTTGATTGCATCGGCGCCTGCCGCTGCAGCCGCGTCAATGAGCTTCTTCGCGAGCGCACTATCGCCATTATGATTGACTCCTGCTTCAGCTATAACGAAGACGGGTGCGCCTTCTCCGAGCCTCATATTTCCAATCTGTATCTCCATGGATTACAGCGTCCAGCCGCCGTCTATGATGAGATTCTGACCAGTCATCATCTTCGACGCGTCTGACGCGAGAAACACAGCTGCTCCGCTGACGTCTTCGGGGCGAAGTAACCCTTCCCCCACGAGAAGATGTTTGCTGTATGCGTCGATAAATGATTGTGACTGATTGTCAGCAATACCACCGGGGGAAATTGCATTCACTCGGACATTACACGACCCAAGCAATGCGGCAAAATAACGCATAAGAGAAAGTGTGCCGCCTTTCGCCGCAGCATATTCTGCCGGGACAGTCATATTCGTCCCCTCATATATTTCAAAGCGCGGCGCAGCAACACCGTAGATTGAACCGAAAAATATAACCGACCCGCTCTTCTGCTCTTTAAAGAGCGGGAGGAACCCGCGCACAACTGTCATGCAGGTCTTCATATGCAATGTCGCATTCTCAAGCATCTCATCGATATCTGCATCCTCGAACTTTTTGCCGTAGTTTTTGGTCTTCGGATATGTCGCATTGATGACCGCATCCACGCGCCCGAAGTCCCGACGCATCTTCTCTGCAAGAGTGTTCACCTCGTCTTCTTTCGTTGCGTCACAAGCGAAAAAAACCGCGCCTTCTGGGAGAACCCTCGGCTCGGCGATATCCGCCGCCACAACTCGCGCGCCCTCTGACACACAGGCACGAACAATCTCGCTCCCGAGGAGTCCGCCGCCGCCGAGCACCATGACTGTCTTGTTCGCTAGAGACATACGTGGCACAATAATATCACAATGAGCGACCGAAACATACTCGCCCTCGTGCCAGCCCGTGGCGGCTCAAAAGGCATACCGAAAAAGAATATCCGCCCTTTCTGCGGCAAACCGCTTATCGCCTACTCGATTGCAGCGGCTAAAGGTGCACCGAGCGTGAATCGTGTCGTCGTATCGACTGATGATGCAGAGATCGCTGCCGTCGCACGCGAGTATGGTGCGGAAGTGCCGGTCATGCGCCCGCCCGAGATGGCCGGAGACAAGAGTCCGGTCATAGACGCCATCATCCACATGCTCGATCATCTGCGCGACACGGAGGGGTACGAGCCTTCCCGTCTCCTCCTCCTCCAGACGACTTCGCCCTTGCGTGAATCAGATGATATCGAGAAGGCGATCCGACTCCTTGAAGAACGCGACGGCGACTCACTGGTTAGTGTCTGCCGCACGGAGAATGGTTTGTACACCAAGGACACCACCGATGCACTCGGGACGCTCTACGACGGCTATGCCGTAAGTACAAATCGTCAGCAGCTGCCGAAAGCCTACAAACTCGACGGTTGCATGATATATCTCATCAAGACGGCCGTCCTTCGCCGCGAGCGTTCGCTCCTCGGCGGCAAGCTCGTCGGCTACGAGATTGAACGCTGGCGCGCGGTCGATCTTGATGATCCGCAAGATTTCGTGACCGGCGAAATGCTCTATCAGAACCGCGAGACAATCGCGGAGCGGATACAGAATTTCCTTAATTAAGCCGCTGGAAGCCGGTGTGCGCGACAGGCCCTTCAAGCAAGTCTTTTGCATTCCCTGCTTTCACTGCCTTCCCCATCAGGGCGAACACCTCATCGAGCGCCCGCGAGTACTCTGCAATGTGCTCATCCGTATGCGCATAAGAGGCGTAGAACTGCGTTGTCGCGAGAATCCCGCGCTTCAGCATCTCCTGCACGAACAGTGTCTTCATCACCGCACTATCTCCGTCTTTGAATGAGAAGAATAGGATCGGGAGCACTTCGCTCGATGTTGTCGTGAGAGAATGGCGTGCGGCCGTCGTATTCCAGATGTCTTTAACCTTGCTGCCGATTGCTGAAAGATGCTCGGGCAGATTCAGTCGCTGCATCTTCGCAATAGCGGCGAGTGTTGCGGTCGGCCCTATCGCCTCGGTCCAGTAGGTACTCGATATGAAAGTGTCCTGCACCGCCTGCATGACATCATGTTTGCCGATGATGGCTGCCATCGCATAGCCATTGCTCATTCCTTTACCAAATATGGCCAGGTCGGGCTCGACCCCGAGAGTGAGATGCGCACCACCGATCGCAAGACGAAATCCTATCGTAATCTCATCGAAAACAAGCACTGCACCAGTGCGTGTCGCGATCTCCCGTACCTTCTCCAAAAAGCCGTCTCTGGGATATTCGCCATGCATAGGTTCCATGATGATCGCTGCGAGATCCGGATTCTTGGCAACGATTGCCTCGAGCTCCTCAATCTTGTTGTAATGGAAGGGGAGCACGGTACCCGCAAGACCTTTCGGCACACCGCGTGGTTCGAGACCTGCAAGCAGGTGATCAGCAAGTGCATCTTTCGTCTGCAGATTGGTCGCGAGATACCAGTCGGCCCAGCCGTGGTAGCCGCAGAATGCAATCGTGTCACGTCCGGTATATGCGCGTGCAATGCGTGATGCAATCGCCATAGACTCGCCACCGGTACGCGCATAGCGCACCATACTAGCCCACGGATGGAGCAGGAGCAGGAGCTCGGCAAGTTCGACCTCTTGCGGACAATTAAGTGTGGACATGGCGCCCCGATTAACCGCACCTATAACCGCGTCATTAACGTCCTTATCAGCGTAGCCTAGCACGCAGCTCCCGATACCCATGTTGAGCATGTCGAGATATCTTGTGCCGTCTAGATCCCACACGTACGCTCCCTCTGCTCGTGAATAGTAGGCCGGCCACTGATCGGGCGCAAATAGCTCCGCACGCTTCGACAAGAGCTGGCTGCCGCCAGGAATGAGCGTCTTTGCCTTTTCCCAAAGCTTCTGCCCGGTCTTTTTAGCTGACATAAGAATCAGTATGGAGTGTCATGGTCACTTGGTCAAAGATTCCATTAGGATAGGTAATCGCGCCCGCTTCCCTTTTTACCTCTTTAAATCCGATTTTCTCGTAGGACTTAATCGCAGAGACATTCTGTGCGAGAACTCCGAGATTTACTTCCTCGAGCCCGAGTTCGTTGAAGCAGTGCGTTATGAGCAGCCGCATGGATTCGGGACCATAGCCCTTGCCCCATTCTCTTTTGTCGCCGAGCATAATCGCGATAGTCGCTCGTTTATTTGCAATATCTATAGGCTCAAGCTTAATGGTACCAATGTGCCGATTGTCCTCTTTGAGGAACATACCGAACAGCAGCGTATCGGACTGGCCATTTTTTGTAGCGATGTACCGCTTCAACTCTTCCACGGTCGTACTCTTAGTCGCCAGATATTTATTAACCTCAGAATCGTTGAGCCACGCGGCATAGACCGACGTGGCATCCGTCTCGGACATCGGTCGCACATATACCCGCTCGCCGATAAACGTTCGCATCAGTATACGTGATGACGAAGTTTCCATTCGCCGTCCTCCTTCTTCCACAGGTGCGGTGCGCGGAATTTGTCAGCAAGCTGCATAAAGTACTCGCGGTCCATGGCCGGATGTTCGAACTCCTTGAACGCTTTCGGGAACTCTTTCTCTGTGATCGAGAGATAACCGAGAAGCTCGTCGATAAAGCGTTCGGGGAATTCGCCATCGAAACGCTTCACCAGCGCTACGCCTTCCTCGCGCGTGATTTCGCCATTGCGGATTTCTTGCGACGCATCATAGGTCGCGCGTCCGAACCCGAACTTGATGAATGTTGTCCAGTAGTGGAGATCATCGATCTTGTCGTCTATCGAGATGTATTTGCTGTAGGTACCGGGCGTACGCTCGGGGCTCGCCTCGAAGCCGCCATGCTCCACGGCGTAGTAGTAGGCACCCTGCGGATGCCATTTATGGTAGTAACCCAGATAGTGCACTTCAATACCAGCCTCTTTCACTTGCTCTGGATCGGTGGGGAGGTACATCGCAAGCTCTCCCCGCTCGACACCATATTTCTCCTTAAGCTCTTTGAGCGACACGCCGCCAAGATGGATCTCCGACTCGTCGTGCGTGGTGAAATACTTCCAGTCGCGCTGCGCACTCGAGCCGTCAGCAATCGGACTTGCATACTCAGCTTCGCTTTCGCCGTAAAATACGAGTGGGATATTGAAGCGCTGCGCAATCTTAGGTGCCAGGCCTTTCTGACCGATAATGAACGGCTGAAAAGGATGGAAGATATTCTCGAGTGAAAGACGAGCCAGGAGACGATGCGTCCGACCGTTCGGGGTCGCAAGGTAATTATCAAAACCTGCATGAATCCAACGCTGGAGATTCCGAAGTCCCCAGGGCGTATAGATTGCGGGCGCCCAGGTGCAGGTCAAAGGATGCATTCCATACTTATATTTCAACAAGTGCGCGGCCATGAAGCTATCCTTGCCGCCAGAGCCCGGCACCAAGCAATCATAGGAGCCGTCCGAGCTCCGATGTTTGTCGCAGAGCGCCTTGAGCTCGTCTTCGCGTTTTCCCCAATCGATGGCGTCGCGTTTCGCCGCTGCCGCACGGCACGGATCGCAAATACCCTCCTCGTTGAACGGGAGTGTATTCTTCAGCGTCTTTGCCGTATGCGTAAACTCCACTGCCGATGTCGGCGCTTGGTTTGAAATAACGCACTTCTTGCAAAACTTCACATCAGTCGGAAGCCCGTACATGCCGGTAGGTGTCGTACCCATATCTATATTGAACGAATGAAATTTTGTATAAGTTGCAAACCTGCTTCACCGCTTTTCTCGGGATGGAACTGCGTCCCGTAGACATTCCCTTGTCCGACCGTTGCGCAGTAAGCATAGCCGCCATAGGTCGTCCCCGCAAGCGCTGTCCCCGGCACGGAGGGCGCGAGGACATACGAGTGTACAAAATAGAAGAACGGCTTCGCGATGCCCGCAAAGAGCATTGCTGACTGTAGATCCGTCGGCACGACCTCTTGCCAGCCGATGGCCGGCACCTTCACACCAGAAGGCAGCTCGGGAAACGGTACGACCTCGCCAGAAATAAGACCAAGACCTTCATGTTCGCCGAATTCATACCCGCGCTCGAGCAAGAGCTGCGCCCCGAGACAAATTCCTAATATCGGTACACCGCGCTCCGCCGCCGCCCGTATCGGTTCGACGAGTCCGCGCACGACAAGGCCGTCCATACCCGCCTTGAAGGTACCGACCCCCGGTAAGATAATCGCGTCGGCGGCTTCAACCCCCTCCTTCTCTTCAGTGATGAACGCGGTGGGCGCGAAGCGACGAACCGCCTTGAGAACGCTCCATAAGTTCCCGACGCCGGAATCGATGATGACGATAGTTGGATCCTTTTTCATATGCGTATCGCGGTTCCCTGCGCTCGCAGAAACTCTTTCACCTGCGGCAATGAGGTCAGATTGTAATGATAGATCGAAGAAGCGGATACTGCGTCGGCACCTACGTGCGCGGCAGCGAGCAGGTCCTCCGCGCTCCCGGCACCGCCGTGAGCGATGACCGGAACGGCCGTAGTATTCGCGACTGCGCGGATGAGTTCAAGATCGTACCCGGTCTTCGTGCCGTCTCTATCAACTGACGTCAGTAATATCTCCCCGACACCGAGCCTGACGCCGCGAGTGATCCACTCCAAAGCGTCGACACCCGTCTTCTCGCGCCCACCGTCGGTATAGGCCTCCCACTTCCTGTCACTCGTCTTCTTCGCTTCGACCGAGAGCACGATACACTGTGCGCCAAAACGCTCCACCGCTTCTGTCAGGAATTCGGGGTGGTGTATCGCAAACGTGTTGATAGCGACCTTGTCGGCACCTGCGCGAAGCGCTGCTTCGATATCACCGACCGAACGAATGCCGCCCCCGGCCGTAATCGGAACAAATACATTCTCGGAAACGTTGCGGAGCTGTTCGAAGTCGAGATTCCGTTGATACAGACTCGCGACAATGTCCATATATATAAGCTCATCGGCACCTCCCTCATAGTAGCGCTCCGCAAACACCCGAGGGTCTCCCATGATCCGCAACCCTTCGGTACGGATCGTCTTAATCAGGCTGGGACCTTTGATATCGAGCCGGGCAATGACGCGCATAGACGTATGATAACTCTTACGGCAGCTGCCGGGATGCAAGAGTGGTGATCAGTGCTGCGGCCCGCTCAGATGCCTTGCCGTCAAAAGAATACTCTCGCTCCAAAAGAGCTGTTGCTTTATGTGCGATTTGTCCGCGCTCTGTGGCAAGAGAGAGACCCTGGAGCACTTTCTCGAGCTCCTCGGTATTCGTCGCCAGCCGCATTGCACCCTCTTCTACAACGTGAGAGAAGCACTGACTCGTCATGCGCTCACGCAAGGAGATGCCGAGATACACGACCGGCTTTCCGCACTGCATCGCCTCCAGTATTGCGGTCGAGTTGCAAGAAATAACCGCATCCGCCATGGCGTAGAGCCCCTCAAGCGACCCGGCGGTCACGATAGTAATGGGAACCCCTGAACAGGCAGCCGCGATTGTGCTGCGGTAAAAAGATTCTCGATACGAGCCGCGCAGTTTGACAACAGCAGAAGCGTGCGGGAACTTGCGCAGCGCGGTGCCAATCGACTGGAAATACTCTTCGACATCATACGTATCGGTCGCCATACCGGGCACCACTGCCGGAGCGATACAGAGAAATACAAGATTTTCGGATCCCGGCACGGACGGTGCCCCTCCTGTATCCGAAACGGCGTATACATCAAAGCGCGGAGAGCCGATAGCAATCGTTGTCGTGTAATCTCCTGCTGTTCTGAGCTCCTGCTGCGTGATTCGCCCATACACACCCATGTACGCCGCCCGGTGATAGCGGTCCATCGAGCCGGGACCATAGTATTCGAGTCCGTGCTGCATCTCGAGAGACGGAATGCTGAGTGTACGAGCGACTTGTGCAAGGATACCAACATGCGTCTGGATGCTTATCGTCGTGCGTAGTTCGACCACATCAGGCTTCAAACGCGCCACAAGCGCATATGCGTCATCAATATCTTTGAGCGATTTCTCGAGAGCGTCGTCGACGATACTCTCGAGTGCGTCCAGCACCAGTGATCGCAGAGAGAATCCTCGGAAGACAAGAGCCGGTACGCTTGAGCGAACAGTCTGCCACTCGCGCGCTATGCGGCTTCGCGCTTCTTCCTGCTCGAGAGAATTCTCCTGCGCGTACGCATCCAGATGCAAGAAGCGCATGCGGAATCTCGCTACGTTCGCAAGGCCGGCGCGCAACGCTTCTTTCCGATCAATAAGCACCACTTCAGCAGAATCGAGATGCTTCACGTATGGTGCGAGATTCCTCCAGTAATCGCTCGCGAGTATCCGTATGCGCCGCGGCCGGCAAAAGACTGCGACCAGCGCATTGAGCAGACTGATCCCCACCCCAAACAAGAACCGCTTGCCTGCGAACGATGCGGTATGCGTCAGTTGGTGAGCCGCCATCGTCACTTCGGGTATACGTACTTCCTTATTGCTCTGTGCGCCAATAGTCGACACCACATCAACGAACGCTCGTATCCGGTGACTCTCTAACGAGAACCCAGTCGACGGTGTGAGATACGTCGAAGGGAAAACGATGAGACGCTCGGCATGCGGATAGCGCGAGACAATGTTCGATACGATATCGGCGCAATACAGCACCGACATAAGGTAGACCTGAAGCGGATGGAAATAGAGTTGCGAGAGCACGACCTTGCGGTAGCGGAAGAATCCCCACTGTTCGTCCTCTAGAAGAGCACGCGACCATTCCTCACTCACAATCATCGGATCGGCATCTCCGCTGCGGAAAGTTCTTCCCGATTCAAAAGGTATTCCCCGTGTGGTCAGGACATACTCTATCTCTAGATCCAGCGGAATCACGAGATATCCTCCTTCGCGTATCTCCGGGTGAGCAGAAAGAAAAGGAGCGACCGCATCAACATGCTTCAACTCAGAAAGCAGGAGTATGTTCCTTCCCCGCATATACCTACCGTACGAGGTTAGTCACCTTCTTGCGCGAGCCCCACCACGCGGCATCCGAGGCCTTGATGATGTCACCGTTCTCTGATATCGCTTTTGCCTTGGGATCGTCTCCTTCGTAAATGACGATGGGGGTTTCTCTCGCGAGAAGCTCCTGCATACCTTCAAATGCGAGCGGCTCGGCGCCCTCCACGTCCATCTTAATAAGCTTCACTCCTTTTATGCCGTGCTCTGCGATAAAAGCGTCGAGCGACGTGCACTGTACCGTAAGCTTCTCGGTCCCCACTCCCTCGTCGATAATCGAGTGGCGCATAGCCGATTTCGTCACCTTGAAGAAGTCGATGGTCCCTACCCGGTCGCACACCGCCATATTAAGAGGGGTAATGTTCGGATGTCGCCTGCAATTCTCCTCCAAGATCTTGAAGTTGTCCGGATCGGGTTCAAAGGCGTAGACACGGTCGGCATAGCAAGCCATGAGGCGCGCGTAGTAGCCGACATTAGCGCCGATATCGAAGGTGACCCCACCGCGTAAATTCTTCTTGATAAACCGTGTCGTGCCGATCTCATACCGGCCAAAAATCTCTTCCAGTCGCTGCTTCATCGGCGGCAAGGGCGACGTATGGAAGTCGACGAGCCATTCGATAAACACGAGCACGCGCAGAGCGACTTTTTTCATGAGTTGTCTCATACGAATACGTAGTTATTCTTCCCAAGAAGTGTTTGTGTGTATCCGAGGGAGCAAAGGAAGTCGATTGCGGATGCATCTGATATTTCAGCAACGATGATCGGCTTATGCTCTCGCAGAATCCTCTCGGCCCCCTGAAACGCCGCCAGCTCGTGCCCTTCTACGTCTACCTTTACTATCGTCGGTACGACGCCAAACTCATCAAGCGTGATGGTCTGCACGACCGTATTCCCGTTGCTATCTACCCGATTGAGCCCCGACGATCCGTTCTGCTTCATCCGCACGGTACCCGTTGCGGACGATACGGCAACAGGGTGCAGACTAATACTCTTGCCTTCGGTGTTCTGCTCAAGGAGTTTAAACGTGGACGGTATCGGCTCAAAGGCATGGACGGTAGCACCTTTCTGTATGGCGAGGAGCGAATAGAACCCGGCGTTCGCACCTATATCAAAGAAGATATCCTTTGCGGTGATTGTCTTGTGTAGGTATTCATACACCTCTTTTTCTGCGCCGCCGATATAGCCGAGCGTGCAGAGCGAACGAAACTCAGGGAAAGGTACCGTCATGCGGTCTCCCCACTCGGTAATCGCCTGTTTCGTACCACGGAGATAATATGGCAATTCTGCTACATATCGCGGGATGGATCGGATATTCATACGGTAATGATACCTTATGCCGTCATCCTGAACAGCTTGCGCGCCTTTTCTGCAACTTCAATGACATCTATCGCTTCAAGGCACTTCGCGTAGCCGGAATAATCGTGGCCGTCCTTGCAGACGTCAAGACGGGTGAAGAGAGACGTGGGAATATTCTCTCCGTACATGTCGCTCCCCCACCACTGCACCCCGACACAGCTGGCGAGCACGATGAGCGGCTTCTGTAGGTGTGCGGCGAGGTGTGCGGCGCCGGTGTCGAGCGACACCATGAGGGCACTCTGATCGACAAGCGCCGCAAGCTCTTGAAGCGTGGTCTGCGCTGACACTGCCTGCAACGGGAGACTGTTTCCGAGACTCTCTCGCTCTTTGTCCGAACCGGTCAATACAAGCTTCATTCCCTCGGGCAACACAGCTGCCAATGCCTGAATGAGTTCCTGCTTGCGCTTAAGCGAGAGCCCGCGCGCGTCGCTCCCAGAGAAGAGATGCAGCACGGTGTAGTTCTTTGCCTGTAGTCCGAGTCGCTCTAGGAGCTGCGGCTGCGGCAGATACGTAAAGGTCGGACGCGGAATAGAGACGGGGGTGCCGATTGCCGCAAGCGCATCACACTCGAGGAGCCGCGGGGCTCGGCTGCGACCGACAAGTGGAATGAGTTTTGTATACAAAAACCGACTGAGTCTCGACTTGTCGGCGTAGCCGACAAGTGTGCGCGCAATAAACCGCGCGAAGAGCTTGGGCGCGAGCGGGTACACGCCGCCCGTGTAGGGCGTCACGGCCACATCATTTCGCCCGCGCTTAAAGAGAGCGAGTAACGAGCATGGGGTCTTGTTCGCCTCGACGACCTCAAGCCACGAGTACGCGGCAAAGAGGTCGCGGATCATCCCTACGCGACTTGAGACGGCGAGCGCGAGGCGCGCCTCGGGATATGCGGCACGGATATTCTCTAGGAAATACTTCCCCATGAGCGAATCGCCGATAGAAGAAGCACGGAACGTGAGCACCTTTTTAATTCCCATACACGTAGATGAACGAAGCGCCACGTTCTGCATATAGCGTATAACCATTTTCAAGAAGGAATTGTTTCGACCCCTCCCCTTCGACAACAATGGCCTTCGGGTAATGTCCCCAATCATAGGATTGTAGGACTTCCAAATCCATTCCTTCCGCATCTATCGTAAGGAGATCGACTGGTCCTTCAATTAGCTGTGAGAGCGGGCGCACTTCGACTTCGGTCGTCCCAAGGAATTTTAAAAACGATTTCTGCATCCACTTTTCGGCCTCCTCCCGACTAAACGTATTCACTGCCGGATCGGAAAATTGGTGATACGCGAGTGTACCTGCCCTGCCTACTCCACTGCAGATATTTGTGTCATCAGGACGTGCTTTATTAAAAAGTCGGGTGGTATGTGGGTTTGGATCGATATTTACCCCTTGCCAACCTCTCTTGTAGAGCAAATAAGTATTTGAGTAGCGGTAGGGATGATGCGCACCAACATCTACATACCTGCCTTTTGGCATATCTTTAAAGATCTCCAATAGGACCGTATCTTCTCCGAACTGCGCATACTGCGTATAGCCGAATAGCTTGCGCTTCACATTTGAGAGAGCGTAGTGCCATGACGCAGGAAATATGCTTTTCAATAACGTCATGAGAGGCGGCGCATAAAAGCGAGGAGTGACTTGGCACGAGCATTCCATCCAAGGTTCTTCGCTGCGGCACGGGCACGGAGAGCTCGCGCTGCGGCCTCGTGCGGTTCGGCAAACACCTCGTGGACAGCATCCGCGATAGCGGCAGCATTATCGGGTTCGGCAAAGTACCCCATCCCCTCAAAGAGCACGTCGCGGATCCCGGGCACATCAGAAGCGACAATGGGTCGCCCTGACGCCATATACTCGATAAGCTTCGAAGGTGATGACTCGATAGCACCAGCCGCCTCCTTGGCGGTATTGGGTATCGAGAGGATGTCTGCCGCGCAGAGCCAGAGCGGGATGTCTCCGTGCGGCTTGCGGCCGGCGATGACGATATTCTGGGGCGACCCGGCATCACGCCATTTCTGCCTGAACCCCAGTATGTCTTCGTCGGTGCCGCCGACGAAATAGATAGTCTCGCCCTCCTTCAGATAGGCGTGAGTATCGAACAATACGTTTACCCCTTTTACCGGGAAGAGGTGCCCGACATAGAGGATAATCTTCCCTTCTTGCGGGAGACCGAGCGCCGCGCGCGCCTCCGCTTGAGGCGTGTTGATACCGAACCGCTCAAAGTTGACGCCGCACGGCGCATAGAGAATCTTCTCTTGCGGCACCGCAAAGTCGCGAGTGATCTCTGTCTGCAGGGGCTTGGTGGCGGCGATGATGCCCCGCATCCGCTTGAAGCCGCGGCGATTAATGGCGTCGAGGCTGCTGCGGTAGTACATGTGTATCTCGCAGAATGTCTTGTCGCTCAAGAGATGCGCTGTGGCCGCATCGCGCAAGTCGAAAAAATAAAAGATTGCATCCTTGCGTCCTCGCATAAAAAGCATCTTGAAGAAGACTGCCACAATGAAACTCCCCAGCATCAGGAGGAATCCGAGTTTCCCCGCCACGTACGGCATAAGGTCTATGACCGGCAATTTCTTTATGACAAAATTGCGCTCAATGAGGTGGTACGCAAAAGGATCTTGCTCTGCAAGCTCGCGGTTGTTCTGTCGGCGCGGCGCCCAGAGCTCCACTTCAGCTCCCTCGCGCGCAAAGGCCTCGAGCACGCGCATCATGTACGGCGCCATGGTCTTCTCCGAGGGGAACCGCCAATGGGAAATGCAAATGATTTTCATGCAAGTTGCTAGTCGATAAAACGATACTTGGTCACCGTCCAGATAATCTTGAAGAAGTCCGCTGCGCCGATCTTCTTGCCTTCTGTATAATCGCGCGGGTAGTAGCGGATATGCACATCCGTCGTCTTGTGTCCGCGTTTGAGGATCTTGCAGACGAGCTCGTTGTCTATCTCGAAGCCCGACTGACGGAGCGTCACCTCCGAGAGCAGCCGCTTGGTAAACGCTTTATAGCATCCCTCATATTCGCCCGCATGGTTGCCATACAGAAGATTGGTCCAGAGCGTGATCGCACTATTGCCGAGAAAACCGAGATAGTAGATGTACCAGTGCTGGTGGCGCGAAGCGGTGCGCACACCGAGCACGGCCTCTGTTCTGCCGTCGAGAATGGGCGCGACGACGGCCGCATAATCGTCCGGATCATATTCGAGGTCTGCATCTTGGAAGATGACGATGTCGCCGGTTGCCTCCGTCATTCCCCGCCGAAGCGCCGCGCCCTTACCCTGCCGGCTCTCGTGTATAACTCGCACTCCCGCCACCTTGGTTGCAAGCGCGACTGTCCGGTCGCGCGAGTTGTTGTCGACGACGATTACCTCCTTCTCAAGCGGTATCTGTGCCCGCATCACCTTCTCGAGAATCGCGACGATGGTCCGCTCTTCGTTGTAGGCCGGTATGATGACGGAGAGCTTCTTATACATGGCGGGGACGCAGTCGTGCGATAAGCGGCAGGGCGGCGTAGGCGGCAAATGCGGTGATAAACACGTTCACCGGCAAACGATAACGCGCATTGACCGCCAACCCGACGACAAGCGTCGTGAGCATGAAGTACAGGACGATGATGATGGCCGCGATACCCGCAGGTCTCCGCTCGCGCATGAGATAGCGGATCATGCCGAGGATGCAGAGTACGGTTAACGCGACCCAGATGACGCGCATGATAAGGACAAGCGCGAATGGCGTCTGTACGAAGTGGATTGTCAGCCCGAGAAACGCTGCCGGATCTCTAAGCGCGAAGAAGAGCGCCGGTCCTCCGAACCCTTGGTCCGGACGTATCTTGAGATGCCGGAGCACATCGTACACGCCGTCATGGGTAAAAAATCCAAGGGCATTGTTAGCGCTCACGAGGGCGAGCGGGACCGGATTCTCTAAGAGGAGCGGCAGGGAAAGTTTGAGGTCCTGCGCAGATTCTGCGACGCTCGCGTTATTCGGACCGCTCACGCCGCTGTCGATCAATTCCTGAAATTCTTTTTGGAAGCTGGTACCATTCTTCATGGCTGCTACCGAAGGCCACAGCACCGTATAGAGCTGCACACCCGTTTGAGGGCTCAACCCCGGTGATCCCGTCACGATGTAGTTGCGATACACCCAGGGGGCGACGACAAGGGCGCACAGAGCGAAGAAATATGTCACGTGAACCAGCCCGCGCTTCCAGTCAGCGCGCCAGAGCCAGAGCAGGAGCGCACCAAGAAAGAGCGGCAAGAACTCGACGGTGGGCTTGGTAAGTATTGCGAAGCCCATGAACGCGCCACTGAAGAGGAGATAGAGGAGTCGTCGATCATCTACATATTTGAAGAAATAGAGAAGCGACACGAGAAATATGAACGTAAATACGGTCTCGCTGTAGAAAATGGTCGAGAACAGGATAGTAAAGGGCTCGAGCGCAAGGAAGATGCCGACCGCTATACATACGTCTCGTCTCCGTACGACCTGCCACGCGAGAACCATACCAAGAAGCGGCAGAAGGCTCGCGAGAATGACCTGGAAGAGTACAGCCCCGAGATATCCGCCGAAGACCTTGTGTGCAGCCGCAAGGAAGTATGGCATCACGGGCGTCCGAAACGAATTCATCTCATAGGGCGGCTCTGTGGCAATTGAGAATCCGTTGCCCGCCAAAATATTCTCGCTCAATACGAAATAGTAGTCGGAGCCCTCGACGGCTCCGTTCACATCCCCGCCCCACGCCTCAACACTCATCCCCAAGTAGAGGCAGCGCACGACAAGCGCGAGCGCGAATATCGCGATCTCCCATCTGTATTTCTTAAAGAAAAGCATACGGTGCATCTATACTACAGGTTTTCGCCCGACAACCATAAGGTTCTTCCCCACGGGCGGGGAGATGAGAGATTCCGCCTTCCGCATGAGCGGCACGACGATGCGGTCATAGAGTCCCGCGCTCCCAGGCGTAAGCCGCCAATGTAAGAGCTTCATAAACAAAAGCCATGGGAGAATGCCGGCGAAGTCGAAGAAACGCAGCTTCACTATCTCGAACCCCGCTTCGCGCATACGCGCCGCGAGTTGCTGTCTCGAATAGCGTCGGTAGTGCCCGACACTCGCGTCGAACTCACTGAAGAGGAGTGGAAGTGCCGGCACGAACACGCACAGATGACCTCCCGGTTTCAAGGCGTTATACGCTTCGGCGAGCTCCTGCCGATCATCCTCCACGTGCTCCAAGACATTCACATAGACGATGGAATCAAGTGTACCGCAATAGTGCAGCGCTACCTCTGCAAAATAATGTTGCTCGCACGTGACACGCGGATTCCCCGCAAAACGCTGCTCCAGAAGCGGGAACATCTGTACGGAAGGTTCTACGAGAAGCAGCCTTCCGCTGACTTTCTTCACCAATTCTGAAGAGAAGTTCCCCGACCCTGCTCCCACCTCTGCGACCGTCTGCCCTAGATAGGGCTCGAATTGTGAGAGTATCCATGCGCAGTAATTGGGCGCAGAGAACATCGCTTCGAGATCTCGTCCTGCATACTGTATGAGCGGTCGGGACATATCAATTATGTTGTATGCAGTCTCCTGCGAAACCACATCGAGAGCAAGACGACTTCATACGCAGCAAAGGTAAGAATAATTGCATTCACCGGCAAACGGTAACGGAAGTTCACCGTGAAGCCGACGACGAGCGTGGTCAGTAGTATGTAAGCAACAATGCTAATGGCAGTGAGCACATAGATATTCTCCCGTTCCTGACGCAATGCATGCCATGCGCCCATCAAGAACGCGAGCGTGATTAGAAACCACACCGCCCGCCCGAAAACGACGAGAGCGAGCGGCGTAGTCGCGAGCGCAGCGAGATACTGCAGCATCGTGAGCGGTGCAGTCACCAGCAAAGAGATCGACGACTCGCCGAGCTGTATACCGTTCTCGCTCTTGATCCGGCTCCAGACGTCAAACATCCCGCCATCACGCTTGATTTGGCGTAGCACATCGAACATGCCGTCGTTGGTGAAGAAACTGAACGCGGTATTCGCACCAAGAATCACAAGCTCTCTCGGGTGGCTCGCCAATATTGGCAGAGCGAGTTTCGTATACGCGGCAGACTGCACGAAATCTGTCTCATTCGGGCCCGCTATCGCCTTGTTGTACTCCTGCGAAAAGTTCGTCTTGCGTTCAATCGCGAGCACCGACGGCACGGTAATGGTGTAGAGGGCGGCTCCCTGTTGAGAACTGAGACCCAACACGCCGAATACCTGGTAATTCCTATAGATCCATGGAGAAAGAGTAAGGACGAAGACGAGTACATAGAGCCCGATATGCACGAACACCCTCTGCGACAGATGCTTACGCGTCTCCCAGAAGAGGAGTGCGACAAGGACGGCTGGGAGATACTCCACCGGCGGCCTCGTAAGCGTCGAGAGACCGAGCAAGAGTGCGGACACAAGGAGTGGCGCGAGCGCCTTTCCCTCCCAGTAGCGGAACAAGAAGATAATCGAGAGTGCGAACAGGAAGGTGAACACTGTCTCGCTCAAGAATACAGCGGAGAGCAGTATGCTCGTCGGCTCAAGAGCGAGAAATACACCCACCGCGATAGGTATTACCCGTATTGCAGTTATATACCGCGCGATGCGCATGCCAAGCAAGGGCACGATGCTCCCGATAAGCAGGTGCACCAAGATGACCATGAAGTAGTTCCCGAAGAGGAAATAAACCCCCGCAATGAAATACGGCATCACGGGTGTCCGGTAGGACGTGGGCGCATACGGCGGCTCGTGCACGATGGAATAACCGATCCCCGCGATAATATTCTGACCGATATCGAAATAGCCGTCGCCGCTATTGGCGGCCGCACCGAGGATCCCGCCGTTGGCCGAGTAACTCAACCCGAAATAGAGGAGGCGCACCGCGAGCGCGAGCATAAAAATGCCTATCTCGATCTTATGCGCCCGTACGAAAGACATCAAGTTAGATTCTACTTCATGCTAAAATATGCACAATCATTCATTTCTGATGCACACCGTACTGCAGATGTATACGAAGTTGGCCGATTCGCGCCTTGTGCGTGCGCTCTTTGTGGGCGTCGCCGCACTCGTCGTACAGACCGCGGTATTCGAGATGCTCGGCGTATATCTACGGCTGTTCCCTCTTAGTATCGCGGTTCTGATCAGCGCAGAAACCGGTATCCTGACGAATTTCTATCTCAACAACCGCTTCTCCTTCAGTGACCGGCAACACGAGATATCGCTCCCTTCGCGCCTCCTGCGCTTCCACTTGGTCGTGAGCGGTTCCGTCTTCCTACAGTGGCTGTTCGTATTTCTGGCTGAACGGCAAACGAACAATCTCCTTCTCATCCACGGAGCCTATGCCGCCGGCATCATTCTCGGATTCGCGTGGAACTATACGCTCTATCTCCTGTTCGTCTGGCGCAGACCCGATTCGTCAGAATTATGAAAAACCTGCACGAACATCTCTCCGGTCTTGCGCACGCCGATCCCGCGCGGGCAGCGTTGCTTGTGTGCGACACTTCCGGCACGATCATAGAAGAGATCTCGCGGGCAGCGCTGCTCGCGCGAGTCGAGGCCGCCGCCGCATACCTTCAGAGAAAACGGCTTTCGAGGGGCGACCGGGTCGCGCTTGCGCTCGGCAATTGCGCCGACCTGCTCTCGATAAGCTGGGCGGCATGGAGTATGGGTATCGCGACCATGCCGCTCGACACGAAACGAGACACTGACGAATTGCGTGCGTACAAGACGTCAGCAAGCGATGCAAAGCTGCTGATAACGCAAGAGAATCTCTCTGAGATACACAGCGCTTCAGGTTCGGAGGAAATCTCGTGGATGCCTGACCTCTCTCACGAAGCGCTCATACTCTTCACGTCCGGCACGACGGCGTATCCGAAGGGTGCCCGGATGACATTAGAGAATCTCGTCGCCAACGCGGAGGGGATAGTCGAGTGGCTACGTATCGTCGAAGATGATCGCTTCTTGGTCGAGCTCCCGCTCCACCATATCAACTCGACCGTCTTCTGCCTTGCGTCGCTTCTCGCGGGCGCCTCGATCGCGCTGCCGCCCCGCTACTCTAACTCGCATTTCTTTGCGCAAGCAGCAGAGAGCGGCGCGACGTTTACCTCAATCGTACCCTCCATCGTCTTCGACCAGCTCAGTCGCGAAAAAGAATTTGAGTTGACGAAGAGCCGTTTGAAACTCACTCGCATCCAGCTCGGTTCTGCGCCCGTCATCGCGGGAGATGCGCTCGAGTTCATGCAGAAGTTCTCCATCCCTCTCTACCAGGGCTACGGACAGACCGAGACTGCACTCCGCGTCACCGGCGTACCGATGGATCTGAGCGAAGAGCAGTACGCAAAAGCAGTCGCGGAGAACTCAATCGGCGTAGCAATGAAATGGGCCACCGTCGAGGCAGCAAGTGCTGGGGGAAAGATTCTTGGTGAAGGGGAGGAGGGCGAACTTATAGTCAAAGGTCCGGCGGTCATGCAGGGGTATATCGGCGGCGAGGATGCCTTTCGCGACGGATATTTCCTGACCGGAGATATCGGTTACTGGAAAGAGATTGAGGGGAGGCGCTTCTTCTACCTCAAAGGTCGTGCCAAAGAGATCATCATCAAGGGCGGCGTGAATATCTCGCCGGTCGCTGTCGAGAACGCACTCAAGAAAACGGACTCCGCCATCGACCAAGCCTATATCGTCGGTGTCCCCGATGAACGCTACGGCGAGGAGATAGGCGCGGTCGTGGTGTGGAAAGCGGATGTCGATGCGGCAAGCGCGACACGGAGATTGAAGCTCTCTCTTCTTGCCGGATCCGCGGTACTGAGCGCATACGAGACGCCGAAATATCTCAAGAGCGTCCGTGCTGAAGAACTGCCCATGACCTCGACCGGCAAGGTGCAGCGCATGACCCTCCGGAAGCAGCTTGAGGGGACGTTCGAATCAATCTACGACCTCATTGAGAGTCATGATTTCAGATTTGTCGTACTCACGTCTCAGTCACCTCTTGCTGAGGCCTCACGCATGCTCTACAACCACTGCTGGCAGCCGCTTACTAAGGATGAACGCGAATACAGGAAGTACCTCGGAAACTATACGACCCTGGGTGCAATCGATACGAGCAACACGCTTGCGGGGCAAATATCTTTCTCTTATGCCGACAAGAAGATATCCTGCGTTTCTATCTGCAGCGCGACCTTCAAGCCGAAGTCAGTACCCGAGATGACAGACACGCCGGATGCAGAATTCGTACGCGACTATCTGCTCGCCGGGAGCGACCCGGTGATGAACTTCCATCACAAGCTCGGTGCCGAGCTTGTCGAGGTGACCCCGGGTGGCCGCCCAGACGACAAGAGCGCGCTCGGCTACACGATGCTACTCCGCTACCCTCCCCTTCAAGGGGCCGAGCTTAGCGGACCGGTCTCGAACCAGCTTATACAAGCAGTACGCATTCTGGCTCTCGACGTCGAAGCGGAGGTGTATGCCGTCTCGCGCCCCGGAGGGCTCGCCTCATTCCTAAACCGCAGCGTGTGATATATTCCCTTTCATGACCAAGAGTTTCTGGGACACTGTGTGCCAAGACGCCGCTGTTGCAGGCGGCACGATCGACCCGAAGGGGCCGTCTCTCTCCCGCCTGCTACAGACTCGGAGCCTCATCCGGATGCGGCCTGGTTTCGCCTGCGTGTTCTGGCTGCGTGTGAACCAGTTGTTTATCCGCAAGGGCTGGCGCGGACACTTCCGCATCCGGATATGGCGTCAATATCGGTTCGCGAACGACATCTCGCCCTACGCGGATATCGGTCCGGGATTGTTCTTGCCGCACCCTGCCGACGTGACAATAGGGAGCAGCGCCTCGATAGGCGAGAACGCGACTCTCTACAACGGTGTCACGATAGCCGGCACTGAAGACGTGCTCCTGCCGCGACTCGGCAATAACGTCGTCGTCTACACGGGAGCAAAGGTGATCAAGCCGGTGCGGATCGGCGACAATGTCGTTATCGGTGCTCTATCGCTCTGCAACAAAGATATCCCGTCAGACAGTATGATGTACGGCATCCCGCCGAACGTGACAATAAAACCGAATAGCCAGTCCACCATGAGAGTGACTGCTCCTTAGGAAAAGAAACACCCCTCAAGCGAGGGGTGAAGTACGAAGGATGTGCGAGGGCGGCGACTGCCCCATCGAGTGCTCGTAGAGCGTCGCGGGGCTGCTTTGGTAGAACGGGATGCCGAGTTCCTTGCGGACTTCGGATTCCAGCTCGTTCCGCCGCTCCACCAGAGCTTTTGGGCTTAGGTGATCGGTCCACACATGGGAAGTGTACCCGTCGTTCGGATCGCCTTTGTAGTAGTCGGCCTCCAGTTCGTAGTGCACCTCCTCTTGGTAGAGGCGATCACCACTCTTGCAGGTATAAACCCACACCGGCTTACTGTTATGCAGCTCTCCTGTGGGGAGCGCGTGGTCATAATAGGGCGAGCCCGGGTACGGCGTGATGACTGATGCATCGAAGTCCGAAGGCCGGACCTCAAGGAGCCAATCGCGCGTTGCACGGATCGTCTCCTCTGACTCGCCCGGGTGACCGAGCGACATCAAGGCCTTCACCTTGAGTCCGTGCCGATGTGCAATCTCTACACAACGGGTATTGTCGTCGCGCGTCGCAATCTTCTGGATGTTCTCCAGGATGCGCGACGAACCCGACTCAAAGCCGATGAGCACCTGCCTGAAGCCTGCCTCAAACATCGCTTGCGCCTGTTCGTCGGTAAAACGTTCCGACTTCACAAACCCGCGCAGTTTCCACTCGACTCCAAGCTTCATCTGAGTCATGGTGATCTTCTGCATCAGCGCGACCATCTTCGGATTGACATTGAGCTCGTCGTCGTAGAACATGAAGCCCCGATACCCGTACGTCTGGTACAGAGATATCATCTCTTCGACAATGCTCTCATCACTCCTCGTGCGGATATTGCGCAGCATGGGCGAAGCCCGTCCTGCACAGAACCCGCACTTGTACGGACAGCCAAGTTGGGCAATGAGATCGCTCGCCTCTACACCGTCAATGGTGTAGTGGTAACTCTTGAGGTCAATGAGGTGCCTTGCGGGGAACGGCGTCGCATCAAGTCGGGCGCTCGTGAGAAAGTGCGGTGACTTGCGGTCGTCCGCATCAATCAGCTTCGGTGCGTTGTCTTCAATAGCGAGGAAGATGGTTTCCTCCCCGTCACCGGATACGATAACGTCGAAGTTCGCTTCAAGCTGGCGGTAGGCCTTGTGTGCCCGGCCGATTCGCTCGTGCTCGACTTCGTACTTGCACGCCGCGACGACAAGCGTCGCGTGCGTGCCGCCAATGATGATTCGCGCGTCTTTTCTCACTGAACGAATCGTTTTTGCGATCTGCACGGCCGCAGGGAACTGCGGCGTCGTCGCGGTGATACCGAAGTGCCGCGCCGCAGAATTGCGCGCATGGTCTTCGACTGCATCAGTGAAGTTCTTTATGCCCGCGAGATCAAGCACCTCAACGGACACACCGGCTTCCTCTAACATTGCCGCTATTTTCAGCGGTCCGAGGAATGGGAACACCCGCTCGTCCATAAGGAATGGAGAGGGCGGAATAATCAAGCAGATAGGCTGTGCCATCTCGATATCCTTTCGTATGGGTTAATGGAATGAGCTCCGCAAAGAAGTGTACCACTTCTCTTCTCATTTTACAATACTTATTTTCACGAAGTCAATTCTGCTCGCAATCTCTCGACAATGAGCCGCGTAAGCGCATCAATGCGGAAATAATTGACATAGGCATCACGGGCGTTCTTCTGCATCTCTATAAAACGTTCCGGCGAGATGTTCGCGTGAAATCCGGCTATCCGCTCCGGCAGATTCTCGATATCGCGAAAGTCGACGATAAGTGCAAACGAGGAGTAGTCGACCTTATCGCTGAAGGGGAGGTTACGCTCAGTGTCGACGATGACGGGGATGCGGCCCAGAGAGAGAATCTCGAAGAGTCGCGTCGAATCATTTGCGTCGCCGCGTACATCAAGCGCATAGTCGCTCTCTAAGATAGTGCGCACCATTTCCTCTTGCAATTCATGCATGTCACCTTCCACAGTCCTCGGGTTGCTGGTAAAAGAGCGGCGCGTATGAAAATTGCTCACCACACGCGGAGATCGCTGTAGCACACTCATCGCTTTCTGCCGCCACAACACGCCCTTGATACACGCGCGATAGCGGTCGTCACTGATACTGAGCAGGCGTATCGGCAATTCTTTTATCACAGTGCGGAGAAGCTGGACGGGAGAAATTTTCGCCCAGCCGGCAAAGCCGACAATCGGCTTCTCATTTCGCTTGTTACGGATAGAGAGTCGTCCCTCCCTGCATCGCTCCAAGAGATCATCGGCGAGCGGCGGTATCTGTATCCTCCCGCGCTCGCTCATGAAACGATACCCTCCATACCGCAAGATGTACGCATTCTCTATAGTGAACGGACGCTCGACGTCCCCCAAACCGTCTACAAGTAGCGACAATCCTGCCTCGCGGGCGGTGCAGATACATTCCGCAAACAGATTTGGATCGAATTGGAGGAGCCAGCTGTGCCGATAGGGTGCAAGAACCATATCCGCCGCCTGCAGATCGTCAGTTACGGCGTACTGTCCAACATCGAAAGAATAAGTGTCGAACATTTGTTTCGTTAAGATTGATGTTTCGATGATTGGGTTGCCCCACCATGGATTGAGAAGCGGGGTATGGATCCCTTGGCGGCGCCATGCAGGATGAACATACAAACGTAACTTCATAATTTTTCTATAAGAAAGAAATGGTGATACTGGTTTTCGAACGGCACAAACTCTTTCTGGATACCGCCGAAAAGGGCGATGGCTGCGCGTATTCGGTTCAGCGAGTACCCACGCTTCCCTATCTCCCAATAATGTTGACCGTTAAAGACATGCTTTTTAGGATATGGGAGTTTCCACGCAAGCCGCATGCACGGCAGGAGCGGTATCTTAAGCTCAAGACGCACCGAAGGGCCGAAGTGCGGCAGACTCAGGAGAACGGCGCGCTTCGATACACGAGTCAATTCTTGAAGCGCATGTTTAAACCGCTCGAACGGCAGGTGTTCGAGAATCTCAAAGGCGCATACGACATCGAACGACCCATCTCCAAACGGGAGCGCGGTCACGTCGGCAACCACGTCGGGTGAGAGATCTTCGGCAACGTCCGCTGACGTGTATTCGATGCCACGACCTTTGAGATAGTTCCCGACGACGCGATCGCCGACTCCTATTTCAAGCACCGACTTCGGCTCGAGCGCTACGATCTCGCGCAGCTGGTAGTAGTAGCTCGACCATCGGTCAATCCCGACATAGCGCTCGAATCGGTACGCGTCTTTTGTGACCTGCGTCATAGATATGAAAGGATACGCGGTATAAGCGACTGCACGCTCATGGTCTCGACCCATCCTTGTAAGTCCGCGCGCACGTGCGCAACATCCTCCCCTCGGTGCGTAAATGCGGCTATCTTGTCGGCGCAGGCCGCCGCATCCTTTTCATCAAACATGAGTTCGCGCGCATGCGGCCCGAACAATCCCGCGAAAGCTCGATTGGACACGAAGACGAGGAGTCCTGCCGCCATAGATTCGAGTACAGCCTTGTCCATGCCACCGGTCGGACTCAAATTCACCGACAGGTCGAAGTCGCGATACTTCTCCGGCATCTGTGCGTACGGCACGCTTCCCGCAAAGATAATACTGTCTGAAATACCCCGCCTCTTCGCAAGATCCCTGAGCGACTCGCGATATGCTTCGTCGGAAGGTTTTGCAGGCTCCCCGATAAGGGTTGCAGTCGCGAGAATTCCCCGCTCTTTCAGGAGCGCAACCACTTCAACAAGGATATCGAGGTTCTTGATTGGCGTGATGCGTCCGACGCTCACGATGCGCAGGGGCATCCGAAACAATCCGATGGCGGTACGAAACGTTGCCGCGTCTATACCATGTCCTACAACATGGAGTTTGCGCGATCGAAGAAGGAACCCTTCGGGTGAGGCGGTGAACATATCATTCGCCACGAGTTCCGCGAGACGGAGCTTCAGATTGACGCTCTTGTGCGTGTACCAGAGCGCAATGCGCTTACCTAAGAGACGCCAGAGCGGACCGCCAAGGACAACGTACTCGGGGTTCATGTGCACGAACACCGTGTCATAGCTGCGGCGCAGACGCCACGCGAGCAAGAAGAACCGCCACGCATACCGGACACGACCGAAAACACTATCATATATGGTGGCGCTTTCGGTCGTTCGTCTTTCTTTCCCAAGTGAGTGCACGTGTACATTCTCAGGGAGATTGTGCTTCCCCGACTTGAGACAAATGACCTCGACCTGTTCGATCTGCTTTGCAAACTCTTCTATCCAACGAACGAAGAACCCGAGGACAGGATCCTCTTGATCGACCGCTTGAGTGATGATAAGCAGTTTCATTATGCGCTATCTCCGTAGACACCCTCCAGAAGATCCAAATCTTTATTGCTTCCCTTCAGGAGGGCATTGTTCTTCTTTTCGAGTGCGGAAAGGACCGACACTCCGAGAGCATCTACACCCTTCTGTTCACACAAACCGCGCAACGCAGCAAAATCTTTGATGAAGCAATGCCCGCCCGCGCCGCGACCGGTCTTGTGGACGGGCTTTGCATACCGGTGAGCGACATACGGATCGGCCTGTATCGCTTTTTCTACCGGCGCCCAATCCGCTCCGAGTTTCTGTGCGAGCTCATACATGATATTGAAGAAGACTACTTCGACAAAACCGCTTCCATTGTGCGCATATTTGATGATCTCCGCCTCCGTACTATCACACGTAAGCGAGAAGGGTGCTGACGGGAGGATCGCATGTACTCGCTCTGCCGCAAAGCGGTGCGCCTCGTCATCGACAGCGAAACCGAGGATATTCGAGAATGGATGCGCGGCATCGTGCGCGGCAGTCGCTTCGGAGAGAAACTCGGGAGAATAAAAAAGGATGCAATCCGGATATTGCATCTGAAGCGATTTCGCCGTACCTGGCACGATGGTTGACTTCACGATAACAATGCTCCCCATCTCCGTGAGACTGATCGCATCGCGTACGATTGAATCGTCAAAACCTTGCGGCGTTGTTGGGGTCGGCACGGCGATGAAGACGATGTCGCACTCTTTTATTTTCTCTTCATTGTTCCGATAAGGCTCTTCAAGCGCATACCGCACGGTCGAGAAGCCGCGCTTCTCGAAGTCATCGGCATAATTCTTGCCGATGTACCCTTGGCCTATAAAGCCCACGGGTCGCTTATTCTCTTTGTGTGCAATCATTTGCATGACTTTAACATGATGCCGATGCCGGTACCATATGTGCTCTATAACCGACCCGCGAGGGGTTTAGTCGCTTTCCGCTGCACGTGCGAGGTCGGCTGCGATACGCGCCGGGATATCGCCGACAGATTCGAGGTGCGCGCGCACCGTGGTCTCGGCATGCATCGGGAGCTCTTGTCGCACTCGATTGTCTTCAATAAAGCCGACGATGCTGAGCGAGAGCGCCGTCGGGTCGGCAACCGGCACCGCGAGCACGTCTTCGTATCCCTTGAATACTTCGCCGACGATGCCGACGTCGGTCGTGATGATCGGCACCTTGGCGAGCGCCGCCTCGACAAGGGTACGACTGTACCCTTCATAGGCACTCGCCTGGATAAATGCCTGCGCACTGGGCATGAGCGAGCGCACGTCGGCGCGCTCGCCGAGAAAGACGACCTTGTCAGTGAGGTCGAGCGAACGCGTCATCCGCTCAAGCCTCCCGCGCTCGCTCCCCTCGCCGACGACAAAGAGTCCCACCATCGGATAGTGATTGATGACGAGCTTCAGCGCGGCGAGGATATCTTCGATGCGCTTCTCGGGTTCGAGCCGGCCAACGGTGATAAGTGCAAAGGTAAACAAAGGATGCGCAGGCAGGTGCACGAGTGCGGGAACCGTCGCGTCGACCATGACCGGTATGACCGACGGCTCAGGGATACGCGACCCGTACTTGGCGAGGAGCGACACCTTCACCCGTTCAGATACGACGCGGATACCCGCAGCTGCAGGCAACACACGGTCGGCAATACCGAGACGATAACGATTGAGAAATGGCATCCGCACACGCGGAGAGCGCCAGTTACCGCTTCGGATGAACCACGGAGAGAGGAAGTCGGTGTGCACCTGCACATGCAGTTTTGCATTTGTACCGGCAATAGCACGGAGCGCCGCGAGTCCGTGTTCGAAGGGATCTTGCGCCGAGACGACCTCGATTGCGTGTTCGAGGATAAGGGCGCGGGCGCGGGCGGCAAGTGCGCGGATGCGGAATATCTTCCACGCATGCACGGGGTAGAGATAGAGATTCTCCTCCTGCTCTTCGTGAGCGTCAGAACCCGCGACCGAGACGATATGGAGCTCACCCTCTATCGCTCTGGCGTACGCACGCATCCGGGCGCGCGATGCACTCGTCGCAAGGAATAGTGTCGAGTCATTTGAGATAAATAGGACTTTCATACCTTGAGAAGATTCGCCGTCTCTCTGAGCATCGTTTCGACCTCAAAGCGCTTTGCCGACTCGAGCGCACGCGCCGAGATGTGCGAGCGTAGCTTCCCTTCTTTAAGTATACGCGCGAGCGCCCCGCTGAGTGCGGCGGTGTCTCCGAAGGGGACCAGGAGGCCATTCTCTCCGTCCTGTATCACCTCGGTGTTGCCACCGACCTCTGTCGCAACGACCGGCACGCCGAGCATGAGTGCCTCGATAAGGATGTGCGAGAGGCCCTCATATGAAGAGTTGAGCACAAGCACATCGGCATACTTCATCGTCGCAAGCGTATCCGCGTGCGGGAGCGCGCCCGTGAAGATACATCTACCCTCAAGCGCCTTCTCGGCATGTGAGATAAGCGGCACATGGTCCGGTCCGTCGCCGACGATGACCAGAGAGGCCTTGCCCCCTTCGTCACTCAGACCGGCGACGCTGTCGATAACGCCACTCATACCCTTCCAGGGCACCAGACGCCCCACGGTCACCACAACGGGCCGCGGGAGCCCCATCACCGCACTCGGCACGGTACCGGGCTCCTCAGGCGACACCGCGTTGTAGACAACCTGTATCGCATCGCTGGGGACCCCCCATTCGGTCACCACGTTTTTCAAATAGCCGCTCGGGACGAGTACCTTCGCGGCGGCGAGCGCCACACGAGTCTGGATCTGCCGGAGGACACGGAGAGGGAGCGACACTTTCTTCTCTTGTACAAATTCGTCGAGCGTCTGTGTGACGCCAAATCGCTGCTGCCCCTGCTCCCACGCGTAGTCGCCGACAATCTTCACCACAAACGGCTTACCCGCCTTCTCGGCCGCCTTCTGTGCCGGCAGACCGACCGAGACCGGGTCGAGGGCGAGCACCACGTCTGCGCGCCGAGCCGCCTTTAGCACGCGCCGGTAATACACGTAGTGCCGGACAATCTTCGGCAAATGCCGGACATCACTGAACTTCACGAGCTCCACGCTGACCCCCTTTCCGGGCAGCCCTTCAAAGAGGAGCTTCGCGTAGGTCGCGGGACCGCCTATCTCGGGCGGATATAAGGGTGTCGCGATAACGAGCCGCATACGGGTATTCTAGCGGTTTTCGAGGAGATGGGCGAAGACCTCTCTCATCTCCTGTGCGATGAGATCCCAGTCGTATCGCTCAAAGACCATCTTCTTCGCAGTCGCTTTAACCCGCGCGACCTGCTCGGGATGTGCGAGGATGTCTCTCACTGCCTCTGCAATCTGCTCGGGAGAATCCTTGTCTACCGCCCAGCCGGTCGGCTCCTTGTCAGGATTCCTCTTCGCGTCGTAGAGGAAGTCGGCGATACCGCCCTCTTGCGTTGCGACGACGGGCAACCCCGCCGCCATCGCTTCGACGAATGAGATGCCCATGCCCTCCGAACGGCTCGGGCGGATGAAAATGTCGCAGGCCCGGAATACGAGCGGTATCTCGGCGTGCCCTAGGTGCCCCTTGAAGTGCACCCGCCCTGCGACGCCCTGTTCTGCCGCGAGGCCCTTGAGCTTCGCGTCATCAGGACCGACGCCATATACGAGAAAATGCACATGCTTGGGGAGTGCGCGAAGCGCGCGGATCACATCGTCGATACCGTTTTTGTGCAGCAACCGCGACGTCGTTACCAAGAAGATATCTCCAGTATTCTTGCCGAGCTCCTGCCGCTTCGCCGCGACCGCTTCTTTAGAAAACGCATGCGAAAAACGCTCGATATCGACCCCGTTCGGGATGACCTCTGCGTGTCCGGCAAATCCCATGCGCCGACCCCACGCGAGCAGGAACGTCGAGATGCACTGGAGCGCATCCGCTTTCGTGAATCCGCGCTTAAACAAGGGCCATACCGGCCGCGCGATCCGCTCGATGTGCTCGAGCGGATCGCCTTCTTGAAGCGTGAGAAGATAGGGCACCTCGGGGCGGAGCGTCTTGAAGATGCCTGCCGGGATGCCGCAGGAGTGCGCCATCATCGCCCACGTGCCGTCGAAGCGATACTGCCGATGGAGCCGCGCAGCGATAAAGGCTGTCGCGAACTGGAACCAGTATTTGTTCAAGAAGAGCGGGAACTTCTTCAGGTCGCTGATGGTCGGCGCCGGCCGGGTGAAACCGATACGGTGAACGATGACGTTCCCGATCTTCTCCATTTTCGGCAGATGAGAATCGAAGCGGAGCGTCACCATGTGGAACTCGTACTCCTCAGACGATATCCGGTCAGTGATCTCTTTGATGGCGACCTCCGCGCCGCCGACGAAGTTCGGATAATACGCGAGCGAGAAGATGAGGATCTTCTTTGTTTTTTTATCTGACATTGTGTTTGCGCAAGATTGCGGAATAGGCGAAGCGGATCTGGTTGGCGAAGGAGTCGCCCGCGCCGAGCGACTTGCGCGCGCGCATGCGCTTCTCAAGCGAGATGAGTTTCTCACCTTGCTCTGGCGTCGAGGTGTAGACCTGGTCAGTCTGCGAGAGGATAAGCCGCAGGAAGAGTCGTTCGTACCAAGAGAGCGATTGGTCGGCGAGCGTTACGAGAAGTGGGATGAGCTTCCCTCTTCGCACGGCGACCGCCGGGAGCGTGCCATAACTCGCCATGATTGACCAGGCGAAGAGATATTTGTGTTTATCTGCGAGCTTGAGCGCCTTATGCGTGCCGAAAAATGGCAAGAGGAATTTATCAAAACGGTTACCGAAGCCGACACGATAGACCGTCCCGTTCTCCACGATGCAAGGGATATCGAGCGCCTCTTTCGCGTGCGCGGCGGTGATGATGTCGAAATGTACGTCAGGCATCTTAGACATAAGCTCGCAGAGTGCGTTCTCGGCCGGGCCGGATATCGGGTGGAAGGTGGTCGTGAAGACGAGGATACGCTTCTCGGGAGCCGTCTCCGACTTAGCGTCCCGCACAAACGCCGCAATATCGTCGGCGAGCAGGCGGCGCGGCGCCCAGCCGAGCGAGCGTGTCTTCGCCGTATCAACCGCTGCCTGCATACGATTCCCCTGCCGCTCGGGGAGCATGATAACCTCTCTCCCGAAGAGCTTCGCGAGGTTGAGGATCGAGTAACTCTCCTCGCTGCCGATACCGTAACCATCGCCAACTCCTTGTGCGCCGACAACGATGAGACCATCGACGATATCGTGCACGTGCGTAAAGACGCGCTCTTGCGTCCCTGGAGCGACCACACCGAGCGGAAGTCCTCGCTTGTACTGCTCTTTGAAAATAGCTACAACCGTGCCCATCGCACCCGCACGCTCCTGTGGCCCATACACATTATAGAAATAGGTGATCGCGTAGTTGAGGCCGAACCAGTCGCCATAATTTCTCACGAGGTCAGTCATGCTCGCCTTGCTCCACGCGTAGGGGCTCTGGTCGCGTCCGGTGCCGCCGTCGCTAAACTTGGTCGATGACCCTGCATAGACCAACTTCGCGCCGCGACGGCGCGCGAACTCAAGCACTGCAAAGGTGCCGAACTGATTCAGGTCCCACACCTGCTCCACATCTTCAAAGCTCTTCTCGACGCGCGAATACTCACCGAGGTGGTAGACGAGGTCGGGCGCCTCGGGAACATGCTTCTCGACATCCTTGGTATGGCCCTCACGATAGTCGACGCCGGCAACATGATTCTCACGACTGCCGGCAAAATAGTTGTCGAGAGAGATGACGGTATGCCCCCCTTTTACCAGGCGCGCGCAGAGGTGCGAGCCGATAAAGCCCGCACCGCCAGTCACGAGGATGAGTTTTTTGCTATCCATGCTTGGAGCCTAGTATACAAGAGGTTTTAATGCGAATTAGAGAAAGATGAAAGCGCTGCCCGCAAGTGTCATAAGACCGAGAAAGCTGAGCGTCCAGGGTGAACGGAGGAAACGAGGGATCTGGGACGTGGTCGTCGGAGCCTCTTCGAGAGCGGGCAATGCTGCCCCCACAGCCGCGAGCTCTATCGTCGCTGTGGGGGCGCCTACTGCTGTGTTCTCATGTGCGGGAGCGCTTACGCTGATAGTCTCTGCAGGCGGAGCTTCTTCGGCTGTCTGCACTTCATTAGAACGGGCCGCAGGCTCGAGAAGTTGCGCGGCAGCCGCAACGGTGGCTGCGGCGGGCACGGTCGAACGCGCCGCTATCACACCGTCGGGATACACGAGCGTTGCCTCACTCGCTATCGGTAAGTTCGTTATGGTAAAGGGGAGCAGCACGCTCGAGGAGGGCAAGACGGTCATGCCGCTTGGGATACGGAACGAGCCGGTCTCAGAGAGTAGCCGCCAACCGGAGAGGTCGAGGCGCTCGTCTGAATCATTTGCAATTAAAATGCCGTCGCCCGAGACCGGAGGGAGATGCACCTTCGCCTGTTTCGCGGTGGCGACGATCTCGTCGTGCGCCGTTGTCGAGCCATCGACAGCGTCGACGGTGATGAGATACGTACCCGCGTAGCGATACACCTTCTCGGCCGAGTTGCCGACTGCCGAGGAGCCGTCGCCGAAGCTCCATGAGACGTGCGCCGACTGGTCGACTGCGCCGCCCTTGGTAGTGACGCGCGCGAAGAGGCGCAGCGGCACTTCAAGCATCGCCACACGGTTCTCTCCAATCTCTACCACAAGATCAGCGGGCGGCGGCACATAGGTCGACGCAGCCGGTGCAACGCTCGGTGTCGACGACGCGCTCTCTCCCGAGCCCGACGAGCTTGTGTCGCCGACCGTGATGAGCGACTTGATATCTGTGTAGGTGCTCGCGCCGATACCACTGACGTTCTGGATATCCTCAATCCGGGCGAACGGCCCGTGCTGCGTGCGATAGTCGATGATAGCCGTCGCCTTTGTCGGTCCGATACCCGGCAACGTATCGAGAAGCGCCGCGTCTGCGGTGTTGATATTTATAAGCGCTACCGCATACACGAGTGCGGGGAGGAGAATGACCAGGGTGATCAGACCGACAATGCGCATAGGGAGAGGTTATGATTCGCCTTTTAACACCTTGCGCAGGGCCTCTTCTGACACCTCGAAGGGTTTCTTCTCTTTCCCGACGCTTGCGGTCGGCGTTCCGACTTCCGACGTCGGAGCTGCCCGTGGCGGCTCCGCCGCCGCGGGTTTTTGCATTTCTTCCGGCGCTATCGGTCGGGGCTCCGGCCCTTGCGGACGTCGGGGCTGCTGACTCTTCTGCAATACCTCGGCAAGAGCTCCCTTGAGCGATTGCTTGTTCTCTGTCTGCTTCTGCTCCTTCTCCATTCCCGTCTTCGTCGTCATGGTACGGAGAATCGCCTTCAGCTCTTCAGCACTCTTCGTCACCACGGGTGGCCGTGCGACCTCCCTCTTCTGTTCGCGGGGTGGGTCCATTCGCCGCTCAGGGGGGCGAGGAGCCTCTTCTCGCTTAACAAACGGTCTTGGCGCTATGCCCTGCGAAACCGGAGGCAGCGGCCTCTCCTCTCTTGGAGGCATCGGCGATGCTGCCTGCCGTAGAGGGGGTGTCGGCGGGCGCTCGAGAGGAGCCGGCTTCTTCTTCATTCGCGCATCAAAGGGAGCCGGTGAGGCGGCACTCGCGGCGAGCTCTTCTACAATGACGTTCTCGACGCCCGCACGCTCTGCAGTGAACTGTTCGCGTGACGAGGCGATGACCCGTTCTCGGTACGAGACAGGCGGGGGCTCAATCGGCGGTATCGTCACCGCTGAGAAGGGTGCTGATCCGACACCGTCGATCATAAGCGAGAGGTAGACCTGTCGCTTATCGAGCGCAACCACGTCCTCCTTGGTGAACTTGGGCATAAAGATTGTCTCGAGCACTTCAGCGTCAAACGGACCGACGCGGAAGACGACCGTCGTGCCGACGTTACCGAAGACGGCATCACGCACCTCCTCTTCCATCTGCTCAATGTATTGGTGCGCGATGAGAAGATTCAGTTTATAT